>JAKISK010000021.1 GCA_021648625.1 Thiomicrorhabdus sp. | reverse complement strand
CGCTGTCCATTGAGACCCAAAATATTCTTCGAGATGTCGATACTCATGTGCTGTCCTATATAAAGTGGTGAGAGACTTTATATATCAACAGATTACATGGAAATTGGCATCTTTTTTCACTCACAAGATCGGAGAAGAGCCGAATAAGTTATCGAAACAAGAGCAGATTCAAATCAATAAAAAGAAAGGGGAGGAATTCGCTAATAAGGAAACCGAAAGCTTTAAAAATGAAGCTCATAAAGTAGAAAAAGAAATTACAATTAAAGCTAGTGACGGAACAAAGACAAGAGTTGATGCTATAGGGATAGATAAACAAACTGGAATAACTAGAATTCAAGAATATAAAGGTTCAGAAACAGCACCGCTTACTAAAAATCAAAAAAAGGCTTTTCCCCAATTAGAAAAAATAGGAGGAGAAATTGTTGGTAAAGGGAAGGGTGATTTCTCTGGTGGTACTAAAATTCCACCAACAAAAATTGAAATTATCAGACCACCAAACAAATAGGATATAAAATATAATGAGTACAATTGAAGATACTAATAAAATTGATGCCATTGGCATTGATAAAAATAGCGGAATAGTTATTCTGAAAATATTTGACCATCTTGATTGGAGTGATGAACAAAACCACCTTTATCTGTTGCAAGAAAAAATTAACAGCTATCTTAGATTTATGGAAAGTGAAGAAGTTTTTGAAGCGTATCCAGATGCAAAAATGCGAAAACTTCAAATAAGTATTTCTTTTAAAGAAACACCAAGTGCTAATTGCATAAAATTTCTTGATACTATTACTAAAATAATTTCAGATTCAGGGTTTGATTTAGTTTACACGATAGCGAATGTTTAGTTTGTAATTTATGGCTTAAAACATATGAAAAGGAGCTTGTAAAGTGAAGAGCAAGGGGTGTAATAATGGAATTAGACGATACCATTCACGATCAAGTCACGGCTTTAAGCGAAGAAGGAGATCTTCTTTCAGAAGATGAAAGGTTTGATGAAGCGATTAAAAAATATCAAGTTGCTTTGAATCTACTGCCTTCTCCCAAACAACAATGGGAAGCATGTACATGGCTTTATGTGGCCATTGGAGATGCTTACTTTTTAGAAGAGGACTATCCATTAGCATTCAATTATTTTATGGATGCATTTAATTGTCCAGATGCCAACGATAATCCGTTCATTCACCTTAGAGCAGGGCAAACGGCTTATCGCATCAATAATGAAGAAAAAGCAGTTGATTCATTATTAAGAGCGTATATGTTAGAGGGAGAAGACATTTTCAAAAATGACGACCCAATATACTTTGAATTTTTACAATCCAAAGTAAACTTATAAAGGAGCTATTATGTTTGAATTAGACGATAATTCGCCTGAAGCAAAAGCAATTTTTTCTTTTGGTGACTTAGGTGGTCTTGCTTATGAAAAAGAAGATTTTGAATCAGCTATTCAGTTTTATCAAAAAGCTTGGGATGCAATTCCTGAACCGAAAAAAGAGTGGGATTTAGCGCATTGGATTATGAACTCTATCGGTGAGGGGTTTTATGATTTAGGTAAACTGGATCAAGCCATAGAATACCTCAAAGAAGCATTAACGTGTTACCGTGGTGACGTTGATAGCAGAATAAATTTTAGCCTTGGACGAGCTTATTACGATAAAGACAGCATCGAACAAGCCACACTCTTTTTACAAACGGCTTGGGATTTATCGGAAGGACGTGCTTTTCAAGACGAGGATAGCAAGTATCTTTATTTTTTAAAAAAGTAATACCTGAATTTAGGCAGTAATAACTTGATTTTTATTTTTTGATAATGTGTCTGATAAGACCTCTAGGAAACGAAAATATTAACCCTTAAATAGATTTTACAGCCTAAAAAACAGTCTTTTTTTGTCGTGATAAGGGGGGGGTAAAAAAACCAATTCAAATTTTTATCCCCCCCTATTTAACTCAAACGCCACAATCGCCTACTCATCATTCACACCCCAACACACAACAACACCTCCGAACAAAGTCGCTGTTTATACATGGGCGACCTCAGCGAATCTCTTAGAGCCACCGCAACCTACCTAATCAAAATAGAACGCCACGGCCATCTAATTGAAAGACTGCTCACACATTGGGGACAACACCAAGGCATCTACGCCATCGTATCCAGCCAAGTTGACTTTGACACCGTGTACAAACACTGCCAAACCCTGCTTCGCATTAAAAACACCGACAACCAAACCCTCTATTTTCGTTATTACGACCTGAGGAGCTTGTCCGAGAACTAGAACCGTAACGAAAATTACAGAAACGTTATAAGGTGAGTTTATCAAAAAAGGCGAATAGCACGGCTATTTAGCGACTTTGATAAGCTCAGATTATGATGTTTATGGGATTTGCAGTCAGTTTTTTCTGCTGGAAACCGAACAAAACAGCGGCATCCAACGCTATTGGGAGACCGACACAGGCATAACCCACGCGCCCATTACTATCGAGCCAGAACCCCAACCCCTCTTGTGCAAAGGTATAATGTTGGATTACAAGGCTATCTTCTTACGAGATGATACGAAAATCCAGCTTAATTGTATTATGAGCGCTTTAGAATGAGTAAAAAGAGGTGGATTTGGCAACAAGTCGACTGGCCTAATTTTAGCTATCAGTTAGCGAGAGTACTGCCTGAATTAGAGGCCGTATTGCGAGTGGTGGCACCGTTGTCACTGTTGGCGTCTGAGTTAGAGGAAAACAGGCGGCTTAATCTTGAGTTGTTAGTGTTATTTAATGAGACTTTAGCGACTGCTAAAATTGAAGGTGAAATTTTAGACCGTGAGTCCGTGCGCTCCAGCATTGCTACGCGCCTTGGGCTTGGAGCGTTCAGTCGAACGTCACGTTCAACCCAAGGCGTTTGTGGATGTTTTACTTGAATCCGTTAGGGATTATCAAACTCCGCTGTCTGAAGTTCTGCTCTTTCAGTGGCATCATAAGATTTTCTATGAAAAACCGATCTTAACAACGGTCTTGACGGGGGGTACCGTCATGACCCCATGCAAATTATCTCAGGTGCATTTGGTAAACAAACCGTATATTTTGAAGCCCCGTGTGAAAATCAAGCGTGCGTTACACAAGAGATGAATCAATTTTTATCATGGTTTAATGCTGATGATGCGCATGAAGAATATACTTCGCCTTATATTAAAGCCGCCATTGCTAAATTTTGGTTTGTGGCAATTCACCCCTTTGATGACGGAAATGGTCGACTCTCCAGAATCATTGCAGAACGTTGTTTAGCCGGTGCAGAGGGGGGTAGTGAATAAACGGGCATTCGACTGTATTCCATCTCAAGTGAAATTGAGAAAAATAAAAAGGCGTACTATGCGTTGTTAGAGCAATATCAACGAGGCCGTTCATTAGATTTAACCGAGTGGATTATTTGGTTTTTGCAACAAATTACAGCGGCCGCAAAGGTCAGTATGAAGCAGCTAGAGAAGGTGCGTTTTACCACTGCTTTTTGGGATAAAAATAGAGAGGTTATTTTCAATGCGCGTCAAACAAAGTTAATTAATCGGTTGCTTGAAACGGATGATTTTAAGCAAGGCATCTCTCGCAAAAAATATAAAAGTCTCGTCCATACTACTGACATTACCGCTGCTCGAGATTTAAAGGGCCTTGTGGGTAAACACATTCTGTTACCAGTGGGCGAGGGACGATCTAGGAAATATACGTTACAAATTTTGCAAAGATTTCGTTAGGCTTAATCAATTCCAAGTAGTTTATGTGTTTGTAAGCTTAGCCGCCATTTAGGGTGTTTTAGGCAGTATTTAATGGTTTGCTTTAGGTTGTTTTGTTGTGTGTTTGGATTAGCATCGTCCATGGGTTGCAGATAAAAATATTGGTAGTCTAGGTGTTCAACTTGTTTGGGCATGAGCTCGGGTTGAGGGTAGACCAGTTTTAGTTCATTGCCTGATTCGAGCAAAATTGGCGCATTGGCTTTTGGGCTCATGCAAATCCAGTCTATGTTTTTAGGGGCAAGCTTGGTACCGTTGGTTTCAATGGCAATTTCAAACTGGTGTTGATGCAGTTGTTTTATCAGGGCATCATCGACTTGCAGCAGAGGTTCTCCACCCGTCAAGACAACAAAGGGGGGGGGAGAATTTTGCGTGGTTTTGGGCCAAAATGACAGTAAATGTTGACACAGCGCCTCAGCATTTGAAAAACGCCCGCCATTTTGACCGTCGGTGCCAATAAAGTCGGTATCACAAAATTGGCAAATTGCACTGGAACGGTCAATCTCCCGTCCTGTCCAGAGGTTGCAGTTACTCATGCGGCAAAAAATTGCGGGTCGTCCGCTGTAAAATCCTTCGCCTTGTAGGGAGTAAAAGACTTCTTTAACCGAGTAGCTCATGCGCTTTCCTTTTTTTGATGAGGTTTTTGTTTGAACGTGGGGGGGTATTTTACTCGAACTTTAGACTTATTTTAGTCTTATCGGGCTGAGCCTGAAGTGGTATAATTGCCAGCTATTTAAAATTAGTAAAAATGGGTTTACAGCGATGTCAGCAAAGACTTTATACGATAAATTGTGGGACGCGCACTTGGTGCGTGAGGAAGAAGATGGCACGGCGTTGATCTATATTGATCGTCAACTGCTTCATGAAGTCACGTCTCCACAAGCGTTTGAAGGGTTGCGTATGGCAGGCCGTAAGCCTTGGCGCATTGATACGAACCTAGCAACGCCAGACCATAATGTACCTACGACGGATTTAACGGGCGGGATTGCGAGCATTAAAGACCCGGTATCACGTATTCAAGTGGAAACGCTGGGCATGAATGCGCGTGAATTTGGGATTACTGAATTTGCAATGGGTGATATTCGCCAAGGCATTGTGCACGTAGTTGGGCCCGAAGAGGGCGCAACCTTGCCCGGTATGACGGTGGTGTGTGGCGATTCTCATACCGCAACACATGGTGCGGTGGGCGCGTTGGCGCATGGTATTGGTACGTCGGAAGTAGAGCATGTGTTGGCAACGCAGTGTTTGATTCAGAAGAAGATGAAAAACATGCTGATTTGTGTAGAGGGTCAATTGCAAAAAGGCGTAACCCCCAAAGATGTGGTCTTGGCAATCATCGGTAAAATTGGTACGGCGGGCGGAAATGGTCACGCAATTGAATTTGGTGGGCAGGTGTTTCGAGACATGTCGATTGAAGGTCGCTTAACGGTCTGTAACATGGCGATTGAAGCGGGTGCGCGTGTTGGGTTGGTGGCGGTGGATGAAAAGACCATTGAGTATGTGCAAGGTCGCCCTTATTCGCCCAAAGGGGATGATTGGGATAGGGCTGTAACCGCTTGGATGGATTTAAAGTCAGATGCAGATGCACACTTTGATAAAGTGGTTGAGCTGGATGGCTCGGTTATTGAACCGCAAGTGAGTTGGGGTACATCGCCTGAGATGGTGCTGGATGTGAATGGCGTGGTGCCAGATCCTGCGAAGGAGTCGGATGCGGTGAAAGCGGATGGGATTCAGCGTGCCTTGGATTATATGGGGTTGAAGCCTAATACGGCTATAAAGGATATTCCTGCGGAGTATGTGTTTATTGGCTCGTGTACCAACTCTCGAATTGAAGATTTTAGAGCGGCCGCACAGGTGCTTAAAGGGCGTAAAATAGCAAATTCTGTGGAGCTGGCTTTAGCCGTTCCAGGGTCTGGGTTGGTTAAGCAACAAGCGGAAGCGGAAGGGTTGGATAAAATATTTATTGAGGCTGGTTTTGAGTGGCGTAACCCAGGGTGTTCGATGTGTTTGGCAATGAATGCCGATAAGTTGCCTGCGGGCAAGCATTGTGCCTCAACGTCAAACCGTAATTTTGAAGGGCGTCAAGGCGCGGGTGGTCGTACCCACTTGGTCAGTCCAGAAATGGCGGCCGCTGCCGCGGTGGCGGGTCACTTTGTGGATGTTCGTGATTATTTGCAAGGGGGGGAGTAAAAAATGGATAAGATTGTAAAAATGACCGCGCTTGTTGCTCCGATGGATCGTGCTAATGTGGATACCGATGCGATTATTCCTAAGCAGTTTTTAAAGTCGATAAAGCGTACGGGTTTTGGTCCTAACTTATTTGACGAGTGGCGTTATGAGGATGTGGGGCAACCTGATTCGGATAACTCAAACCGTCCGTTGCGAAAAGATTTCGTATTAAATCAATCACGCTACCAAGGCGCTAAAGTTTTATTGGCGCGTGAGAACTTTGGGTGTGGTTCCAGTCGTGAACATGCGCCTTGGGCATTAAAAGATTACGGTTTTGATGTGGTGATTGCCCCAAGCTTTGCAGATATCTTTTTTAATAACTGTTTTAAAAATGGCATTATGCCGCTTGTGCTGGATGAGGCGATTGTTGATGGTTTGTTTCAGGCCGTGTTTGCGCAAGAGGGGTATGTTCTAACCGTTGATTTGGAAAGTCAAAAAATTATTAAGCCAAGTGGTGAAGAAATCCCATTTGAGATTGATGCGTTTAGACGCCACTGCTTGCTTAATGGTTTGGATGACATTGGATTGACCTTAGGACATCAAAGCGACATTAAGGCGTATGAAGCCAAGCGTAGGCAAGAAGCGCCTTGGTTGTTTTCGGACGCGTAACAAAATATTAAAAATAGATAAGAGTTGAAAGATTATGACAAAACAAGTATTAATTTTACCGGGTGACGGGATTGGTCCAGAAATTACCGCAGAAGCGGTAAAGGTGTTAAATGCATTAAATGCTTCGGATGGTTTGGACATTGAGATGACGGAAGATTTGGTGGGAGGCGCGGCGTACGATGCGCACGGTCTTCCTTTATCGGATGAAACGATGGCGAAAGCACAAGCAGCGGATGCTATTTTATTGGGTGCGGTGGGTGGTTATAAGTGGGAGTCGTTGGATATTTCTGTGCGTCCCGAAAAAGGATTGTTGCGTTTACGCTCAGAGATGAAGTTGTTTGCCAATTTGCGCCCAGCTTTTTTGTATCCCCAGCTGGCAGATGCCTCAACGTTAAAGCCAGAAGTGGTTGCGGGATTGGATATTTTGATTGTGCGTGAATTAACAGGGGGGATCTATTTTGGTCAGCCTCGTGGGATTCGTGTATTGGATAATGGTGAGCGTCAAGGGTTTAATACTTATGTGTATTCGGAATCTGAAATTAGGCGTATTGCGCATGTGGCGTTTAAAGCGGCAATGAAACGCGATAAAAAACTCACGTCGGTCGATAAGGCGAATGTATTAGAAGTGACAGAGCTGTGGCGTGAAGTGGTCGATTTGGTTGCGGTTGAGTACCCAGAAGTTGAAGTAAAACACATGTATGTGGACAATGCCGCGATGCAGTTGATCTTGAACCCTAAGCAGTTTGATGTGATGGTTACGGGCAATATGTTTGGTGATATTTTATCGGATGAAGCCTCTATGTTAACGGGCTCTATTGGTATGTTGGCGTCGGCATCATTGGATGAAAATAATAAGGGAATGTATGAGCCAAGTCATGGTTCTGCGCCAGATATTGCAGGGAAAGATTTAGCCAATCCATTGGCGACCATTTTATCGGCGGCCATGATGTTGCGTTATACTTTGGGGCGCGAAGAGCTGGCGGTTAAAATTGAAAATGCGGTCTCTAAAGTGTTGGATCAAGGCTTGCGTACGGGGGACATTTATTCCGAGGGCATGACCAAGGTAGGTTGTCGTGAAATGGGTGATGCCGTTGTGGCGGCATTGTAACTTGTTGCGCATGATGGTGGGTTAAATGCGAAATTATTTCACCATCACCATTAGTGACGTGCATGGCGCACGTCACTATTCGTTTAAACAGTTTATTCGCAAGTTTTTTTGGCTTGTGTTGGTGCTGTTTGTTGCTTTGTGGGTGCTGGGTGCGGTTTCGATTTGGTGGCTTAATTACGAGGCAAATCAGGTTGAAAAACAACATGAAGCGATCGTTGATGCATTTGTTGAAGATTTAAAAGCGACACAATCGCATTATGAAATATTGTTGGTTGAACGTTCGAAACTGAGAGAGGAGTTGAAGGTGACAAGCTCTCAGGTGAATTACTTAGATCAAACGCTTCAGGGGTTAGAAAAGCTTGTAGGAGAGGCTGGTGAGGCTTCTGAACCGATGCCTTTGAGTGAGCGAATTAAGCAAGTTCAGTTGACTTCATTGGGTAAGGATATGATGTTGTCGATGATTCCAAATGGTCATGCGGTTCAAAATTTTAAGGGTATTACCAGTGGGTATGGTTACCGTAAACATCCGCTTACAGGAAAACGTCATTTACATGCAGGCGTGGATTACCGTGGTAAAAAAGGGGCGCCCGTGATTGCAACGGCGGACGGTGTGGTAAATTTTTCTGCGCTTAAAGAGAATAGTGCTTTTGGTGAGTTGATTAGTGTGACGCACTCGAATGGATTTCGAACCGTTTATGCCCATTTAAGCAAGCGTTTGGTGAAGGTGGGTCAGTACGTTCAAAAGGGCGATGTGATTGGTGAGATTGGAACAACAGGACGTTCCACCGGAAATCATTTACATTATGAAGTTTGGTTTGTTTTTCGTCGTTTAAATCCTAAATATTTTAATGATTGGTCTATCGAAAATTACGATGAAATTTTTACAAAAATTAAAGGAGTACCATGGGGTTCTTTAAGCCAAGCGGTCGCGAATCGCGTCAAGAGAGTGGAAAAACAATTATTGCTAAGGGATGTACCGTTGCCGGTGAAATCTGTAAATTAGCAGGCGCTTTGCATGTTGACGGCCGTGTGGATGGCGTTATTGACAGCGATCACGATTTATCGATTGGTAAAGAGGGTTATGTAACGGGGCTTGTTAAGGCCAAAAAAATTGTATTGAGTGGTGTGTTTGAAGGCAAAATGATCTGTGAAAACATTGAAATTCTTTCAACGGGAAAGTTGATTGGGGATCTTGTTTGCAATGACTTTGTGGTAGAAACAGGTGGAAAATTCATTGGACAAAGCCATGAAATGACAGAGGGGGGTATGGTCGTTAGTTTGCCTGAAACTTTTGAGCAACTGGCTAAGACGGCGATAGAGTCTCTAAACACGGAACCAAGCAGTAATGAAAATTTAAGCAATAAAAGATTAAGCAATAAAAAGAATAGCAAAAAATAATGTTTTTAAGGGTATGAGATGACAAAGTTATACGATATTGCCGTTGTTGGTGCAACGGGTGCGGTTGGAGAGACCATTTTAAAAGTACTTGAAGAGCGTAAGTTTCCTGTTGGTAAGTTATACCCTTTAGCCAGCAGTCGCTCTGCGGGTAAAAAGATTCAATTTAACGGTAAGTGGATTGAGGTTTTGGACTTAGAAACGTTTGATTTTTCACAAGCCCAGATTGGTCTATTTTCACCAGGCGCAAGTGTTTCAAAAGTGTACGCGCCTAAAGCGGCTGAAGCAGGGTGTGTGGTGATTGATAATACCTCTCAGTTTCGATATGACGATGATATTCCGTTGGTGGTGCCTGAAGTTAATCCAGATGCTGTCGCGGACTATAAAAATCGTGGAATCATAGCTAATCCAAACTGCTCAACGATTCAAATGTTGGTGGCGTTAAAGCCTATTTATGATGCGGTGGGCATTAAGCGCATTAATGTGGCAACCTATCAGGCGGTATCGGGTACGGGAAAAAACGCGATTGAAGAATTGGCAAAACAGACCGCTAATTTATTGAATATGAAGACGGTTGAAACCAAGGTTTACCCTAAGCAAATTGCGTTTAACTGCATTCCTCAAATTGATGTATTTATGGAAAATGGCTACACCAAAGAAGAGATGAAAATGGTGTGGGAAACTAAGAAAATCATGGGTGATGAGTCAATTTTGGTCAATCCAACGGCGGTACGTGTTCCTGTGTTTTTTGGGCACAGCGAAGCGTTGCACATTGAAACAGATAAAAAAATCACGGCAACCGAAGCCAAAGCGTTGATGGAAGCGGCCGATGGCATTGTGTTGATTGATGAACACGTGGATGGCGGCTACCCAACGGCGGTGTCGGATGCTGCGGATACCAATCCTGTGTATGTAGGGCGCATTCGAGAAGATATTTCAACTGAAAATGGCTTAAATATTTGGGTGGTGGCGGACAATGTTCGTAAAGGTGCGGCAACCAATACGGTGCAAATTGCAGAGCTGTTAGTGAAAAATTACCTTTGAAAAAAATGGCATGAAAAAAATTGCACTGGGCATTGAATATTTAGGTTTTAATTACTGTGGCTATCAGCGACAGTTAGATTGCCCAACGGTTCAAGGGCACTTGGAAGCGGCTATCTCGAGTATTGCCAATACACCGATTGGACTTGTTTGCGCAGGGCGCACCGATACAGGGGTACATGCTATTGGGCAGGTGGTGCATTTTGAGCTGGCCGCCGAGCGACCGCTTAAAGCGTGGTTGCAAGGGGCAAATACTAAGCTGCCTGCGGACATTCGAGTGCGTTGGGCGCAAGCGGTTGATGAAGGCTTTCATGCTCGATTTTCAGCGGTGGCACGTCAATATCGTTATGTTATTTTTAATCGCTCTGTCAACTCCGCGGTGTTGGCCAATCGAGTGACTTGGTTGTACTCCCTTTTGGATGTTGAAAAGATGAATTTGGCCGCGCAATCGTTGGTGGGGTATCATGATTTTAGTTCATTTAGAGCGTCAGGTTGTCAGGCGTCAAATGCGTTAAGAACCATTGAGTTTATGTCGGTTACTCGCAAGGGTGACTTTGTTTTTATTGATATTAAAGCCAATGCGTTTTTACACCATATGGTTCGAAATATTGCTGGCACGTTGTTTCAAGTTGGGCGGTCACAAAAGTCTGTTGAGTGGGTGGCGGAACTTCTTGCATTGCAAGATCGCACCAAAGCGGCACCCACCGGGCCCGCAGGTGGTTTGTATTTTGTGAATGCGTTTTACCCCGATGAATTTAAAATTCCGCAAGTTGCGCTGGATGAGGTGCTTTGGCAGTGAGTAATGCATTAAAAAACCGAAGAACCCGTGTTAAAATTTGTGGTTTAACGTCGGTTGAAGATGCCTTATTAGCGGTTTATCATGGGGCAGATTCAATTGGCTTGGTCTTCTATGAGCCCAGTCCTCGATGTGTCACGCTGGAGTGCGCGGCCAGTATTTCACAAGAAATTCCTGCGTTTGTGACAAAAACAGCTCTGTTTGTTGACCCAACGGAGGCATATGTTCAGTCGGTTTTAGAGCAGGTTTCAATTGACCTTTTGCAGTTTCATGGCGATGAAACGCCCGAGTTTTGTGCTCAGTTTAACCGACCGTATATTAAAGCGGTGCGTATGCGAGAGGGTACGGACTTGAAGGCTTTGGCTGAGCAGTATCGCGCATCATCGGGTTTGTTGTTGGACGCGTATAAAGCGGGTATACCTGGTGGGACGGGTGAAAAATTTGACTGGGATCGAGTGCCCCATAATTTAAACAAACCGATTATTTTGGCGGGCGGTTTAACCCCTGAAAATATTGCACAGGCGATTCAACAAACCCAGCCTTGGGCGGTGGATGTGAGTGGCGGTGTGGAGTTATCCAAGGGCGTTAAGTCGCCCCAAAAAATTGAGCAATTTATGCAACGAGTAATGAGTAAAGTTGAATGACAATAGATTTTTCGAAATACCCTGATGAGCATGGGCACTTTGGACCTTATGGTGGTGTATTTGCACCAGAAACCTTAATGGCGGCACTGGAACAGCTTAAAAACGAATATGAATTGGTTAAGAATGACGCTGCTTTTTTAAAAGAGCTGGCAGAAGATTTGCAAAACTATGTGGGTCGCCCTACGCCGCTCTATTATGCCAAACGTTGGTCAGAGCATTTAGGGGGGGGGAAAATTTATTTAAAACGTGAAGATTTGAATCATACGGGTGCACATAAAGTGAACAACACCATTGGTCAAGCACTCTTGGCAAAGCGCTTGGGCAAAAAACGTATTATTGCTGAAACGGGTGCTGGTCAACATGGTGTGGCAAGTGCAACGGTTGCCGCGCGTTTAGGTTTGGAATGTGTGGTGTATATGGGGGCAAATGACGTGGTGCGTCAAGCCCCTAATGTGGCTCGAATGAGAATGTTGGGCGCAACCGTTGTGGCTGTTGAATCGGGCACAAAAACCTTAAAAGATGCGCTGAATGAAGCGATGCGTGACTGGGTTACTAATGTGGACGATACCTTTTATATTATTGGTACGGTTGCAGGCCCTCACCCTTACCCTGCGATGGTCAGAGATTTTCAGGCGATTATTGGACGAGAAGCCAAACAGCAAGCGTTGCAACATGAAAATAAACTGCCTGATGTGTTAATTGCGTGTGTGGGGGGTGGCTCGAATGCCATTGGACTGTTTCATGAGTTTTTGGAAGATGACAGCGTTGAAATGTACGGTGTTGAGCCAGCAGGGCTTGGGTTAGAAACAGGGCAACATGCCGCCCCTTTGTGCAAAGGAAAGCCGGGGGTGTTTCATGGCAATCGTACTTACTTAATGCAAGATAAAAATGGTCAAATTTTAGGCACACACTCTATTTCGGCTGGGTTGGATTACCCTGGAGTGGGGCCTGAACATGCATGGTTAAAAGACATTGGTCGAGTGAACTACGTGGCCGTTGATGACGAAGAAGCGTTGCAAGGCTTTCGAGATTTAACGCGATTTGAAGGCATTATTCCCGCCCTAGAGTCTAGTCATGCATTGGCGTATGCTACCAAGCTTGCACCGACATTATCGAAAGATAAAATGATTGTGGTCAATCTCTCTGGTCGTGGTGATAAAGACATGAACACCATTGCGCAAATTGAAGGAATTGAGTTTTAAACGCTCCTTGTGGATAAAAATATATGAGTAGATTACATACAAAATTAGCCACTTTAAAAATGGCAGGAAAAACCGCCTTAATTCCTTACATTACCGCAGGGGATCCTAACCCAAAAGCGACGGTTGGGTTAATGCACCTATTAGTGGAGAAGGGGGCAGATGTGATTGAATTAGGCGTGCCTTTTTCAGATCCCATGGCGGATGGTCCTGTGATTCAAAAAGCGGTGGAGCGTGCCTTAATTCATAATGTTAGCTTGGACGACGTGCTGGAGTATGTTCGAGTATTTCGAGAGAAGGACGCTGAGACACCCGTGGTTTTGATGGGGTATCTGAATCCCATTGAAGCGCAAGGGTATGAGGCGTTTGCCAACGCCGCCAGTTCTGTTGGTGTGGATGCGGTGTTAACGGTTGATATGCCGCCCGAAGAGTCAAAAGGGTATTTGGAAGCGTTACAGCAAGCCAACCTAGATCGTATTTTTTTGGTCTCACCTACCACGCCCGATAATCGCTTAAGTGCGGTGAATGAAAAAGGCAGTGGCTTTGTCTATTACGTCTCTTTAAAAGGGGTAACAGGTTCAAAAGAGCTGGATGTTGGGGACGTGGCTCGCAATATGAAACGCTTGCAGCAGTCGTTGAATATGCCAATAGGCATTGGATTTGGCATAAAGGATGGCGCCACGGCATTTGAAATGGCGAAAATAGGCGATGCGGTGATTGTTGGCTCGGCTTTGGTCAAATTAATTGAAGCGAACCAGTCGAAAGGAAGTTATGATATTCACTTGGCGATTGGTAATAAAATGACAGAATTTCGCACGGCCTTGGATAACGCCGATGCACTTAAAAGATCAGGAGTAGAGTATGAACTGGTTTGAAAAAATTTTACCCAGTATTAAACAAGGTGTACAGCGTAAAGGATCGGTTCCTGAAGGGTTGTGGACGAAGTGCCCTAAGTGTGAAAGTACGTTGTACCGTACAGAAGTTTCCCGTAATCAAGAAGTGTGTCCTAAGTGTGATCATCATATGCGCTTAGGTGGACGTGATCGCATTATGGCCTTTTTAGATGCCGACAGCTTTATGGAAGTTTCGGCCAATATTTCGCCTGTTGATGTACTTAAGTTTAGAGACATTAAGCGATACAAAGATCGGATTTCTGCGGCGCAAAAGGCGACGGGTGAAAAAGATGCGTTGATTACAGGCGTGGGTACTATCAAGGAATTGGAAGTGGTGGTTGCCGCATTTGAATTTAAGTTTATGGGCGGTTCGATGGGTTCGGTGGTGGGTGAAAAGTTTGTGCGTGCCGTTAATGAAGCCATTGAGCGTCAATGTCCTTTTATCTGTTTTTCGGCCAGTGGTGGCGCACGCATGCAAGAAGCGTTATTTTCATTGATGCAAATGGCCAAAACCAGTGCCGTCTTAGGGCGCTTACGTGCAAAAGGCTTGCCCTATATTTCTGTGTTAACTGATCCGACGATGGGCGGTGTTTCCGCCAGTTTTGCGATGTTGGGTGATCTAAATATTGCGGAACCTAAAGCGCTTATTGGGTTTGCGGGGCCTCGCGTGATTGAGCAAACGGTGCGTGAAACATTGCCTGAAGGGTTTCAACGCAGTGAGTTTTTGTTAGAGCACGGTGCGATTGATCAAATTATTCACCGCCATGCCTTGGCAAGTGAGTTGTCTTCAATATGCAGTATGTTGATGCATCGTACCAATACACTAATGCTTTCAGAAGTGATTGAACCTGAACTGGTGTAACTTTTGTATTCATAAAATTTATAGAAACGGTCTATCATTATGACAACGCCTAATAGTCAATCCAGCTTGCAGCACTGGATTGACTGGTTGCTTCAATTGCACCCCAAAGAGATTGAGTTAGGGCTGGACCGTATTAGACAGGTTGCAACCTCGATGCACCTGTTTTCTCCTGCGCCTTTTGTGATCAGTGTGGCAGGAACCAACGGGAAAGGTTCCAGCGTCGCCATGCTGGTTGCTATTTTAAAGGCGGCTGGCTATCGCGTCGGAGCCTATACATCCCCTCATATTCAATGTTTTAATGAACGCATTCAAATTGATGGCGTGCCAGTAAACGATACGAAGATTATACAGGCTTTTGATCAAATTGAGACGGCAAGGGGGGGGGTAAAATTAACCTATTTCGAGTTTGCAACCCTCGCAGCGTTGTCAATATTTAAACACGCTTCGCTTGATGTGGTGGTTTTGGAAGTTGGATTAGGCGGACGACTGGATGCGGTGAATATCGTGGATGCCGATGCCGCATTAATTACCGCCATTGGCATTGACCACGTTGAGTGGCTGGGTGATGATCGCAGTGTGATTGCAACTGAAAAAGCGGGCATTACACGCTCAGGAACCTTGGCGGTATGTTCTGACGATGCGCCACCTGAAAGCTTGCTGGCGTATGCGAAACAACATGCTGTGCCTTTAATGCAGTTGAATACAGATTTTACTTTGGACTGCTCACAAGAAAGCTGGTCAATTATAGGGGTATCAGAGGCCTTTATTAATGCATCACATATGGATTTACAAAATTTCCCCCCCCCTTGTTTAAAAGGGGCGTTTCAGTGGCAAAATGCCGCAGGTGTGGTGGCGTTATTATCACTGCAAGAGCGTTTAAAGGTTGGTAAGGAGGCGATTTGTACGGGTTTGCAACAAGCGAAGCACCCCGGGCGATTGGATTGTTTTCAAGTTCAAGGCCAGCCTTGGTTGGTGGATGTTGCACATAACCCACAGTCTGCACAGGCATTGGCTCATTATTTAGAGCAAATCTCTTCGGATAATTCAGGCGTAGGGTATACAGCCATTTTTTCAGTACTGAATGATAAAGACGCATTGCCAATGATTAAAATGATTGCGCCTTTTGTACAGAACTGGTTGATTGTGGATTTATCCATTCCTAGAGCAAGCTCTTTAGAAGCGTTGACAGTGTTGTTGAGGCGTTCTGGCGTTTCAGAGTGTTGCATTTCACCTCAAGAAACGATGGTGAAGGCAGTCGTGTCTGCTCAAAAAGCGTCGAATTTTCCGGTGTTGGTTTGGGGATCCTTTTTTACGGTATCACAAGTGTATGGTTGTTTGGATCGAAGGTTAGATTTATTGTGAGAATGGTTAAGAGAGCGGTACAATGGACGAGGTGAGTAAATACCGATTAACGGGTGCTATTATTTGGTTGGTATTGTTGGTTGTGTTGGTTCCTGTCTGGTTTGGAGAGCCTGTGGATTTTGAACCTGAAGCTGCGATTCCTATTCAAAAAACCGTTGAGCGACCTTTGGTTAAGCAAGTATCTACTTTGTCTGAAGAAGGTTCTAACACTAAAACAGTAATTGTCTTAAAAGATGGTGCGACATCAAAAGGGGCTGAACAATCTGAAAAAAACAAAACAAAACGGTGGATTGTTCGAGTCATGACATATAAAGACATTAAGGTAGCCAATGATTTACTGGGGCGTTTGGACGGTTTGTATGATGTGACCATTAAAACATTTGAAACCAGTGGAAGACATTCGGTTCGAGTAGGGCCTTATTTTTCAAAAGCAGAAGCTGAGCAAGCAAAACAAAGTATAGATAAAAAGTTGTATACCCAGTCTGAGGTTGTGCAGTTAAATTGAATGAAGCCTAGAAGCCTATTTATGTAGGTTTCTCTAAGTATAGAGAGTGTATAAACATGTGCGGAATTGTTGGAATCGTCTTGGCGAGAGGTCAAGTTGTCAACCAAGAAATTTATGATGCATTAACTGTTTTACAACACCGAGGGCAAGATGCCGCGGGGATTGTAACAAGCCAAGAAGGGCGTTTTTTTCAACGTAAAGACAATGGTTTGGTTAAAGACGTTTTTCGTACGCGCCATATGCGTGATTTGCATGGCAACATTGGAATAGGGCATGTTCGCTATCCAACGGCAGGCTCTTCTTCGAGTGCAGAAGCACAACCTTTTTATGTAAATTCGCCCTATGGTATCGCAATGGGGCACAACGGTAACTTAACCAATGCGGACAAGTTGGCACAAGAGATTTATCGTCAAGATTTGCGCCACTTAAATACCAACTCCGATTCAGAAGTTTTATTGAATGTCTTTGCGCATGAGTTGATGCAACAAAAAAAGTTGTTTGTGGATTCTGAAGACGTGTTTAATTCGATTCGAACTTTACACAAACGTGTGCGTGGAGGCTATGCGGCAGTAGGCATGATTTCTGGGTTTGGCGTGTTTGCCTTTAGAGACCCGTTTGGCTTACGCCCAGTGGTGGTGGGAAAGCGTGAAACGGCTCATGGTACGGATTATATGGTCGCATCGGAATCGGTTGCTATTACTGGGCTGGGCTTTACCTTAGAAAAAGATTTGGCACCGGGTGAAGCCGTTGTGATTACCGATGACGGTGAAATAACGTATCAGCAGTGTGCAAAAAATCCTCAACTGTCTCCTTGTATTTTTGAATTTGTTTATTTTGCGCGTCCAGATTCAATGATTGATAATATTTCCGTGTATAAGTCCCGCTTACGCATGGGGGAGACGTTAGCGGATAAAATTTTAAAAGAGTGGCCAGACCATGACATTGATGTCGTGATGCCGATTCCTGATACCAGTCGAACGTCTGCGTTAGAACTGGCTTCTCGTTTAGGCTCCCCTTACAGAGAAGGGTTTATTAAGAACCGTTATATTGGTCGTACGTTTATTATGCCAGGGCAGCAGTTGCGAAAAAAATCGGTGCGTCAAAAGTTAAATGCCATTGATTTAGAGTTTGAGGGTAAAAATGTTTTATTGGTTGATGATTCCATTGTGCGAGGAACAACCTCTGCGCAAATTGTGCAAATGGCACGAGAAGCAGGGGCTAAAAAAGTCTATTTTGCCTCCGCAGCCCCCGCGGTTCGTTACCCGTATGTGTATGGTATTGATATGCCCTCTCCAACAGAGTTGGTTGCACATAATCGTACAACCGAAGAGATTGCCGAGGTGATTGGTGCAGATAAATTAATCTATCAAGACCTTGACGATTTGATTCAATCGGTGGGCGTGGGTAATACAGACATTAAAGTATTTGATACCTCTTGTTTTAGTGGCGTGTATGTCACGGGAGATATTACGCCTGAGTATTTAGCATCCATTGATACGGCACGTAACGATGATGCGCAAACATCTAAAAAAGCACAAGGTCAGGAAACCGTGGGTATTTATAATGGCAGTTAGAGAGTAGGAATGAATTCATTTAATATTGAAACCTTAGCAATTCGTGCGGGCTATGAGCAAACGCATGAACAAGAGAACAGTGAAGCCATTTTTCCAACCTCCAGTTTTCGCTATCAGTCAGCAGCGCAGGCGGCGGCTCGTTTTAGCGGTGAAGAGAAAGGAAATGTCTATTCACGTTTTACCAATCCAACGGTTCGAACCTTTGAACAGCGTTTGGCCTTAATGGAAGGGGGTGAATCCTGTGTGGCGACGGCTTCAGGAATGGCGGCGATTTTAGCCACATTTATGGCGCTGTTACAGCAGGGAGACCACGTGGTCTCTTCGCAAAGTATTTTTGGTACAACCAAGGTGCTGTTTAATAAGTATTTAGCAAAGTTTGGCATTGAGGTTACATTTGTTTCTCAAACGGATTTTTCGGAGTGGGAGAGCGCTATTCAGCCGAACACAAAGGCGCTGTTTTTAGAAACACCCTCGAACCCACTTACTGAAATTGCAGATATGAGTGCCATCAGTGCCTTGGCAAAAAAGAGCGACAGTTTATTCATTGTGGATAACTGCTTTTGTACCCCAATTTTGCAAAGACCGTTAGAGCAAGGTGCGGATATTGTCATCCACTCGGCAACCAAGTTTTTAGACGGTCAAGGACGGGGTATTGGCGGAGCCGTTGTCGGGTCCGAAGCCGTTGTGGAAGAGCATGTAAGAGCCTTTATGCGTACTGCGGGGCCAAGCATGAGCCCTTTTAATGCGTGGATATTTTTAAAAGGACTCGAAACGCTTTCAATTCGAATGGCAGCACACTGCCAAAGCGCTTTAGTGTTGGCGGAATGGTTGTCTAAACACCCTGCGGTAGAGCAAGTGTTTTACCCAGGCTTAACCTCGCATCCTCAATATGAGCTGGCATGTAAGCAGCAATCCTCAGGAGGCGGTTTGGTGAGTTTTCGAGTCAAAGGGGGGCAAGCGGAAGCGTGGTTCGTGATTGATCAAACTCAAATGCTGTCGATTACCGCAAATCTGGGGGATGTGAAAACCAGTATTACGCACCCTGCCACCACAACGCATTGTCGGGTCGAACCAACGGATCGTATTAAGGCGGGTATTACCGATAATTTAGTTCGAATTTCGGTTGGGCTTGAGTCGATTGAGGACATTAAAGCCGATTTAGCAAAAGGATTGGATTGTTTAGAATGAATGATAAATGAGCGTGATTACGCTCATTTAATGAGATTTGATTGTTGGTTATTTTTTAGGCAATGGAAGTTCTGTTTCTTCATTTTGACGATAGATAATGCAGGTTTTTCCAACGGCTTGTACCAGCAGTGCGCCAGTTTCGTTAAGTATGCGTTCCGTAATTTTTTGACGTTCATCTCGATCCGCAGCGGCAATTTTGATTTTTAGAATTTCGTGGTGGCTGAGCGTACCTTCAAGTTCTTCCATAAGGCTTTCAGTTACTCCGTTTGCACCAATCATGATCATGGGGTTTAAGCCGTGTGCAATTCCGCGAAGGTATTTTTTTTGGTTATTTGAAAGTTTTTCAGGTTGGCTCATTGAATATTCCGTTATGATTCTTATTTAAGTAATTTATATATTGTAGTAGAAATTTTATTATGGCGAGAAGTAAATCGAGTGATGTGTGGTTAAAAGAGCATTTTAATGATCCTTATGTGCAAAAAGCAAGACAAGAAGGCTGGCGTTCACGTGCTGTCTATAAACTTCAAGAAATTGATAAGAAGGATGCTTTATTTAAATCGGGCATGTGCGTTGTCGATTTAGGTGCGGCGCCTGGAGGTTGGTCACAGTGGACGACTCATAAGGTGGGAGCGAAGGGTGAAGTGTTTGCTCTGGATATTTTGCCCGTGGAGCCATTTTCTGGCATCACCTTTATTCAAGGAGATTTTAGAGAGGAGGAGGTTTACGATCACTTACTTTCTTCTTTGGATGGTCGTGATGTGGATGTGGTAATGTCTGATATGGCGCCAAATATGAGTGGTAACAAGGGGGTCGATATTCCTCGTGCGATGTATTTGGTTGAGCTGTGTGTTGATTTAGCAGATCAGGTTTTGAAAAAAAATGGTGATTTATTAATGAAGGTGTTTCAAGGCGAAGGGTATGATCAACTTTTAGCAACATTGAAATCAAAATATAAAAAAGTAATTACAAGAAAGCCAGATGCCTCACGCTCAAGAAGCAAGGAAATATACTTATTGGCTCGTGGTAAAAAATAAGGGCTTGTTTATAATTTTTAGACATAAGATATTTTTATGAAGAATTGTGTTAAAGTAATCGGCTTGTATTTTTAGGTTAACGAATGGTTAAGGGTAGCCAATGAATAATGATATGTTAAAGAATATGTTGATTTGGGCCGTTGCTGCGATGGTGCTGATGTCTGTGTTTAATCACTTTAGTGGGCAGGGCAGTACCACATCAAGTCGTGTTGATTATTCCGACTTTATTGATCAAATTCATCAAGGACAAGTCAGTCAAGTCTCGATTGAAGGGCCGACCATTCGTGGTGTTTATGTCGATGGAAAAGCCTTTACGACTTATAGCCCTGGTGATCCTGGTTTGATGGGTGATTTGCTGGATAATCGAGTTAAAATAAGCGCTAAGCCACCTGAAAAGCAAAGTATTCTGATGCAAATATTTATCTCCTGGTTTCCTATGCTGTTACTGATTGGTGTTTGGATTTTCTTTATGAAGTCGATGGGCGGCGGAATGGGTGGTAAGGGTGGCCCAATGTCTTTTGGTAAAAGTAAAGCCAAAATGTTGACGGATGAACAAATTAAGATAACGTTGGATGATGTTGCGGGCGCCGATGAAGCCAAGCAGGAAGTGGGAGAGGTTATTGATTTCTTAAAAGACCCAGGAAAATATCAAAGCTTGGGGGGAAGTATTCCACGAGGCATACTCATGGTAGGCCCTCCAGGGACAGGTAAAACTCTTTTGGCGAAAGCCATTGCAGGAGAGGCCAAGGTACCTTTCTTTACGATCTCTGGTTCTGATTTTGTAGAGATGTTTGTTGGGGTGGGTGCGTCTCGCGTAAGAGATATGTTTGAACAGGCAAAAGCACACGCCCCTTGTATTATTTTTATTGATGAAATTGATGCCGTTGGTCGCAGTCGTGGTTCAGGAATGGGCGGTGGCGGAAATGATGAACGTGAGCAAACGTTAAATCAGCTTTTGGTTGAAATGGATGGATTTGAGGGCAATGAAGGGGTGATTGTTATTGCCGCGACTAACCGTGCCGATGTATTGGATTCTGCTCTGTTGCGCCCAGGGCGTTTTGACCGCCAAGTCTCTGTAGGCTTACCTGACATTAAAGGGCGTGAGCAAATTTTAAAAGTTCATATGCGTAAGGTTCCTTTATCTGAAGATGTAAGGCCAGCTTATATCGCACGTGGTACGCCTGGCTTTTCTGGGGCAGATTTGGCAAATTTAGTGAATGAGGCGGCACTGTTTGCGGCAAGAAATAATGATAAGTTAGTCACTCAAAAGCATTTTGAGCAAGCGAAAGATAAAATACTGATGGGCGTTGAGCGCAAAAGTATGATTATGAGTGAAAAAGAGCGTCGAATGACGGCCTATCATGAGGCGGGTCATGCGATTGTAGGGTGTTTGGTGCCAGAGCATGATCCTGTTTATAAGGTCAGTATTATGCCTCGTGGGCGTGCTTTAGGTGTGACGATGTATCTGCCCGAAGAAGATGTTTACAGTTACAGCAAGCAAAAACTGGAAAGCCAGCTGTCGAGTTTGTATGGCGGTCGCGTGGCAGAAGAGCAGATTTACGGCGCGGATCTTGTTACAACGGGAGCCAGTAATGATATTGAACGTGCAACCAGTATTGCGCGCAATATGGTTACGAAGTGGGGATTGTCAGAAGCGCTTGGTCCGTTAATGTATGAGGATGAAGAGAACGCTGGTTTTATGGGGCACTCTCGTAATGCAAATGTATCGGAAGAGATCTCTCGTTTAATTGATGCTGAAATGCGAAAATTAATTGATCGTAACTATAAGCGAGCTCAAGATATTTTAAAAGAGCATGCAGATAAACTCGAAATTATGACAGAGACTTTAATGGAATTTGAAACGATTGATGCGGCTCAAATTAAAAATATTATGGACGATTTACCTCCAGGAAAGCCTAAGGATTGGGAGGAGTCTGACAGCGAAGGTTCTGACGCGTCTTCTGGAGGAGCAGCTGAAAATACATCAAAGGATGCCGTTTTGGATGATGCTGTCTCGGATGATATGAGCGGTGACAGTGACTCAGGCCAAGGTGAGCCAAAGTTACATTAGCGTTTGGGTTTAATGTTCAGTTTAAGTATGAAGTGAACCCCGTTTATTCGGGGTTTTTTTTTGTAAAGGCAGTAGATGTTTAGTATTCAGAAGTTTGTCGACCGTAAGTTACAACAGGATGGTATGCCGGTTGTGATGGGTGTTTTAAATGTGACACCAGACTCATTTTCAGATGGCGGGCGTTTTGTATTTCCTAAAGCTGTTGAAGCTCGAGTGATTGAGCTTCAGGCGGGGGGGGTAGATATTATTGATGTTGGTGGTGAATCAACGCGCCCTGGTGCAATACGTGTGCCGTTATCAGAGGAGCTGGAGCGGGTTATTCCTGTTGTTGAATGGATTGCTACACGTTTTGATACTATTATTTCGATTGATACCTATAAGCCAGAGGTGATGCGGGAGGCCATTGCGGTTGGCGTTAAGATCGTTAACGATGTGAATGCTTTGTGTGCGGATGGTGCGATGGATGTTGTGGTAAATTCAGGCGTTTCTGTTTGTTTGATGCATAAAAAAGGTGCGTTTGAAACGATGCAGGATTCACCTGTTTATGACGATGTTCAATTTGAGGTTCGAGAATTTTTGCTGGCACGGGCAGGTTGCTGTGAAAGGGCTGGTATTGCAACGGATAAAATTATTTTAGACCCTGGTTTTGGGTTTGGTAAGACGTTAGCGCATAATAAATCCTTGTTTCAAGGGTTGGATGCGTTAACGGCTTTAAAGTATCCTATTTTGGTGGGTGTCTCAAGAAAGCGGATGATCGCAGAGATATTAAGCAGTACGTCATTGCATGGCCGTATAAATGGTAGCGCGGTGGCGGCCGTATTAGCGGCGTTAAAGGGGGTTAATATTGTTCGGGTTCATGATGTTAAAGAGACGGTTAGTGCGTTAAAAGTGATGAAGAGTTTGATGTAAAAAAGGTAAGGTTAAAAAAACAATGAAAAATCAAAAAAAATATTTTGGAACCGATGGAATTCGTGACCGTGTTGGTAAAGGGATGATTAGTCCCGATCAGGTTTTAAAGTTAGGTTGGGCAACCGGAAAGGTCATGAAGGATCGTGGTGAATCTTGTGTGATGATTGGTAAGGATACGCGAATTTCTGGTTATATGTTTGAATCAGCGTTGGAAGCAGGGTTTATTGCCGCGGGTATTGATGTGTTGCTTTTAGGGCCTATGCCGACGCCAGCCGTAGCGTATTTAACACAAACGTTTCATGCGGATGCTGGGATTGTTATCAGTGCGTCTCACAATCCACATTATGATAATGGAATTAAGTTTTTTTCCGCTAAGGGTAAGAAAATTACCGATGAAATTGAGTTGGCGATTGAGGATTCTTTTGAGCAGTCTCTTGAGATTGTTTCGTCAGAAGAACTTGGTAAGGCAAGAAGGATTAATGATGCTGCAGGACGTTATATTGAGTTTTGTAAGAGTACTTATTCGGCAAAAAAGAAACTGGATGGTTTAAAAATTGTTCTGGATTGTGCGCATGGCGCTACTTATCATATTGCCCCCAGCGTTTTTTCTGAGTTGGGCGCGGAGGTTATTACGATTGGTGCGGAGCCTGATGGTTTGAATATTAATCAAAATTGTGGGGCAACGCATTTGGCGCCGTTGCAAGAAGCTGTCGTCAGTCATTCGGCAGATTTGGGTATTGCGTTTGATGGTGACGGTGATCGGGTCATGATGGTGGATGGTAAAGGTCGAACATTGGACGGCGATGCGATTCTTTATGTTCTTGCGACAGCGAATACGCCAGTCGTATCAGCCGTATCTGGCACCGTGATGAGCAATTTGGGGTTAGAGAATGCTTTAAGAGAGCGAGGAATACAGTTTTACCGCACGTCAGTGGGCGATCGTTATGTAATGGATTCGTTGGTTGAAAATGGCTTGTGCTATGGAGCAGAGCCTTCTGGTCATGTTTTGTGTTTGGATAAAACAACGACAGGTGATGGCGTTGTTGCCGCGTTGCAAGTGTTGTCGGTGGTGGTTGATTCAGAAAAAAGTTTGGCAGAGCTTAGCGAGTCTTTGGTTATGTACCCTCAAGTACTTAAGAATGTCCCTGTTGATAGTGCGGCTGGGCTGGATGAAAATAGACTGCTTCAAGAACGTGTTGTTTTCTTTGAAGAGAAAATGGGTGATAAGGGGCGCATCTTGATTCGCGCGTCAGGAACAGAGCCTTTGATTCGAGTGATGGTTGAAGGAGAATGTGCAGAATTGGTTGAAGAAGTCGCGATTGACTTGGTTAATTTGGTTAAATCAGAATTTTCTTGAAATTTCAATATTGTTTTTCTAGAAATAAACCGCTAATATTGTGGAACTTTTGTGTCGGAGAAGATCAATGAGAAAACCATTTGTTGCTGGTAACTGGAAAATGCATGGTTCGAAAGCGTTTATTTTAAATTTGGTAACTGGGCTAAATTCCAAATCAGGAGAGTTAAAAGGTGTTGATGTGGCTATTTGCCCGCCGTCACTCTATATTGACTATACATTGCGTAGCTTGTCTACGGATGCGATTTCAATCGGTGCTCAAAATATGGCTGAAGAACCGCATCAAGGCGCGTTTACGGGCGAAGGCTCTGCTTCCATGTTAAAAGATCTTGGTTGTCGGTATGTGATTTTGGGGCATTCAGAGCGTCGAGCCATTTATGGTGAAACCAGTGCTGAAGTGGCAAATAAAGTACGTGTGGCACTTGAGGCGGGTATTACTCCAATCTTATGTGTTGGTGAAACGCTTCAAGAAAGAGAATCTGGCGTGATGGAGTCGGTGATTTCTGGGCAGTTGGATGCGGTGTTAGATTTGATTGGTATTGCGGCCTTTAAAGGCGTTGTGATTGCTTATGAGCCCGTGTGGGCGATTGGTACGGGCGTGACGGCTTCTCCAGCGCAAGCACAGGATGTACATGCGTTTATTCGTGCTAAATTAGCCCAGTTAGACGCGGTGGTGGCTGAAAATATCGTTATTCAATATGGCGGTAGCGTTAAGCCAGGTAACGCAAAAGAGTTGTTTGGTCAACCAGATATTGATGGTGGACTAATTGGTGGTGCATCGCTTGATGCAGATGATTTTATTGCAATTTGTAAGGCGGCGGAAGTTTAATGTTTGAGATTATTTTAACAGTGCATATTATCATTGCATTTTTATTGATTACGCTGGTGTTGTTACAGCATGGTAAAGGCGCGGATGCGGGTGCAAACTTTGGTGGAGGGGGTTCGTCCCAGTCTGTTTTTGGCAGTGGTGGTACGGCAACATTTTTGTCTAGAGTGACAGCTCTCGTTGCAACCCTGTTTTTTGTGACAAGCTTAACGTTAGCTTATTTGGCGAGCCAGCAAGCAAAAGGGTATCAAAGTGTGGCAAAAGAAGCGGTTGAAAGCAAGGTTATTGAAAACCCTGATGTACCCGTAGTGCCGAACTAACGAAATTATGTAAGTTTTCTACTTGTTTTAGTAGGGAACTTTTTAATTATGCCGATGTGGTGAAATTGGTAGACACGCTACCTTGAGGGGGTAGTGGCGCAAGCTGTGCCGGTTCGACTCCGGCCATCGGCACCATATTCAATGCGGTTGCATTGTGTAATGCAACCGTTTATTTAATGCTAGACGAGGTCAACACCCATGCTAGAAAACTATCTTCCAGTCCTAGTTTTTATTGTGCTAGGCGCACTGTTTGGCGTCGGTCCAATTTTAATTGGCTATCTAATGGGGCCACAAAAGCCTAATGCTGAAAAAAACTCACCTTATGAGTGTGGATTTGAAGCGTTTGAAGATTCGCGTATGAAGTTCGATGTGCGCTTTTATCTTGTTGCCATTTTGTTCATTATTTTTGATTTAGAAATCGCTTTTTTATTCCCTTGGGCAGTCTCTCTTGATGAAATTGGAACCTTTGGTTTGCTTGCAATGGGGGTCTTTTTATTACTTTTAGTGGTTGGTTTTATATACGAGTGGAGAAAAGGAGCGCTTGAATGGGAGTAGAAGGCGTTTTAAAAGAGGGGGTTGTTACCACCTCTGCGGATAAGTTGATTAACTGGGCGCGAACGGGGTCACTTTGGCCGATGACGTTTGGTTTGGCCTGTTGTGCGGTAGAAATGATGCACGCGGGGGCGTCTCGTTACGATTTAGATCGCTTTGGTATTATTTTTCGTCCAAGTCCTAGGCAGTCGGATGTAATGATTGTTGCGGGCACGCTTGTGAATAAAATGGCGCCTGCATTGCGTAAAGTTTATGATCAGATGGCTGAGCCACGCTGGGTTATTTCGATGGGATCTTGTGCAAATGGCGGCGGGTATTATCATTACTCTTACGCGGTTGTTCGGGGCTGTGATCGAATCGTTCCTGTCGATGTGTATGTGCCAGGATGCCCGCCTACTGCTGAAGCATTGCTATACGGTATTATCCAGCTACAAAATAAAATTAAACGCACCAATACGATTGCGCGTTAACCATAGGAGCCTGTCCGAGAATGAAAAATCTACTGCGAAAAATTCATTTTGGTCATCTTTTCAGTATGTTTTCGTTAAATAGCCGTGCTATTTGCCTTAAATGTACTAAAAACCTGACTCAAAATGACTTTCTCTCGTCACGATTCTCATTCTCGGACAGGCTCCTAGAACGATAGAGTGCTTTTACTATGAAACAGTCTGTACTAAATTTACAAAATAAGATTGCTGAGACACTTGGTTCCGATGTGTTGACCTCTGAAATTTGTTTTGATGAGCTTACCATTGAGCTGCATTCATCCGCAGCATTGTCTGCTTTTCAAATATTAAAAGACACCTTGGGCTTTGAGCAGTTGATCGATCTCTGTGGGGTTGATTATCTGGATTATGGTCTTGCAAACTGGGAAACGATGACGGCTGTAAATACAGGGTTTAGTCGCGGAGTGTTTGACTTTGAACAAGACGAGTCGAATGATGCTTTGGAGATGGATCGTCGCTTTGCGGTGGTTTATCACCTTCTTTCAGTTCAAAACAATCTTCGTGTTCGAGTGAAGGTGTACCCTGAATCAACGACCATGCCTGTCGTGGACAGTGTCATTGATGTTTGGAACTGTGCTAACTGGTTTGAGCGTGAAGCATTTGACTTGTTTGGAATTCTCTTTAAAGGTCATCCTGATCTCCGCCGAATATTGACCGATTATGGTTTTATTGGTCATCCCCTTAGAAAAGATTTTCCACTAACAGGGCATGTTGAAATGCGCTACGACATTGATAAAGGTCGAGTGGTGTATGAACCTGTCACGATTGAAAATAGAGTCAATGTTCCAAGAGTGATTCGTAAACAGTCACCTGAAAACGTGTAATTAGGAATAAGAAATGCCTGAAATTCGTAACTATACCCTTAACTTTGGTCCACAGCATCCTTCTGCGCATGGTGTGTTGCGCTTAGTATTAGAGCTGGATGGAGAGACTATTGTTCGTTCTGATCCTCATATTGGCTTATTGCACCGCGGTACTGAGAAATTGATTGAGTACAAGCCATATAATCAGTCGATTGGTTACATGGATCGTCTAGATTATGTATCGATGCTGAGTAATGAGCATGCGTATGTGATGGGCATTGAAAAAATGCTGGGGATTAAAATACCTGAACGTGCGCAGTATATTCGAGTGATGTTTGATGAAATTACTCGTGTATTAAATCATTTGATGTGGTTAGGGGCGCATGCGCTTGATATTGGTGCGATGACTGTTTTCTTGTACGCATTCAGAGAGCGTGAAGACCTGATGGATTGCTATGAAGCAGTATCAGGTGCTCGAATGCATGCCACGTATTACCGCCCTGGAGGCGTGTATCGTGATCTGCCCGATACAATGGCAAAAAATTTAGAGTCTAAGTGGCATTCCGGCGAAAAACTAAATAAATTAAACAAAGATAGAGAAGGCTCTTTACTTGATTTTATTGAAGCGTTTACGGAGCGTTTCCCTAATTATATTGATGAGTATGAAACGCTACTAACCGATAACCGTATCTGGAAGCAACGTACGGTTGATATTGGAATCGTTTCACCAGAAAGAGCCTTGCAGCTTGGCTTTACGGGTCCCATGTTACGTGGTTCTGGTATTGAGTGGGATTTACGTCGTAAACAGCCTTATGCCGTATACGATAAATTAGATTTTGATATACCTATCGGCAAAACGGGCGATTGTTATGATCGATACCTTGTGCGTATTGCTGAGATGCGTGAGTCTAATAAAATTATTAAGCAGTGCGTTGACTGGTTGAATGTGAATCCAGGTGCGGTGATGTCTGATGATCATAAGGTAGCGCCTCCACATCGTGAAGATGCTAAATCGAATATGGAGGCCTTGATTCATCACTTTAAGCTGTTTTCTGAAGGGTACTCAATTCCTCCGGGCGAAGCGTATACCGCGGTAGAACATCCTAAAGGGGAGTTTGGCATTTACATGGTTTCAGATGGTGCAAATAAACCTTATCGTTTAAAAGTACGTGCACCTGGTTTTGCGCACTTAGCATCGTTAGATGAAATGGTACAAGGACATATGA
>JAKISK010000020.1 GCA_021648625.1 Thiomicrorhabdus sp. | reverse complement strand
TCATCATACCGGGGGTAATTTTGTCGCAGTTAGAAATACACACCAAGGCATCGGCACAATGTGCATTGGCCATATATTCAACCGAATCGGCAATCAAATCACGTGAAGGCAATGAATACAACATGCCGTCATGCCCCATTGCAATCCCATCATCCACGGCGATGGTATTAAACTCTTTGGCCACACCACCCGCGCCTTCAATAACTCTCGCCACCAATTGCCCCATGTCTTTTAAATGCACATGACCTGGTACAAACTGGGTAAACGAGTTGGCCACGGCAATAATCGGTTTACCAAAATCTTCGGTCTGCATGCCTGTGGCACGCCATAGCGCACGAGCGCCTGCCATATTACGACCGTGTGTACTGGTTTTTGAACGATAATCAGGCATAAAAACTCCTTAGTTGATGCAATTGATTGACTCATAGGCTCAGGTCATACTTAGACTTTTTCTATGAGACTGTTTATACTTACGAATTATCCTTCTATTTTCGCACATTCATGAAGCAATCTGAATTAGATTTTATTAATACATTAAGACAGTCCACTCGGTACATAGAACAACACCGTGGGAAAACCTGTGTGATTTATTTACCCGATGCGCTGATCGCAGCCCCCGACACCTTTAAACAACTCTCACAAGATTTACGTTTACTGCACCAAATAGGCTTAAAAATAGTCTTAGCCATGGGCGCAAGCACTCAAATTGATGCGGCTCTTACAGCCCATAAAATTCACTGGCAACTGCACCAACATTTTCGAGTCACAACCACAGAGATGATTCCTGTTTTTCAACAGACCATCGGCCAATTGCGCAGTCAAATGGAAGCCGTATTTAGCCAAGCAAATAACCAGAACGCCATCCCTCTCCCCATTATTTCAGGCAACTGGGTTACGGCACAACCTAAAGGCGTGATTGAAGGCGTGGACTTTCAGCACACGGGCAAACTCAGAAAAATTAACCATCAAGCCATTTCTGCCAGTTTAGGGGGGGGGCAAATTGTTCTTTTAACACCGCTCGCCTACTCATTAACAGGCGACGTTTTTAACTTAAACACTCTGGAACAAGCGTGTGAAGTGGCCAATGCG
Organism: Thiomicrorhabdus sp.; assembly: GCA_021648625.1. Classification (GTDB taxonomy): domain Bacteria; phylum Pseudomonadota; class Gammaproteobacteria; order Thiomicrospirales; family Thiomicrospiraceae; genus Thiomicrorhabdus. The sequence continues at coordinate 28,065 of JAKISK010000020.1, read as the reverse complement.
CTTCAAGCCGATAAACTCATGATTTTTAGTAGCCACCAACAACTGCAAGACCTACCCAAGCAAATGAACGTGACCGAACTTGAGCTAAAATTAAATGCCTCAGTCGACCCTAAACAAACACATTTTTTGGCTCAAATAGCCAAAACCAAACACCATATCAAGCGCGTACACCTCATTGATCAAAATGCACCCGATGCCCTACTGCAAGAACTCTTTACTAGAGATGGGCACGGTACTCTTATTTTCAGTGATCGTTACCATCAGCTACGTCCAGCCAACATTGAAGATGTGGGCGGCATACTCGAAATGATAACGCCTTTAGAAAACCAAGGGGTGCTAGCAAAACGCTCACGCGAACGGCTTGAGTTAGAAATAAACAATTTTATTGTGATTGAACGCGATCAAGACATTATTGGGTGCGCGGCACTCTACCCTATCTCAAACACGTTGGGTGAGCTGGCTTGCCTCGCGGTAGACCCCTGCTACCAAGGACAATCTTTAGGAGCCGAATTGCTTCAAGCCATTGAAACAAACGCCATTCAAGCTCAATTAACACAGTTGTGCTTGCTCACCACACACACGCATCACTGGTTTATTGAGCATGGCTTTAAGCTTGATACACTCGAAGCATTACCCAAAGAAAGACAGTCACTCTACAACCTTCAAAGGCAATCCAAAGTGCTTATAAAAGCACTCACAAAATAGATTAAGTACCCTATATTAATGACTAAAATAATCGAAATTAAAGACCGCTTTAGAGGATTTTTACCCGTTGTGGTTGACGTTGAAACCGCAGGGTTTAATTGTGAAACCGATGCACTGCTTGAAATGGCCGTTGTTATGCTGCACATGAACGCGGCTGGCCGTCTGGTAAGAGGCAATACGATTGACCAGAACATACTGCCTTTTAAAGGGGCTAATATTGAAAAAGGAGCCTTAAAGTTTATCGGCATGGAAGACCCCTTTCACCCTTTTAGAGGAGCCGTCTCTGAAAAAGAAGCCCTAACCGCACTCTTTAAACCCATCAAGCATCAACTCAAAATAACAGGCTGTACCCGTGCAATTTTAGTGGGACATAACGCCTTTTTTGACCTTAGTTTTATCAAAAAAGCGGCTGAACGTTGCAAAATAAAGTCCCCCTTTCACGAGTTCAGTACCTTCGATACCGTATCGCTTGCAGGGCTTGCTTATGGTGAAACCGTTCTTGCAAAAGCGGCGGTTAAAGCGGGCATAGAGTGGGACAATAAAGAAGCGCACTCTGCCGTATACGACACCGAAAAAACCGCCGACCTTTTTTGCACCATCACTAACAGTTGGCTATTATCGAAAGAGCCAAAATAACTTATGTTCTTTACTAAAAAAGCACCGTTCAAGGTGCTTTTTTAGTGAATAATCAAAACATATCGTAACTACGCAGATTGCTTAGCGACTGCCTCAGCCATCATTGTTTTAAGCTCACCCGACTCAGCCAGCTCCAAAGTAATATCACACCCACCTTGCAACTCGCCACCAATGTAAAGCTGAGGAAACGTCGGCCAATCTTGATATTTTGGCAGATGCTCAAAGACACTGCTGTCTGCTAAAATATTAACAAACGCAAATTTCTCTTCGGTTTCTGCCAACACTTGCGCCGCACGACTCGAAAAACCACACGATGGCATCTGTGGTGTACCTTTCATATAAAGCACGACTGGATTACTCGTAACCTGACTATGAATTCGGTCAAGTGTTTCTTGTACAATTGAATCTTGATTTTCCACGCTAGCTTCCTTTTATAAATAATTCAAGTTTAACCGTTAAATTCATCCCTAAACATTTCCTACTATCTTACTAGGTTATTGCTAAAAAATATATACTATTTTTCTACCTAAATCTACTAGTATAAATACGAATTTAGACGATATTAAAAAGAAAGAATTACAAAAAACTCTATTTCGCACCCTAATTTTAATTTGGCTGGATAAGCATTAAATCAACAGGCGCATTATTGTCTAGATAATTATTCGCTCCGTACAACAATATTTTATACTTGCTTGAGTTATTTAATGCATTTTTTGGAATAGACAGTTCAGCAAATTTTTTCTTGATTGCGTATTCAACCTCCGTAATCTTTTCCCAAGACCAATCCTCACCATTTCCCGTATATTTCCATAAAAAACGACCTTCGAGCAAGTATTCTGCTCCTATAGAGCCCATTTGATACCCCGTCATGCTGTTATCATCCGTATCCAGGTAAATACTCCAGGCCCAAAGTTTATTTTTTAGGATTTTACTGTCATTTAGATAAGCAATATAAATATTATTGTGGTCTTGCGCAAACCAAGCTTTACGCCAGTCTACTGATTTTTTGGGTTTAATATCATTAAAATCGGTCCAGAAAGAAACGTTTTTCCAATCCTTTCGCTTCCCATCAATAATAATATCTAAAGATACTGGCTCAGGTGAATGACCAGAAATATCAACCGTAAAAGGTTCTATGCCATTAGCAATAAAGTCAATATCTTCTGAACTATATTCTGAAAAACTCAATTGCCAATTTTCTTTTGGATTGCTTGCATCACGTGCCGTTACTTTGTAAAAATAATCTCCAGCAGGAAGCATCCACTGAGTAGCGTAAGAAGTCCCAGTTAAATTATTAATACTGAATTTAATGTCACCTGGTGCAAACTCAGGTTTATCAGATATTTCTAAATCATAAGTAACAGTATCGCCTTGCAAATCTATAGCAGCTTCCCATGTAAACAAAATATTTGATTCATTCAGAATGGGGGAGTACATATGAAACGGCATTGGACTATGTTGCGATTTTAAAAAACGATCATAATTCAGTTGAACAGAATCTATCAGACCCTGATAAACTTCATTATATTCAGCAAACATAGCGGCGGTAGTTCGTTGATTAGTACTTAAGTTGTCAAGATCAGGAGATTGACTAATTAATGGAAACACTAAGTCATAATAGCTATTTGTATAGCTTGCTATAATCTCTGGTGTTAAATGGTTTTCCTTGATTTCTTTTACTGCCTGATTAAGTAAGTCAAGTGCCTCTGGTTGAAGTAAAAAGCGTTTACCAAAGGCTGTACTCCAAAGATTATGTGGCCCTTGATAACGTTTAGGAGTGGCAAATTTTCCTTCAACAATCGAGGGCTGCCAGTCATACCCCCAAGTTGAATCAAAATCCCAAGGTAGAAAATAAAACATATCCGTATTTTTAGGGTTAAGAAGATAATAATTATCTGTTGTTACCTGGTTATTTCCCATTAAAATATTCATGGCTTCCCAAGTTAAAAAGTTGTTCAGATTAAAGTATTTATCTAAAACATCTGTTTTAAAATCATTATTTTCATTGTTAACAGCCGCAATCATTTTTAACAATACAGAGTGTTCATCACCACGTTTGATGTCTAAAACGGTTTCAAAAAAATCTTCATCTAAAGGTTTACCTTCACTGTTTAGCAACAACTCTGAACTCATCGTAAAGTCAAAGCCTTTAGCTTTATAGACATTTGAATCTTTATCCCAATCTCTAAGCATAAGGTATTCTTTTCCAACATGTTCAACATGTGTGTATAGCCCATGATCTATTCCATTAATGAATAAACTTACAAACTGTGTTCGCAAACTTGGTAAGTGGGGGATAGTTGCCATTAGATCGAAGCTAAGCTTATTCCTAACACGCGTTAAATCACTTAAATGTTTATTGAGTTGTAAACGCCTTTCACCACGCCATAGTTCATTTTTTTTATCCAGTTTAATCCGATAAGATTTTAATATTTGACGTCGAGAGGAGTTCCCTCTCAAACGTAATGTTGCATTAGATATTTTTCCATCATCCAAAAAATCATCCGCTATAAAACGTACTTTAACTTCAGGTTTAAAATTATTACTCGTATCTATATTGTTGTTAACATCTTCTAATGTACAGCCACTATAATCCGTTAACACACAAGGACCTTCATTCACAACGGTTTGTACATTTATCTTTAATATATCTGGTACTGAAGGGTAATAAATACCAAGAGGCTCTTGAATATCAGATGATAAGGGCTCAAAAACGGTTGCTTGTATATTTGAACAAAAGAAAAAAATAAAAAGCAGTAAACAATTTTTTGTTTGAATCATAACTTTAAAAATACCTTAATTAAAAAAAATCTGTAACGACTCAGATACATCCTTGAGGATGTGCAGTTTCGCTACGCTGGTATGGCATCGTGATTTAAAGAACTTTACAATGACACAAATTCACCACTCTAATTGCCATAAAAAAATCCGCATCAATACAGTATTATACAGTGTTCACTATGTAAAAAATGGTCAGTGGGTTAAGCCTGTATTTCCGCATGAATATCTATTCTACACTCAACCTTATTGATCCGTAGCCCAATAATAATATCTACATTTTTTCTAACTTTGAAAAACAAATCATTTTTCGCGTCAACCGTTTTAATCCATGTTCTAAACATTTAAGTTTTCACTCTACCTGTGGGTGTTTTTGTTGATAGATAAGAACACAGGCGGTATCAGGCTTGACCCACTGCCGCTACTTTATCCACATGTTTCTGCAACCAAAACTCTAACAAAGCCGCATGCCATAATTTGCTTCCTTGAATGGCGGTAAAGCTCTCTTTCGCTTCTGGGTTATCCAATAAAAATTGTAATTTTTCAGAATTAAAAATACCTCTTTTTTTCGCTTGAGGTGAGGTTAATAACGCTTTCATAAATTCAAAAAAATCACCTCGAACATACTTAAGTGCAGGCATTGGAAACGCAACCTTAGGGCGGTCAATGATTTCATCTGGCACAATGCCCCGTGCAATCTCTTTTAATATAAACTTACCGTTCTCTTTAATTTTTAACTCTGCGGGCGCCAACATGGCCAACTCCACCAGCTTATGGTCTAAAAATGGAACGCGCGCTTCCAGCCCCCACGCCATGGTCATGTTATCAACACGCTTAACAGGGTCATCCACAATTAAAGTACTCACATCAAAGCGCAATACTTCGTTTAAAAAAGAATCCCCTCCCCCCTCGGTGAGCGCATCCCCCACCAACTGAGTGGTAACATCGTCCACATGGTATTTTGTGTTTACCACCTCTAACCACTCTTGATGCGAGCGGTCAAAGTAGTACGGCGCAAACGCTGCGACCGCTTCACTGGGGCTAGACAAATCAACCCCCTTGCCCGCTTGATGCATTTTAGCGTACCAAGAATACCCTCCAAACACCTCATCGGCACCTTGCCCCGACATAACAACCTTAACGCTTTTCGATACCTGTTCTGATAATAAATAAAATGCCACCGCATCTTGCCCTACCATCGGCTCAGACATTGCCGCAACCGCTTCGTGCAAGCGTGGCAATACCTCTTGATTTGAAATCTGAATTTTCTGGTGATCCGTCTGGTATCGCTCCACCACTAAATCTGAAAATTCAAACTCATTACCCTTTTCCTCTTCCGCGTCCTCAAACCCGATAGAAAAGGTTTTAATATTTTTCACCCCCGCTTCATCTAACAGTGCCACCAGTAAGCTAGAATCTAACCCGCCTGAAAGCAAAACGCCCACTGGAACGTCTGCGGCCGTTAAACGTTTAAACACAGCCTCTTTCAACTGTTCATGAATCGAATTGATCCACTCACGCTCTGTATTTGGCAAACGTTTTTTACTTTGTTGTTTTGATACAGTGGTTTCTAAATGCCAAAACTGCTTTTTGAACATTTGACCATCTGGGTTAATAATCATCCAGTGCCCAGGTTCAAGCTTACGAATGCCTTTTAGGATGGTATGGGGTGCCGGAATCACCGCGTGCAGCGTTAACTGATGATGCAACCCAATAGGGTCAATATCCGTATCAATATCATCACTCGTTAACAGCGCCTGTGTATTGGAAGCAAATCGAATGCCCCCTTCAACGGGTGCATAATAAAGCGGCTTAATTCCCAAACGGTCTCTTGCTAATAACAGTTGTTGCAGATCATCATCCCAAATGGCAAAGGCAAACATTCCTTCAAAATACTGTACGCACTCCATGCCCCATTGACGATAGGCTTTTAAAATAACCTCAGTATCCGAATGGGATTGAAATACGTGCCCTAATCCTTTTAAAGTGATTTTAAGGGTTTGGTAGTTATAGATACAGCCATTAAAAACCAACGCCAACTCTTTATCTCGCATAGGCTGATGTCCCGCCTCTGACAGATCAATAATTGCGAGACGACGGTGCCCTAAACCCACTTGATCCGACTGCCAGATTCCACCATCATCTGGTCCGCGATGAATCATCGCTTGCAACATACCTTCTAAACGATCCACGCTTGAAAACTGACCATTCCAATAAATTTCACCACAAATTCCACACATAATGCTTTTTCACCCATCCCTTAGTAAACCTATCAAGTAACGATATTTTACCCCTTTAAAACGCGATAATTAATTAGTATTTTCATCATATTTACTGTTAAAATTTTAACCGTCACTCATGTTTTAGCTTTCCGACTGTTTAATCTTTACAAGATACAGCTGGACGTTAAAAACCATTCAATTAGAGAGTCTTAATCCTATGAAACAACATGCATTGTTCATAATGAAAAGCATCAGTATTAGCTTGCTCGCTTTATGTCTATCGGTTCAGGCTAAAACCGTGACTCAACAAATCCTCCCCTTTAATCTCACTGCAGAAGCAAATTATGCACTGGGAGAGCCATCAAAACCAGCGGTATTAATCCTACATGGTTTCTTATCAACCAATCAATTTTTTACCGTCACATCCATCTCAGACTCGCTTCAATCCGAAGGGTTTACCACGCTTGCACCCACCTTAACCCTTAACATTTCTCAACGGCGTAGCTTGGTAAAATGCACCTCTTTACACACGCACACCTTACAACGAGATATTATCGAAATTGCCCATTGGGTCAATTGGTTGCACGCTCAAGGCCACACCAAAATCATTCTCATTGGTCACTCCAGTGGAAGCCTTGAATTATTAGAGTACGCTTCAAACGCCAAGAACCCCGCCATTTCATCCATAATTTTGACCAGCTTATTTTATTTAAATGGACCCGAACTGGGCATCCTTTCTCAAGAGGTAACCAAAGCACAGGCACTCTTAAAAAACCGCATCAATACACCCTCTAATTACCAGTTTTTATTTTGCAACAACCAATACTACGCCACACCGGAAAGCTTTTTGTCTTATCTAAAAATGGACAAATCCTACACATTAAGCCTACTTGAAAACTTAAATATACCCAGCTATACCATTATGGCTGGTGCGGACAAACGCTTTCATAAAGTAGGCCGTGAGTGGCTAGATGCATTAGAACAAACTCAAACCAACCTCATTACCATTGAAGGCGCTAACCATTTTTTTTCACGGGAGTACGAATTTGACTTGCAAGAGAAAATCATCGATATTTTAAATCAAACACCGCCTTAAAAGAGCCAATTACATGCCATTAAAATCCTATTTTATTCAGCCTGTTAAAGTCTATTTTGCTTTTTTCTTAATCGCAGGGATTACTCTGTCAGCACTGCTTGTTAGTAACTTGCACTCACAAACACAAAGCGTACAAACCGCGCTGCAAGAAAAAACACTGCAACAAGCTCAAAAAGAGTTTGATGTGGTGCTTGATGATGCCATCATCAACCTAACCAGTAACCTACTTGAGCTGGCCGACTGGGATGAAATTCGCCAACAAATTGAAGACCCAAGTTACTACTATTTTTGGCATGAAGACCGACTCAAAGGAAGTGGTTACTTTAAAAACAACTATGCTCAGATTGAGCTGTACGATCAAAACAAATGGCTTTTAATGCCCCCTATGGATGAAGATAGTCTAGATGCTCCGCTCCCTTTGCAAATTCAAACAGACGAAGCTGAATTGATATTCGTCTCCCCCACCAAAGCATACCTTCATATGTTTGAACCTATTTTTGCACGCGATTCACAAACGCTTTTAGGCTATGTCGGTATATCCATCGCGCTACGTTCCTACTTAATCGAAGAGAATGAATTTAAAGATATTAACCCGCAAAGCATTAAGTTTACGGAAACCCAACCAATAAACCTATCCGATCTATCTTCAAACATACATTTTAAACCTATGGAAAATACCGTTGCAAATGAACTTTGGCAACAAATTCAAAACTTTATTGTGGATATTGTTATTTTACTCAGCGTATTTACCCTGTTAATGTTCGTTATCTTTCAACGCCTATTCAGTCGCCCCATGCAAAGACTTGCCAACTACGTTCAACACCTTAAAGAAAGTACGAATGATACAAATACACAGCCGAATGAAACCTTCTTAATTAAAGAATTTGAAGCCTTAAAACACTCCATTCATGACTATCATCGAGATTTACAAACGGCTCAAAAAGAGCTTAATACACAATATGAAAAAGTATGGAAACAAGCCAGACAAGATGCGTTAACTGAAATTTTTAACCGACGCGCCTTTGATGAAATGTGGAACCAATTGGTTGCCACTTACGAATACAACCCAAACGATATCAGCTTTATTCTCTTTGATTGCGATTTTTTTAAAGCACTTAACGATACCTATGGTCATGAAATCGGCGACGATGTCATTCGAATCACCGCCAAAACCATCCAAGAAACCCTACCTTCTCAATACGACGTCTTTCGAATAGGGGGGGATGAATTTGTCGTCATCATTCAAGAGCGACCTCTACACGAAGCGTTTGCTATTGCAAAAAAATGCTTAAAAGCACTCAAAAATTACAATTTTTGTGGCATTGGCATTAAAGAAAGACTCTCTTTCAGCATTGGCATCAGCCATCTTGCGCATCAAAACTCTAAAAACTTACGTGGCGATTTACTCAATCTACCGCGTCAAGCAGACATCGCCATGTACAAAGCCAAGCAATCTCACCAACACAAAATTCAATGTTACGAGAGTCAGCTAGAGGTAGAAAGCTTGTCACTGGTGTCCAGCCAAGTTATTAATACAATTGTCGAGGCGATTCACACAGGGCAATACATCGACATGCACCTACAAGGCATTCACTCTGTCCAAGAAAACAAACTCTATTACGAATCGTTAATTCGTATTAAAAAAGACGATCTATTCATTTATCCCAAAGATATTTTTTCAGTCGTTGAACGTCGCCGCTTGGAAGTCGAGATCGACACTCAAATCATCCAACAAATGCTCATCGCTTTTCAAAAAGGGCATATTCCTTCCAATACGGGCGTTTCGATTAATGTCTCAGGCAAAACACTCTTAACATCCAATTTTGTTGATCTATTTGAACCCTTTCTGCCCTACTTAAAAGACTATAAAATCGTCATCGAAATCATTGAAAATACCCTTATCGACCATATGGAGTACGCCAAAACCGTTTTAAACACCTTACGTAGCCAAGGGTTTTTAATTGCGCTGGATGATTTTGGCAGTGGCTACTCCTCCATTCGCTACCTCGCCCACATGCCCGTTGACATCATTAAATTTGACATGAGCATGACACTCGCGCTTGATGCCGATGAAAAAACCAAAAACATCATACGTTCTACCGCTAAAATGGTACGAGACGCAGGTTACGATCTTGTTTTAGAAGGCGTAGAAACCGAAGATATGTTCGAAAAAGCAAAACAAGCAGGGGCAACCCATATTCAAGGCTATCTATTAAGTAAACCAACAAGTATACTCAAAATTTATGGCTCAAAATAATCCCCCCCCCCCTCTCTCAATATCCCCCGCATCCCCCATTGTAATTGGCCTTACAGGCGGCATTGGCTCTGGCAAATCCACGGTAAGCCAACGGCTATTGGATCGGTATCAAATTCCCACCATTGATACCGATGTGATAGCAAGGTCAGTGGTTATGCCTAATACCGCAGGGTTAAATGCCGTTGTTCAAGCATTTGGAAATTCCATATTAAATACCGATGGCACCTTAAATCGTAAAAAATTACGCGACATTATCTTTAACAATGCCCAAGATAAAAAACAACTTGAAGCCATATTACACCCCTTAATTCAAAACAAAGTCAAAGAAGAACTTGCTCAAATAAAGCAAAAAAATCCCCCCCCCCTCATTCTCGTTGCGATTCCACTGCTTACCGAAAGCATTCAAAAAACAGGGCAAAAACCGCACTACCTTGATTATATTTGGGTGATCGATGCCACTAACGAGCAACAAATCAAACACGCCAGCCAACGTGACCACGCAACTCCACAGCAAATACAAAAAATAATTGATCAACAAGCCAGCCGAGCAGAACGCCTAGCCATAGCAGATGCAGTAATTGATAACACGGGCAACCTTGATGATTTACAGCAACAACTTAACGCACTGATTGCACCACTCTTACCTACAGCACATTCGGCCAAAATCCTGAAATAGCCGCAATACCTTGCGCACCACACTGTGTTGCTTTTACCCCATCCTCAGGTTTCATTCCCCCCAGAGCAAAAACAGGCACAGGAACCTTCGCCACCCATTCTGCAAAACGTGACCATCCCATCCCATCCATATCGGGGTGAGAAGCCGTCTTTTTAACAGGGGATAGCAAAATAAAATCGGCACCAATTTTTAACGCTTGCTCAATTTCAGCCTCATTATGTGCTGAAACCCCCAATAATTTATGGGAAGAAATGGGTCTTGAGTTGTACTGAAACATCGCATGGGAGGCAAGTTGAATCCCTGCCGCATCGGGTAACTTATTAAGCAAATCGGGCGAACCATTTAGTAAAATCTTAACGCCATACTGTTTCGCCAAAAAGGTCGCCTTATGCGCTAACGAAATAAAAGCCGCTTGCTCCAATGACTTTGCTCGCAATTGACACAAAGAGATTCCCTGCTTAAACCCCAACTCTAAACGCATTAAAGCATCCTGTTCATCCGTAAACGCGCCCGAAATCATATACTGGCTCGCCAATTGCAACGCCGTCACAATGCCCTTATTCGCATCAGGAAAATTCATCCCCCCCAGTTTATCTATCGCAACCCATTGCAACGATTGACCTTCACAGCCCTTCGGCTCACCACAAAATTGTTCACTCTCAAAAACATGCAACCGAACCCCAAAGGTATCGTATTGCCAAGGAATCACAATCAATGGTTGCCACTGAGTCACCACAACGCCCAGCTCCTCCTTCACCTCACGCGTTAACGCCTCAACAGGAGATTCCCCCCCCTCAATCTTGCCGCCAGGAAACTCCCAGCACCCCGAAAACGATTGATGCGACTGTCTCAGCGTTAAACAAACCAAACCATCTCGCTTTAACACACCAATTGCAATCTCTTTATAATCCATAAATAAACATACCTTCCATTTTGCGGTAAAATACCCAGCTCAAAACTTAAATGATAAAAATGGATACCTTTGTATGAGCCAATTTTGGAGCCCGCTTGTTCACACCCTTACGCCCTATGTTCCTGGTGAACAACCCAAAGTAAACAACCTCATCAAACTTAATACCAATGAGAATCCTTACCCCCCCTCTCCCAATGTACTGGCTGAAATAAAAGCACAGACGGGTGAGCAACTCAAACGCTATCCCGATCCAAATTCTGATGTATTAAAGCAAACCATCGCACAATACCACCAACTCAACAGCAACCAAGTCTTTGTAGGAAACGGCTCCGATGAAGTGTTAGCGCATGCATTTCAAGCCCTATTAAAACACGATAAACCATTGCTGTTCCCAGACATCACCTACAGTTTTTATCCTGTTTACTGCGGCCTATACCAAATAGATTATGAGACCATTCCACTAACCGATGCCTTTGAAATTAACATACCGGATTATCATCAAAACAGTGGCGGAATCATTTTCCCCAACCCCAATGCCCCAACAGGTCGCTTGCTTGCATTAGACGCCATTGAAACCCTATTGCAACAGCATCCAAACAAAGTAGTGTTAATCGATGAAGCCTACATTGATTTTGGGGGCGATTTTAACACGCAAAGTGCCGTTACTTTAATCAAAAAATACCCGAATGTATTGGTGGTACAAACCCTATCAAAATCACGTTCATTAGCAGGAATTCGTGTTGGATTTGCCATGGGAAACCCTAATTTAATTGAAGCCTTAGAACGCGTCAAAAACAGCTTTAACTCCTACCCACTTGACCGGCTTGCCATCTATGGCGCAAAAGCCGCCTTTGAAGATGAGGCGTACTTTCAAAAAACCTGTCAAAAAATCATTCAAACACGACAAAACTTAACAAACACACTGCAAGAGCTAGGTTTTCAAATTATCCCCTCCGCCGCCAACTTTCTCTTTGTTTCCCACCCAAACCATCCCGCAGAACAACTCGCGCACGCATTGAGAGAACAGGCAATTATTGTGCGCTACTTTAACAAACCCCGCATTAACCAATACCTACGCATCAGCATAGGAACCAACACCGAAAACAACCAACTTTGCCAAGTATTGCAACAGGTTATAGAGCATTAAATTTACCCCCCCTATCACGCTAAAAATACAAATAATCGACGGATTTTAGTCTGAAAACCCCATTTAAGGGTAGCGCCTCCGCCCCCATTTCAATACTTTTTTAACCTAATCTCGGTTTCGCCATAACTTAGCCACCGCTTTATTACTGCCCAACCCTGCAACAATTAAACACACCACGCCAATTAAGGAGAACAACACCACAGAAAAAAAAGCGACGATTTGGCTAAGCTGCATTGCAAAGTAAAGCCCCACACAAGCAAGCCCTATAAACAGTACACCCAGCACCACCAGTATTTTACGATGTGAAGGGCTGTAGCAGTACTCCGTTCCATCCTCTTCAACTTCAAACCTATTTAAAACAGGGGAACAGATTTTTAAAAGTATTTTTTTCATAGTTTCTCTTTGAGACCTTTGCTGTAATGGTCAAGTTTATTGAGGGGGGGGGGAAAGAATTTGGATTGATTTTTTCTCCCCCCCCTGCCATGCTAAAAACACAAATAATTGACTGTTTTGAGCCTGAAAACCCATATTAAGGCCTCACTGCAACATTTCAATTAAGGTGGCGTGCCAGATTTTAGAGTCAATATGTCCTAACTTATTTTTTAAGCGTTGTTTATCTACGCTTCTTATTTGATCTAATAAAATAAGAGCAGGCTTTTGTTTAAAGATCAGTTCGGGGCGACAGCCTAGAGCCTGACCTTTAGAGGTAATGGGAGCAATTAATACTCTGGGCAGAGCTTCGTTTAAGTCGTTAGGAGATATGATTAAGCAAGGGCGAGTTTTTTGGATTTCAGTTCCAACTGTTGGATCCAAAATAACCCAATATACATCACCACGTTTCACCAATCCCACTCCTCAAGTTCCGCTTCGGTTTCAGTCATATTCTTTAAAGGCTCGTCATCTTTAGATGCGCTATAGCCATCAAACCAACCTTGTCGCAAAGGAGGCATTACCGCTCGTATGATAAGTTCATTGTTTTTCACTTCCATTTCAATATGTTGTTCAAGTTTCAGTGTGTTTAAAATTGCGTAGGGAATAATAATTCCTTTTGAATTACCAATTTTTCGAATCGTGGTTTGCATTGTAAAAGACTCCTGTAAAACCCATAATGTAATAACAAAATTATTACATTGTGGACTTTTAAAGTCAATAAAGGAAAAAAAGGGGGGGGGATAAAAATTTGAACTGAAATTCTCCCCCCCCCTACCATGCTAAAAACACAAATAATCGACTGTTTTTAGTCTGAAAAACCATTTTAAGGGTCGCGCTTGAATTCAAGGCGTCCCCTTTTTTCAATTTTTTATGCACACCTCTAAAGAGTGCTTAATTTAGCCTTTAAATGGTACTATATAAAAATATAGTAATAGGAGCTTTTCATGAATTTAAGTCAAGATATAAAACCAATAAGTTATTTAAAGGCAAAAACGGCTGATGTAATAAAGAGCGTGAATGAAAATCAGCGAGCCATTTTTATTACACAAAATGGTGAAGCAAAGGCTGTTGTACAGGATATACGTAGCTTTGAAAATACACAAAATTCATTAACTTTACTCAAGCTTATAATACAAAGCGAGAATGACATTAATGAAGGTCATGTTATGTCTCAAGATAAAATATTTTTTGATCTAGAAAAAAAGCTTTTTGATTAATGTGCCCGCATAACTACACCGTAATTTGGACAAAAAATGCCAAATATGATTTAGAATTAATTATTGAATATATTAAAGCTGATAATATCGCTACTGCAAAAAATATATTTTTTGAGATCAAAAATGAGTGTGAGCAACTCTCGTACATGCCTCTAAGAAAAAAGATAGTGCCAGAACTACAGCATATTGGAATTACAAAATATAGAGAAGTTATCTATAAAAGGTGGCGCATTATCTTCAAAACAGAAAAGTCTAATATATTTGTATTAATTGTTGTTGATAGCAGTAGAAATTTAGAAGATATTTTATTCCAAAGATTGCTTAAATTGTAATGGTCAAATATTTCTCCCCCCCTTCCATGCTAAGATACAAATAACCGTCTGATTTTAATCAAAAAACCATTTAAGGGTAGCGTCCCCTTTTTTGAAAATGAATCAGGCGCTTCTTTTTTTGGCGACTTAATCGCTAAGAAATCCTCTTCTTTTTAGAGTTTTGCAAGAGCCTCTACAGATACGTTTTTTGTTACTGCCCTACAAGGGATGGTACAACGTGGTGAAACCTGACATTTACCCACTCAAAATTCATAAGAGCCGAAAATTATCTTACCAGTGGCAATATTCTTGCCGCTAATCCAAAGCTCTATAAAGAGATGGCACAGACACGGGCAAAAACCATTCCAACAGAGTTGCGTACTTAAGAAAGCTCTGATTAAGCCCCTTAAAGCTTTGATGTGATGATAAGAGCGGTGAAAAACCGCTTTTATGTTTATTTAAAAAAAGTATTTAGCTTCAACAAACAGCTTATCATTGTTTCTCATGGTATTCAGCATCGGATTTTCACCGCCAAAATAATCAATAACACCTCCCGTCACATTGACCGCTTGCATCAACTCATACTCTAACCAAACACGGTGAAAACCGCCTTTTTCAAAAGCATTACCAAAGTATTGTCCTAAATAGCCCAGTGTTGCACGGTCGTGGTTAAAGTTATACAACACTCTTAAGGCCGTTTGCAACTCATGCTCATCCACAAAATCGGGAAGCCTTTTCATCTCAGACTGATAATCCACAAGATAACGATCTGCAATCTCTAAAGAGAGCGTGGTATCACGAAAGCCTTTGTATTCGAACCCTAATAACAGGTCAATTCGCTCTTTATCCTCTGGCACAGTATTGTATTGCAACTCACTTAACAACGCGATTTCGGCTTTTAACAGCCAAGAATCGACCATAATATTGGTGGATGCTCCGATCATATTAAACAAACCATAAGCTCGTTCAGTGGTGTTATTGGTAAAGTGCCAACGACTATCTTTAAACCGCCCAGCATAGAGCGAAAGATCCCATCCAGAAAACCGCCCCTCTGCGGCAAAGGAGAACGTGGTTTCATCTAACTGCATCGAACGAGGAGCAATGTCTGGAAATTGAAATCCGGGAGGAATTGGCAACACAGAAGAAGGGAAATATTCACTGTTAATCGCTGCTTCTTTAGGGTTCCGCTGTTCATGCTGAGCCAACACTGAAAACTGCCACGCTTGATGATAGTAATCTAAACGCGTCATCAGTACAGGCAAACGCAAATCTTCAATGTCCACCAGCCCAAGTTCGCGATTATCTAACGGGTTGATGACATCCGTTACCCGAATGGAATCGGATTTACCCCAAACGGTAATTTGGCGTCCTATTTTTAGATCTAGATTATCACTAAGAGACCCATGCAGATACCCCTCTCCAATTTCCAGTTCCGACTCATACGTTTTTAAGGTGTCATCCGAATAACGATTACGCCCTTTTATAGTATAAATAGAGTCCAAAAAGCCTTTTAACTCGACTTTTGCCTGCCAACTTGAGGAAATTTTATAATCAAACTCTAACAACCCAGCTAACTGTAATTTTGTGAGCCCTTGATAATCACTCTCACCGATTTTAGGCGCGTGCTCTTGGTAGGCATAGTTGCTGTTTAAGCTAATCTGTCCAGAGACCTGTAAAGGACTTTTTTTTACTTGAGTTACGGGCATTAAAGAGATGGATACCTCGCTCTCCTCACCATCAAAGGCTAACAACGCATCGTCTAATTCGGAGAGCGATTCACGCTCCAGTGCGTCATCAAATCCAGAAAGCGCATCCTCTAACGCATCATCGGTATAAGCGTCTAGAGGCACGCCTCCTATTACAATAACCAGAACCATACGCTTAACAAAGGAGGTTGTTCTATACAGCATCATTTACTCCAAAATAGTGTTAGGAACACTACTCTTTTACTTTAAATCGAAATAACGAATGGCAAGCAACACAATTTTTTTGCAGTTCAGCAAGATGTGAAAAAATAACCATCATATCCTCGCCACCAGTGGCTTCATCAACAATACTTTCAAATCCCATATAAGCACGTGGACCAATCATGCTAAAGGTAATCGGCAATTTCTCATGAATGGCTTCTGGCGTATTTTTAAATAACGACACCCCCACAAGTCGTGCAGCCTCTTCGACCGCCTTCATATCGCCTTCTAAATTGGCTTCTAAAATTTTTTGGGAGGCATTTAAAAAGGCACGCATCTCCGATAATAAAAGCGCTTTTTCTTTCTCTGAGACCCAAATAATTTCACGATCATCGGTTGCCCCATAAGCGCTAGCTTGAGTCACCAGTGATAGACTTAAAAAGACACCAACAAGCACCCCTAAAACCATTTTTTCAACCTTTAAATACACAATAAACTCTCTTTTTTATTTTTTCAAAATGAACCACTACAGTCCTTTTTCAATACGACGTACTGTAAAAAAGTTCTCTTTTAAATCTTGATTAAACTGAATATCGGATAACCTTAACAAGGTCGAATGTAACGTGATTTTATCTTTTTTCGTTTTCATCTCAATCTCCGTCGCAACCCAAATACCATCAATTTGTTCTAGCGACTTTACATCCAGATACTTACGCTTGCCATCGGTTAAAAAGTGAATGGCACGAACCACCACAAAATTATCTTGGCGTACAAACATATACGACTTGGTATACCCCGTTTCATCAATGGTTTTTTGCTTTTTAGGCTTGGTCTCCATAATCCACACTTTATGCCCTCTTACCTCAGACTCTTTGGCAATTTTATAAGTGTAGTCATCCAGTGAGCGAGAGGTCATATCGGCATAAGAAAAATCCGACCCCATAAAGCTACTGCTTTTATCACTGCTAACAATACGCTTTGTCTGCCTTAAGGCGGGAAGGTATAGCCACTGATCATCATCCCTATCTGAATCGTCATAATCAAAGGTTAAAAACGCGGTATTTTTGACGTCCTTAGGCGCTAAAAAGAAAATGACACTTCGCGACTCGTTCTCAAAATCTTTTTCAAACTGTTGCATGGTACGAACACGTTGGTTATTGTGCTTATCAATTAACACCATTTTTAAATGGCTGGAACTGTTATCCCCATCGTCTCGCTCATCCACTTTTTTGGCCACTTCATCCGCGGTTAGCGATACCGCCATCACTGGCGTTGCACACACTAAGGCTCCACTCAAAACAACCAAGCCAATCCAATTCAATCCTTTCATCTTATTTCACCTCTAACCGATACATGGAATGGCACTGAATACAGGCTTTCTGTAACTCAGCCAGTTGTTGCAAAACCTCTTCTCTATCGCCCATCCCCACGGCTTCATCCGCAATACCTTCAAACCCTATATGTGCTTTTGGCCCGATGGCGGTAAACCCAGCTGGAAGCTTTTCATGCAATGCTTTTGGGGTGGCTTTCATCATTTTGATGCCCACTGGCCGAGCAGCTTGCTCAATTACCTCCATATCATCGGCCAAACTTCCTTCTAAAATTTGCTGTGTGGCCTCTAAAAATGCGCGCATTTCAGCCAACAAAACCGATTTTTCTTCCGCACTCACCCAAATAATCTCCCGCTCATCCGCAGAGACGGTTTGTACCGATGACACGGCTAAAAAACAACTCGTTACACCACACAACATGGCTTTTTTGATCGTTAAATTCATTTACTTCTCTCCTCTTGAAGCGTCTTATCGGGGTAAACCAGCGCCATTAATGCGGGCGCTAATAAAAATACGGCCAGTAACGCCATTACAAATGCAATGGCCGTTAATAAGCCAAATAAAAATAGATTGGTCATGCTTGAAAATAGATAGAGCATAAACCCAATGAATAATACCACGGTCGTCATAATCATGGCACGCCCTGTTGAGGTTAAGGTTTTTTCAACCGCTTGACGTGTGGGCATCCCTTGCAGGTGGTAACGCCTAAAGTTGTGCATAAAATGGACAATATCATCCACCGCTATGCCCATCACAATGACCCCAATTAACATCGTAAACAAGTCTAATGGAAACTGAAACAGCACCATAACCGCCAATACAAAAAAGATAGGCAGTAAGTTTGGAATCATACTTAACAACCCCAGTTTTACACTCGACAGCAAAGCAATGAGCATTAAAGCAATAATGATAAATGCAATTAAGTAACTCACCCCCGAACTGGTGATGGCCGCGGCGCTGGTCTCAGCCAATAGAGGAATCATCCCCGTAGTGGTCACTTTTATATGTTGTTTTATCTCTGGACTAAGCTGACTGTCTTGCCCTAACTCTTTTTCAAGTAAAGACGCAACTTGCTGTAGTAAGTCATGGTATTTAAAGGCATCAATCCAAGGGACTTTCACGGTAATTCTAGCCATGGAGAACGGTGTATCCACAAAATCCTCTAAATCATCCGAACCCGAATTTTCAAACAGCAGTATCTCTTGAGAGATTAAATCAGGATCGGTTGGTAGGGCATAAAACTCAGGGCTATTATGATTCAGTGCCTTATGAATTTCTTTAATCACATCCACCACACTGACGGCTTTTCCAACAAAATATGCCTCAGTATCAATGGTGTTCAACTCAGTGGTAATCCGCTCAACCGCCTGCAATAAAGAGAGGTCGTATACACCATTTTCAACCCCCGTATCCACAATCAATTCAATCGAAATACTGCCACGCAACTCGTGGTCAATCACCTCAGTGGCAATGCGCGTTTCATGACCTTCTGGCAACCAAAGCAACGGATTATGTGAATAGGTTATTTTAGAGGCAAACCCAATGGCAACGACCATAAAGGTAATGGAAAAAATAACAATTTTTTTCGCATGATTTTGTGAAAAATGTGCCACCTGCTTTAAAAACTTATCTAAGAAATCATGGTGCTCTTGTGATTCATCCACCGGACGTTGCTTAATCTGAAACTGCATCAATAAAGCGGGCAATAAAATCAACGTAAACAACAAGGCAATCATCACTCCTGCTGCCGCAAACAGCCCTAAATCGGCCACGGGTGCCACTTCAGAGGGAATAAACGAAGCCATTCCAGCGGCGGTGGTTAAAGAGGTCATAATAATCGCCAATCCAGAGTGTGAAAGTGTATATCGAATCGCGGCTTCTTTATCCCCTGTTTCATCAAACTTTTTATAAAAAATGGCCAGCACGTGAATGGAGGCTCCCACCCCTACCGCAAGTAAAAAAGAGGGCAACACTTGGGTCATCACCTTAATGGGCGTACCATTTAACGCCATAAGTCCCATAGTACTAATCACCGCCAACCCAACGGTTAACAGCGGTAAAATCACCCCAGAAGCACGGCGAAATAACAACGCCAAGAGTATGGCCGTAGCCAGCAAAATCATCAGAACAAATTTTTGCATGTCACTCATCATCGCTTCTTTTAAAAACGCGGTAACCGAAGGCGAGCCTGCCACATACAACGTAAAGTCGTCTGCTTGATATTTTGCGACAATGTCACTCACCGCATTCACCATTTCGGTGTTCTCTTTATCGGTAATAAAAGGACGCGTATCGCCATTATTCCCTTGTGACGTTGTCTCATCAAACCCCGATAACTCATCATTTAAATCTGAAAACTCATCATCAAAACCACTCAACTCATCCTCCAACTGAGAAGCATCATCAAGGCCTACTGCCTCTTTTTGGTTGGTCAAGGAGCTGTAGGTATTGGACTCTAAAACAATCACCGTAAACTGCCCATCTTGGCTCAATAAAATATTTTCCAACATCGGATTGGCCATTGCCAAGGCTTTAATGCCATCGGCTTCGGCCTGAGTTGTAGGCCATTTACTCAACAAATCATCCACCAATAACGAGTCGCCCTCTCCAATGGTGTTTCGGGCATTAATAATGGAGGAGATATCAAATAAATAGGGAACATTTTGAGCCAACTCATCATGTAATTTTTTGATTTTAGCCAGCGTGTCTAACTGAAAAACGCCTTCCGTTTTAATGGCAACCACCACCTTTTCATCACGACCAAACTGATTTCGAAATGCATCATAGTCCAAACGAGATTGAGAGGTTTCATGCAAAAAACCTTCGGTAGAGGTATCCACGGTAATTTTGGGTAAATTAGAGGCGATCAACACCACCACAACCAATACCGCTAAAATAAACCGTAATGGATACGCGGCAATCACACCGCCTAAATCGGCTAACTTTATCTCAATAAATTTATTTATTTTTTTCATTTTTGAGTCACTTTTAATCCATTTTGAATCATCATAACGACCTCTTCGGTCATCTCGGAAACTGAAATATCCACTTTCTCTGCCGATTGAATTTTGTTGCGCAGGGGCTCACTGGTGATATACAAACTTAAACTGCCAACAATCATCACCTGCACGGTTAAAGGCTGAATGGGGATCAAAACCCTTTTTCTCACCCCCTCTTCTAAAATATCCTTTAAACCAAAGAGCAAACGCTGCATCTGTTGGCGTGCAGAAACGGGCATATTTTCGCCACTTGAGGCCATCTCTCTCATCAGTACCGCAGGCATATTAGGACAGGCATAAGCCGCTTTTGAAAAGGCTCTAATAAACGCCGATAACTTATCCAAAGGGGCGTTTTGTTGAGTAATCGCCGCTAACACCTGATTTGCCACGCCTGAAAACAAGCTCGTCATACACGCCTCATACAACCCTTTTTTATTACCAAAGTGATAATAAATACTGGCTTTATTTGCGCCTGTTTTAACCGCAAGTTCATCCATAATCGTGCCATCGTAACCATAATTGGCAAACATATCCGTGGCAACCTCTTGAATTAACGCAGCTGTTTTAGACGGTTTTTTAACGGATTCTGACATATTCATTAACACCCTTATATTTTCAACTAAACAGTTTAACTAATTAGTTAAAAAATGGCAATCATTCATCCTCAATCTAATGAGGTAAGTTTCATTGACGTTGAGCGAACAGAGAGATAAGGGGGGGGAAGAAATTGTAAAAAGGCGTGCGTTCAAACAAAAAAAGCCTCTAAAAGAGACCTTTTCATGCAAGAATACACGAATAAAAAAGACTAAAAGAAGCCTTTTTTATTTGTGTTTTTATTTATCGATTGCCGCTGCGATTACCGCGAGCATTACGTGGGTTTTGCCCTCTTGGCTGATGGCCTCTGGCATTTTCGCCTGAACGTTGACCGTCTTTATGTTCCACTCGTCCATTAGGCTGGTTTCTTTTAGGACGCTTTCGCTTCATTGGCTTAAGTGTTGTTTCTGGTAATTTATTAGAAGGCTCAAAACCCGCAACCACTTTGCGTACTAACAGCTCTTGCGTAAGGCGTTCAATGTCACCCAGTTGCTTTAACTCGTCGGCACTTACCAGCGATACCGCCTCACCTTTAGAGCCAGCACGACCCGTACGTCCAATACGGTGTACATAATCTTCTGGTACATTCGGCAGTTCAAAATTCACCACATGCGGTAGCTGATCAATATCAATTCCACGCGCCGCAATATCGGAGTATTTTCCAATACTGAAATGAGCCTGAACGATAGAGTTATTACAACTGGTTAACTGTTCGTTCATCAATGGTTTTAAAAAGTAATCGACGAGCTGCTTGTAGTTGGTCGGCCGATTGATTGTCTGTTATTGCGTATGCTTTTTCATCCATGACATCGAAGCTTATTCCGTTCTTTAGATAACTTTGAGCATTGGGCAACGACTTAAGCTTATCATACGGGGTCATCATATTTTTATAGAGATATTTTTTTCGTTGTTTTCCTTTTTTATCGGTGGTGACTTCAGGGAAAAAACAAGGTCGATGATAATTAATATGAGGGTTTAGATAATCTTGGTTGAAATCATTGACCAGACCTGCATATTTTTGAGGCATGTGCTGATAACCCAGTGTTTTTCTGACCACGGATGCATTTTTACTTTCAGCTAATGCGTTGTCATTAGAGTGACGTGATCTTGATTTTGTGAATTCAATAAACAGCTTTTTTAATAGATTGGCAACATTCCGATTGATGTATTCACTGCCATTATCGGAATGAAAGCTCATCAATTTAAACGGAAAAAAATCCAGAATCATGTTGAGTACGGGGAGTAAATACGCTTCACTGATTTTTTCAACCGAGCAGACGACTTCAAATTGCGTGACTTCATCAACCGCATTGATATGATAAACCCCTTTTTGTTTGTTCTGATCTCCTTGATGCACCGTGTCTATGCGGATAAAGCCAGGTTTACCCTCTGGTTCTGGTTTACGGCGTATACCAATGTTTGATGCTTTAGGTTTTGTCTTTTCAAAATGCTTTAGTACTCTTGTATAGGTTTTTGACTTTCTTAGGTTATAAATATGACTGACTGAAATATTGCTTAACCTTTCAAACTCCTTCTCGTTAAACGTATCGTAAGCACGCTCACAAAGTTTTTTGACGGCATGTCCGCATGGCGTATCATGTCTTTCATCCATACGTGCCAATAAACGGATATCCGCTAGGTTGTATTTGCCTTTGAAACCCGAAGAAGCCACATGTCGATGCTTAATGTACCCCGTGGTACGGTACTGTTTTATCAAGCGTGTAATCTGTGATCGGGAATAGCCTGATACCTTGATTAAATAACGCACAATTACGCCTTTATCAGCCTTACCAAGGGATAAATATCTAAACCGTATCAACTCATGTTGAAGCCACTTGTAGTGTTCATCTTTGATTGAGTTTAGTGTGAATATGACAGCTTGGGTTCCATCCAAAAACTGCTTCAATTGTTCTATGGTCTTTAGTTCTTCTAGTTTCATAATCGTTTTCATCACTTAGATAGTGAACGATTTTTAACCAATCTTGGCTTTTTCAGGCTCATTTTATGTTGGAATCACACCCCTTGTTCAGGCTCATTTCATATTGGACAAGTAGGGCAATCGCATTAAAATATTTGCAGTAATTTCAGCAAGTAATCATTATCCCAACCTGCCATTTGCCGCTTAATTTTAATGCCTACTTTATTGTCCTTATCTGACGATAATATATTCAAAGACATATGGCGTAAGATTGCCATGTTTTGATCTGCATATCCTTGACGAATACGACAATGGTCTTCATCGAATGCCATATCTAATCTCCAGTGAAGGTTATTCTCCACCCCCCAATGAGCACGTACATAGTGAGCAAATTTCTCTGCATCGTTGTGCTTAACACTACTGATAAAGTATCGTGTTTCTTCTGACCATTTATCCGCAAGAAACCGTCTTGATTTCACGCTAATAATACTGGCAAGGTGTGGGTGAGTATGATGCTCTGTAAGCCAATCAATTCGGTTGCAGGAAGTTACTGTTCTTTCTTCAATACGGCCATGCCCTGAATCAATACTTTTATAGGTATTTATGGTGTTCTCATAACGTTTAGGCGTATTTTCAAAGAATAAAATCACATCGTCATGCAGGGTGCTTTGATTTCCTTTCAGTGCGGTTAAATAATCTGCGCCTTTACTGACGATCAGTTTAGCCGATTTCTTTTGTGTGTTTAGTGCATCCGTCGTAATGATACTGCCTGTGATGTCTAAGTTTTCGAGCAAGGAAGGTAAGGCCGTTATTTCATTCGATTTTTCATCAACTTTCACTTGTCCAAGTGCCAGTTGATTATCATGTGACCATGCACTGACCATATAAATAGCTGATTTATTAGATGACTTATCATGAGAGCGTCGAAGACATTTACCATCAATAGCGATCACATCCCCCGTAACATTTTTGACTATCTCTTTGATCCAGCTAGAAAAACAGGATTGAAATTTCTCAGGGTCGATTAATGAAAAAATACGTCCAAATGTATCATGAGACGGAATACCATGTTCTAAGGATAAATATTGTTCAAACCAAGTACGTTTAATATTGGCAAATTTTTCGATGGCAACCCAGCCATCACAACCGCAGATAACGGCACATAGGGTAATAAAAAAGATGTCATCTAATTTATGTAATTGTTTTCTTTTAAGGCGAGGATCTTGGATATCTTTGAAATGTTTGATAAGTGTGAGCTTGTGTTTGATCATTTTATGTCGCTTAAAGCGAAGTAATAGATCAAATTAGGGGATCTGTGTCAAGCAGTTTTTAATGCGATTGCCCTGATTGGACAAGGCTCTACCTTGACAAACATCGGTAGTGAGGTTACGCTTTAATTTTAGGACGGTGCTGTTTTTTCTCCGCGATAGCGGCTTCGTCCAACAATCACATACACTCGGACAGTAAAAAGCGCCGCTCGTTCCTCGCTCTGCTTTTTACTGCCGGTGAGGCGTTGGCGTGAAGATAGTAAATATTCACTTTTTTTTATGTGAAATAGTTTA
Source organism: Thiomicrorhabdus sp. (assembly GCA_021648625.1). Lineage (GTDB taxonomy): Bacteria > Pseudomonadota > Gammaproteobacteria > Thiomicrospirales > Thiomicrospiraceae > Thiomicrorhabdus. Next base: position 3,364 of record JAKISK010000020.1, on the reverse strand, counting down.
TAACTATACAATTTCAGATAGTGTTAACCTCATCTCTGATAAACCATATTACTTGCTCTCGTAACAAAACAGGGTCAGTGATGGGTATCATCATTTATGAATTTCATGATGGAGAGAGAAAATGGCATTAACAGACAATTCCGATCTATTCGGATCGGTTCACGAAGATGGTTTTAACCGAGTGATTAATCATATTATGCGCAAAAGACCATCACTTTTTAATTACGGCACTCAATGGGTAGCAGACAATTGGAAAGAACGCTTATGCAAAACCCCAGAAGTAGCCCCTGAAGTAATACGACACGGTAACCCTGTTCTGACTATTGAGGAGCCAATACCTATTTTAGGTTCTGGAGGCTTTTATGGCCTAAACTTTGCCGTGCAATTAGTTGAATTCGAAATAGACTTTCATCCAAGCAATTTTGAACTGCCAAAAGAGCTGGGAGGAAAGCTTCCTGAACAGTCAATCGCCTTAAAAATCACTGCCTGTGCGGGGTTAGGATGTCCTTCAAAAGAAATATTGGATCAATTCCCATCGGCTCCCCAACCGCCGATTGTACTCATCGACGACCAAAGAAAAGACTCAACAGGAGAGACACCTAAACGGCCCAGAGATCCAATTGCCTTACCACCTGATAGGTTAACTTGTTTCTGCCTTGATCTCTACGCAGTGCTACATGCGGAAATAACCGGGCCAGTTGGTGGGGAGACTCTTGAGTTCAAGCTGGATGGACTGGAAATTGTTGATATACGACCAGAGGAAATGGAATTCAATATCGAATGTTATATGAAAATGTTAATGCACTATGTATTATTACCACGCCTTCGTATTCTATTGCCCGTGCTGGTGCTTGATCTACCAGAAAATCTGGGAACAGTCACTGTAAAAGCATCGACATCGGTGCCACATAATCCGGCAATCCAGAACGATCAGGTAGAAATTTTTGTAGATATGGAGGTGGTAAGCTAATGGAACATATTAAGGTAGCCGTGTCCGAAACAGCATTTATTGAATTTTTTAACCATCTTCGAGATAACCTTCAAATAACGGAATCAGGTTCTGCTGATCTGGGTCCAATCGTAGCAGGGTATGAAATTGATATTCGATTGAGAAATGGTTCTGTTGATTTACGTGACGATAACACTGTTCGGATTGCTGAACTGGATATTGATCCTGTTATCTTTCGTGGTTTTATCGGTATTGATATACCCGAACGTTGCATTGGTGGTTTCTGCATCATTCCAACACCTTTTGGATGCCTGTTACGTGCGCCACGTTTGTGCATCTTTGATGATAACCCTGACATCGGTCTGGATCTGGATCTTGCTCCTTTCCTGCGTTCGGAAGTCTCTTTTATAGGGGGACTAAGAACCGCCTATTTTACTAATCCTGATCGTCCATCTGGAATGGATTATATAGACGCGCAATCAGCAGGGTTTCAAAACAAGTGGCAAATTTTTCTTGACCCAGAAAGTGTTGACATCGACTTATTTGATTTCGCGGATATTGCTGGAGACTTGCTAGAGTCGGCGTTAGATGCAGCAATCGACACGTTGCTCGGCTTTCTTCCTGGTTGGGCTAGAGATCTGATTAGAGTCATATTGGGCCCACTCATTGACCTGGTTCGAGCAATCTTGGATATTCCAGATGACATTGGTGAATGGTTGTCCGATTTATTTGGTGTGAGTCTGGGGCTGTTGAATTTGATCGCTGATTCCATTATTACTGGGTTTGCTGAAGAAAACCCATTATTCGAATTTGAAGATCCCTTCCAAATTCTCCCCGCAAGCGGTGGTCTTATCCCTGTTAAGGTTCCCATTACTGAGTTGTCAGTCAGAGTCACTAACGATGAAATGATAGCCGCAGCAACCATAGGAACATAAGGAGAAATAAAATGAAAACTGAAATATTTACACAAATCGGCCTCGACAGTGGTGCACTTGGCGTGCTGGGTTCTATTGTTCATCCGCTGACCGAAAAAGGCGAGTATCGAGGAACAGTAATTAAAGATGGTCAAGATGCATCAGATTTCACCATTACGGTTAACGAAGATGGCAAAACTGGCTTAAGTATTGATCTAGCGACCATTTCTACGAACCAAGGAAATACAGATGATTCTTGTAAACCTTGTAAAACAAACGACCAACACTATTCCCTTAAGCTTGGTGGGCATGTCGTGTTCCATGCTAGCAAGGGATCGCAGTGCTATGCTGCTCAGCTTTCCCGGGTCAATGAAAAAAAGCGGACATTTAATAGCCAGTTAATTGGAAAAGACGACCTGTTTGCTGCATCAATTCTACGACCAGGAAAATACAAGGTGACTGTAAATGAAAAATATGACGTAGGTTCATTGATCGTTACCTACCCACCGATGAATGTTAAAAAAGCCTATATTCCAGATGATCCGCTAAAGATCGAAATCAGTGAAAAGGCAATGAGCCCTGAGCAAGCCAAAATTGGCCCTGCTCAAGGTATCATATTTCACCCTGAATCTGATATGAGAATTGTTATTAAACTTATCGAACCTGATGATGGTGGTAAACATCGCTCTAAAAAGCCGAGATATTCGATTAAGAAGACATCGGGAGCTAAAAGCAGGATCTGTAGTGAAAACTAAATGGGAGATCTCTATTCATAGGACTCTGCCTCGTTGATTCCACATCAAAAAGTGCTAACGAATAAGGTTAGATCGTGATTCGCGCACAGCGCGGAGCCACGATCTGAACCGTTTGTTGGACAAGCCCGGTCTATATTGATTGTATTGATCTTGCTATGAAGATAGCTTTTTGAATGTCTTACCAATAGGGTTCATCATGGTGTGATTTGGCTCTGAATACCCTAAAAATTCAATACTCATAAACCCCCTGTTATTTTTTGAACTATTTTCCATCTATTTCCGATTGATTTTAGCTGATTTCCAACGATTTTTTCCTTATTAAACGCATCCCGACTCCTCAGACCGTTTGACTGCTAAAAAAGTGGAGTGTCAACACTATTTCGTACCTAGATCATTTTCAATTTGAGCAATTTTATTTAACCTAATCTGCTCGAACTCTATTGGTGATAAATACTCGTTTGTACTGTGAGGTCTATCGTGGTTGTAATAGCCGATATACTCACTTACTACACGCTTTATATGTTGTGCGTCCATTAAGCATTTAAGTTGATAAATAACTTCTGTTTTCAATGTCTTAAAAAAGCTTTCTATCACGGCATTGTCCCAACAATTCCCTCGGCGACTCATGCTTTGTTTCAGTCCCCAAGAATTTAGCAGTGTACGGTAGTCATTACTAATAAATTGACTCCCTTGGTCTGTATGTACCATTAAACCTTTCGGTGGATTTCGACTCCATAAGGCGCGCT
>JAKISK010000019.1 GCA_021648625.1 Thiomicrorhabdus sp. | reverse complement strand
GAAAGCAATTCCCCCTGCGTACCCATAGGAAAGCCACCCAAGCCCACTCTACGCTTTGTAATGACATTCAACGTTTTTTGGTGTAATTCAAACTCAACTTTCACTTCTGGGTTGTGTAAATCCACCGATTTAGGATTTCCATGTTGATAAAAATGCGACCCAACAAAACGTTCTAATTCAAACGAAGTGGTTTCATGCGTTCCCGTTCTTTTTGCACGAACAACAAATGTTTTACCTTCTATGCTTGCCAATGAATGCTCGGCTACTTTTTCAGCAATCAACGGTAAATCCTCCCCCGTTTCATACTGAACAACCTCCAAAAACTGCTCAATACCCGGTGTTTTACTTAACACGCGTCGTACCGCATCATTCCATTTATCGTCCGATTGAACCTCAATTTTATCCCAAAACCGCTTCACCATAATTTGATCGTCAATGCGGTGCAACAACGTACGTAAATTATCATTAAGCTGGCTAATCATCTTCTTTTTAACTGGCGCACCTTTAATCATAATTTCAGGAAATAACTTAATGATAAATCTCATAGTAAAACTCTTTTTAGTTCACGCTTTGCTTAACCCAATGTCAAAACAATTAACACCAAGCCAATCATAGGGAGGGGGGGATAAAATTTCAAACGCTATTGTACAATTTTGCCCATAGAGTTTTAAAGGACTTATTCCAAGCAAATTGCTAAAAATTACCGATATATGGTAGAATCCCCCCAAATTATTTACATAATTATTTTTAAACCTTAAGAGAGACTCTCTATGAAAAGACTAGATCAAGTATTAGCAAACGACGGCATTCCAGCGGAACTGGAATTGATCATTAACCACATTATGGTTGCCTGTAAAGACATTTCTTACAAGCTCGGCCAAGGTGAATTAGCAGGAATTTTAGGCGCCACTGAAGACGAAAATATTCAAGGTGAAACGCAAAAAATGCTTGATGTCATTTCAAATGACCTTTTAAAAGACATTTTAATTGCCAATCCAGCCGTTAAAGGCGTAGGTTCAGAAGAAGAAGACTACACCATTGCAGGAACCAAAGAGGGTAAATACTTGGTTACCTTCGATCCTTTAGACGGTTCATCTAACATTGATGTAAACCTATCCGTAGGAACCATCTTCTCTATTCTAGAAGCACCACAAGATGACCGTACTGGCGATCAACAAGAAGTGTTCTTACAAGAAGGTCGCAAGCAAGTTGCTGCGGGTTACGTCCTATACGGCCCTTCTGACTTATTAGTTATGACCACAGGTAACGGCGTAAACATCTTTACATTAGATAAAAACGTTGGTGAGTTTGTACTGACCAAATCAGGCGTTCAAATTCCTGAAGACACCGCTGAGTTTGCCATCAACATGTCAAACCAACGTTTCTGGGAGCCAGAAATGAAGCAGTACATTGATGACTGCTTAAAAGGCGAAGAAGGTCCTTTAGGTAAGCGTTACAACATGCGTTGGGTTGCTTCCATGGTAGCGGAAGTTCACCGTATTTTGATTCGTGGTGGTATTTTCATGTACCCTTACGACAGCCGTGACCCTTCAAAAGCCGGTAAATTACGCTTAATGTACGAAGGTAATCCAATGTCAATGATTGTAGAACAAGCTGGTGGTGCTTCCTCTACAGGTCGTATGGACATTATGGACGTTAAACCAGAAGGCATCCATGACCGCGTCCCAGTTGTACTTGGCTCTAAAAACGAAGTGGCTAAAGTGGTTGCTTACCACAAGTAAGTCAATATCCCTAATCCCCAGATAGAAAATACGTTTATAGCGCAAACCCTTGACGCACCTAGCAAATGTAAAAAAGGACGCATCACCAATAAGGTGACATTGTCTTTTTTACATTCACTATGCACATCAATTGCTTACACTCTAATTCGCATTTCTATCGGGGGATTAGGGAATATCTTAAATCACTTAAAAAATCACCCGCTTATGCGGGTGTTTTTATATCAAACTTAAACAAAAGGAATACACCATGGGTTATTCAGCAGTACCAGCAGGCAAAGACCTGCCAAACGATATTAACGTCATTATTGAAATTCCCGCTTTTGCACCGCCCGTAAAATACGAAGTGGACAAAGAGACAGATCTGGTCTGGGTTGACCGCTTACAAGGTGCGACCATGTCCTACCCTGCCAACTACGGTTACATTAACGACACTTTGTCAGATGATGGCGATCCAGTTGATGTATTGGTTGTAACGCCTCATCCTCTATTAGTCGGCTCTGTGATTCGCTGTCGTCCTATCGGTATTTTTAACATGACAGATGACGGTGGACAAGATGCGAAAGTGATTGCGGTTCCCGTAGACAAGCTCACGCCTATTTACTCTAAAATTGAAAAAGTAGAAGACATTCCGCTGTTAAAAGAGCAAATTGAACACTTTTTTAGACACTACAAAGAAATTGAGCCAGGTAAGTGGGTCAAAGTAGACGGCTGGGGAGACCTTAAAGCGGCACAAGAAGAGATTTTAAATGGTGCAAAAGCGTATCATCAAGCAAACAAATAGACTTTTTCTACAGGTTTATTAGACCATTACACATTACATCTATTAAAAAATAGAGGGGGGGGATTTTTTCCTCCCCCCCCTTGTTCTTTTTACCCACACTCCGTACAAATACTCATTTGCTAGGAGTCTCTGACCAACCCCCTTAAACGCCCCATAGAACATCCGTTTTTCAGGAAAAATTCTGGTATAATACCGCTCGATTTTGTTTAAGAAACTGAGAGTAAAGATGGTCGCAGAACTTCGTGATAAGCAACTAAGAGCACGTGTTAAGTTATTAGGTAATTTACTGGGAAAGGTGATTGAATCACAAGCAGGAAAAAAAACATACGATGCGGTTGAAAAGCTACGAACAGGCTATCTGCAACTGCAAAAAGAAGATAATCTCACTCTACGCGCCGAACTCACTGAGTTTATTGAAGCCCAGTCTGCTGACGAACTCGCGCCCATTATTCGTGCATTCAACCTCTACTTTAGCTTGGTTAACCTTGCAGAAGAAGAACACCAATACCACGAAAGACAAAGCCAGTTAAGATCCGATGGCCCTCTGTGGACAGGCTCGGTACTTAATACCGTTGGTGAATTTAAAGAACAAGGATTGGATGCGACACAGGTTCAAGACCTACTCAATAAATTACACTATATTCCTGTATTTACCGCACACCCGACCGAATCCAAACGCCGTTCTATTATGGATAACTTAAGACGTATTTTCTTAGACATTAGCGCCTTAAACGAAGCCGATACCTACAACAACGACTACGCAAAAGAATCAATTTATCAACAACTTGAAACTCAAATCCAAGTCCTTTGGCAAACGGACGAAGTCCGCCGTAAAAAACCCACCGTTGAAGACGAAATTCGTAATGGTATTTACTTTTTTCGTAAATCACTGTTTGATGCGGTTCCAGAAGTTTATCGCTATATGGAACGCGCCCTTTCAAAACACTACCCCAACGACAACATTAAAACACCCGATTTCTTAACCTTTGGTTCTTGGATTGGGGGTGACCGTGATGGAAACCCATTCGTAACCCATGAAACCACCGTAAGAGCCCTGTTATTACAATCACGCGCGGTCATTTACGAATACCAAAAACGCATTTTTGAACTCAGTTCACAACTGACGCACTCTCGCTTTATCTGCGATATCTCGCAAGAAGTCGTCAATCGCTCGATGATTGTTGATACCGATCTTATCAACACCGTTTTTAAAAAACGTCCCGAACGCTTTAAAGACGAACCTTATCGTCGTTTTTTATACCTGATTCACGGCAAACTAAAGTACAACCTAAGCTACATTGAAGCGCGTTTAAATGATGAGCATGCCGATAAACATGCGCTGTCCTATCCAGATGAAGACAGTCTGTTAGCCGATTTAGAGCTTATTTATAACTCTCTGTGTGACCACGGCGATGAAAACGTTGCCAATGCCGAGCTGCAAGATTTGATTCGATTGGTTAAAACCTTTGGCTTCTACCTCATGCGTTTAGACATTCGCCAAGAATCCAACGTACACAGCGACGCCGTTGCCGACCTTCTGTCTCACTTAGGCATTGACTACCCCGCCTTAAGTGAAAAAGAAAAACTCAATTTACTAGCGAGTCACGTTGCCTCAGCCACTATTGTGGACACCCTACATCTTGACTTAAAAGAGATGACCAAAGAGGTGTTAGAAGTTTTTCACGTGTTCCGTGAAATGCGCAAAGAGATCAGCGTAAAAGCCTTTAACAACTACATTATCTCAATGACACACGAAGCCAGTCACGTAATGGAAGTGCTGTTTTTAGCACACCAAGCGGGTCTGGCCGGCTACAACGCGGGCGAACCTTATTGCGACATTCAAATCTCGCCACTGTTTGAAACCATCGAAGATTTAGAGCACATAGTGCCCGTCACACAAGCTTTGTTTGAAAACGCTACCTACAAAGCGTTATTACAAGCCGCAGGCAATCAACAAGAGATCATGCTTGGTTATTCCGACTCTGCAAAAGACGGTGGTAATCTCTCCTCCGCATGGTGTCTCTATCAAGCACAACAACAAATTATGGAGCTGGCCGATCAACATCAAGTGGATTGCCGCCTGTTCCATGGTCGTGGCGGAACGGTTGGACGTGGCGGAGGGCCGACTCACTTTGCCATTCTGTCACAACCCACCGGCACGGTACGTGGCTCCATTAAGTTTACCGAACAAGGTGAAGTGCTGTCGTATAAATACAGCAACTCTGAAACCGCCATGTACGAGCTTTCCCTCGGTGTAACTGGACTAATGAAAGCCAGTACAGGCATTGTACAAACCTCTAAGGTGGACAACCCTGAACACCTTGAGATTATGAAAACCTTATCGAAAGACGGTGAACATAACTTTAGAGAGCTCACCGACCATACCGAAGGGTTTTTTAACTTCTTCTACGAAGCTACGCCCGTTACCGAAATTGGATTACTCAATATTGGTTCACGTCCGTCGCATCGTAAAAAAGGAAATTTATCCAAGTCCTCCATTCGTGCCATCCCTTGGGTATTTGGCTGGGCACAAGCACGCCTCACCTTCCCTGCATGGCAAGGAACAGGTTATGCACTCGATAACTGGGTACTACAACATGGCGATGCACAACTAAAAGACATGTATGAGAACTGGCCGTTCTTTAGATCGCTGATGAGCAATATTCAAATGGCGCTGTTTAAAACCGATTTAGATATTGGTGAACAGTACAAAACACTCGGGAAAGACCCTGCCGTTGCAGATAAAGTCTACAACCTGATTGCTGACGAGTACAAACGAACAAAAGAATCTATTTTAGAAATTAGCGAAAATGAAACCTTAATGGCCGATACACCCACCATTGCGCTCTCTTTGCAACGACGTAATCCGTATCTTGTACCCTTGAATAATATTCAAATAGCCCTATTAAGACGCTATAAATCAGACGATTTATCGGATGAAGAGAAAGAGATTTGGCTCCCTGTACTGCTTAACAGCATCAACGCCATTGCAGCAGGTATGCGAAACACAGGCTAGGAGCCTGTTTAAGAACTAAAAACCCGATAATCCCCGTGTTAATGTGGAATTTATCGGATTTAAACTCTTTTATTCTTTTAAACAAGAGGGGGGGTAAAATTTAGTTTTAAATTTCTCCCCCCCCTTCTAAGAACAAAAATAGTATAATATTTGAACTAATTTAATCTCAGAGCGTATGCTCTGAACTAAACAATTGTATCGCCAGAATCAAGAGAAAAGTATGCAAGTAACGTTACTAAAATCAAAACTTCACCGTGTGACCGCCACGCACTCCGAACTGGATTACGAAGGATCCTGTGCGATTGATGGTCATCTTTTGGATATGGCGGGCATTCGTGAATATGAGAAAATTCATATTTATAACATCAACAATGGCGAACGTTTTACCACCTATGCAATTCGCGCCGAAGAGAACAGTGGCATTATTTCTGTTAATGGTGCGGCGGCTCACAGAGTTGAGCCTAAAGACTTGCTCATCATAGCAACGTACATCGCAATGGAAGAGTCAGAAGCGGATGTATTTAAACCAAAATTGGTCTACTTTGATACCGAAAACCGCATTACCCACACGCGTAATACCATTCAAGCCAAACAGGCCAATTAATTCTCCCTCCTGTTTAGACGATTACATGTAGTGGTCTAAACAGAAAAAACACACTAAAGCTCCACTTCCCTATTATCCAACAAACGAGCATTTCCTAAACGCGCAACCGCTAAAATCACCAGTGATTGACTGGCACTTTCTGCCGCTTGCAAAGTAATCGAATCACACACTTGAATGTAATCGACTAAATCAAAGCCTTCATCCAATAATCGCTGTGTTGCTACGTCCGTTAACACCGTAAAACTTTGATTGCCCGACTCAATTGCCAATGCGATGTCCTGCAATACAACCGATAATTTAGGCGCAATGGCTCGCTCTGTTTTAGACAAATACTGATTACGAGAACTTAACGCCAAGCCATCCACATCTCGCACAATGGGCGCGGCCACAACCTCAATGGGAATATTTAAATCCTGTACCATTTGTTGAATAACGCGCAATTGCTGATAGTCCTTTTTACCAAACACCGACACGTCCGCTTGCACCATATTAAAGAGCTTGCATACGATAGTACTTACCCCGTCAAAATGACTGGGACGACTCGCGCCCTCCAACAACCCAGTTAAAGCAGGTGGTACAGAAACCACCGACTGCTCCAAACCATTGGGATACATCTCTGCCACCGATGGAACATAAAGCACATCCACAGATAAAGACGCCAGCTTCTCTGAATCTGCTTGAAACGTTCTTGGGTAACTGTCAAAATCTTCATCGGGTCCAAACTGCATCGGGTTGACAAACACACTCACCACAACCTTATCGCACCGTTGTTTCGCCAGCTCTACTAAGCTCAAATGCCCTGCATGTAAATTCCCCATGGTAGGCACAAAGCCAACGATTAACCCCGACAGCTTCCACGCCTTAACGACCGACCTTAATTCGCTGAGTGATTCAATGGTGTTCACAACGTAATCTCATGCTTTGATGCTGGAAAATACCCCGCTTTTACTTCATGTACATACGCGGTAATGGCTTTCTGAATAGAATCGGCACCCTCTAAAAAGTTCTTAGAAAACATTGGGGTTTTACCTACTGTTAACCCCAATATATCGTGCAACACCAAGACTTGCCCAGACGTTCCCGCACCCGCTCCAATACCAATTACGGGAATCGACAACGCTTCGGTAACCGTTTGAGCCAATGGCGAGGGCACACACTCTAATACCAGCATATCCACCCCATGCGCTTGTAACGCCATGGCATCTTTTAATAATTTTTCTGCCGAGTGCCGGTCACGCCCAACGACTTTATAGCCTTTCTTTTCAACCGATTGCGGTAATAATCCTAAATGACCACAAACTGGAATACCCAAAGAGGACAGCTGTGCGACCGTACTTAATACACGCTCACCGCCTTCCAGCTTCACCATATTTGCCCCCCCCTCCTTCATTAAGCACGCTGCAGCTTCTAAGGCTTTTTCAAGTGTGGCATCAGACATAAAGGGTAAATCGGCAATACACCAAGCGTTTTCATTGCCACGCTGTACCATTTTTGTGTGATAGATCATCTCATCCAACGTCACAGGCAGTGTCGTTGCATTGCCTTGCACCACCATCCCTAGTGAGTCCCCTACTAAAATCACATCCACACCCGATTGATCTTCCCAGTGTGCAAATGAAGCATCATAAGCGGTTAAACACGCGATTTTTTCGCCCGATTCGTACATTTTTTTTAAGGTTGAAAGTGTTGTTTTCATAAGCACCTCTGATTAAACAGTGAATAAAGAAAGAGGATGTAAATAGGTCGTTTTAAGTTGAGCAATCAAATTACGAAGAGAGCCTTGATTGGGTACAATCAAATCTGGTGCTATCTCAAACAGAGGAATCAAGACAAAATCTCGATTCGAAATTTCAATATGTGGAATCGTTAATTCGGGTAACGACAACGTTACATCATCAAACAGCAAAATATCTAAATCAATTAAACGTTCGCCCCAGTGACGTTTTTTTACCCGTCCTTGCGCCAGCTCAATGCCTTGCAACGCAGACAACAACGCCAGCGGTAACAGCTCAGTCGTTAACTGGCAAACAGCGTTCACAAAATCCGGTTGATCTTGCGGCCCTTGTGGCGCCGAACCATACAGTTTAGAGCACGTGATTACAGACGTTTTAGGAAGCGACCCTAACGTGACAACGGCTTGATTGATTTGTTTTACAGGGTTCGATAAATTACTTCCCAAACCCACAAAGACCTCTGCCATTAATAAACCAAAACGTGATTATTCAAAATCACTGCGATGCGCCGATTGACTACGTTTTCGGTAAAAATTACGATTTTTTCGAGGACGTTTTTGACGTGTTAGCCTTTCCATATTATTTGCAAACGCGACTTGATCAACGGGATTTTTTTCTTGATATTCCGTCCACCAATCAAACACCTCCGTTACATCCTTTTCGCCCGCCGCAGAGCGGATACCTAAAAAATCATACGCCGCTCTAAAACGAACATGCTCTCTTAATTTTTGTGCGCGATCGCCATAATATTTTGGCAACCGATACTGAAAACTCCAAATTTCCCGAATTTGTGCCGTAAACCGTTTTGGAATAGCGGTACACTTAACTTGCTCTCCAATCACATCATCGGCCGCCGCATACAACGCCTCTTGAGGCGGTAACCCGTCTTCTAAATATTCTGCTTTTCGTTGTAACATTGGCTCCCAAAGCAACGCTGAAAATAAGAACGAAGGATTGACCGACTTCCCTTCTCGAATACGGCGATCGGTACTTTTAAGTGCTTCAATCACCAACATTCTTGGAAAACCATCTTGCTCTTCGGCCAAAATATCATTCGTTTGCGGAAACAGATGCTCAAACAACCCATAGTGGCGTAACTTCTCAAATACCTGAACGGCCACGCCACTGTGAAACAGCTTTAATACCTCTTCAAACATTCTCGCATGAGAAACATCCAATAAAAGAGGCGCTAATTCATAAATAGGGGCTTCAGTCTTCGCTTCAATTTTAAACCCCAACTTGGCCGCAAAACGAATCGCACGAATCATTCGAACAGGGTCTTCACGGTAACGGGTTTCAGGGTCTCCAATTAATCGTAACTGGCCTTTTTCAATGTCATCCAACCCGCCCGTGTAATCAATGATTGAAAAATCTTTAATGTTGTAATACAGCGCATTCACCGTAAAGTCACGACGCCAGACATCCTCCTCAATTGACCCGTACACATTGTCTCGAACTAAGCGACCGCTGTCATCCACCTCTCGCGCAGAGCCAGAACGCTTGCCATTGCGCCCAAAACGATCTTGCCGGTTAACATCCGCCTTATTCTCGCCCGTCCCCCTAAAAGTGGCCACCTCAATCACATCTCGCCCAAACCGCACATGCGCTAAACGAAAGCGACGACCAATTAAACGACAACGGTGTTTAAACACAGCCTTAACGTCATCAGGTTCGGCACTGGTCACAATATCAAAATCTTTGGGTTCCAGCCCCAACAACAAGTCACGAACACAGCCACCCACCAAATGCGCCTCATAGCCCGCACGCTTAAAGCCATACAGCACATCCAACGCAGAGCCATCAATGTCTTGGCGTGAAATATCATGTTCATCACGAGACAATATCAAGGGGGCTTGATGCGCATTAACAGGACAGGAGTCATCAGAGGACTTAGAAAAAATAGAAGTGATCTTACGTATAAGTTGGCGCATAAGGCAGGTTCAATTATTGTATTTTAAAAAGAATCCTCCATTTTAGCGCTTTTTGCTCAGACTTCAATGAATTACAAGAGTTTTGTTTCTTCCAGAGGATGACACGAGTGAAACCTGACGGCTTAGAATCCGTTGCGCTTATGATGCAAGCTCAAGAAATATTACAGAGCCATCTCCTCTTTAATTTGTGCCACCCACTCACTGATTCGCGTCTCGGTCAACTCTGGTTGTTGATCTTCATCTATGCCTAGCCCTACAAAAAACGCTTCGTCTTCGGTAATGGCTTTCGATTCGTCAAATTCAAATCCCTCTGTTGACATATACCCTGCTGGGGTTGCACCATTTTCTACGGCAATGTCGTGCATAAAGCCCATGGCATCTAAAAAGTATTCCGAATAATCAGCTTGGTCGCCCAAGCCAAAACACGCCACGGTTTTTCCCGTAAAGTCGATGCCTTTAAAGTCTTCCCAAAAATCATCCCAACTGCTTTGTAACTCTCCGTAATACCACGTTGGTTGACCTAAAATAATCTTGTCGTGTTTTGCAAAGTCGTCCGCACTGGCGATCGCAATGTCATAAACATCAACTTGATCTGCGCCTATTTCATCCTTAATAAGATCCGCAACGCGTTCTGTATTTCCCGTATCCGTTCCATAAAATAGACCAACTTTGCTCATATTTATTATCCTTCTCTATTTTTAAGCTTAAAAATTTACATTTTTACTGTTAAACTATTTTTTTAAATTCTGAACGCTAAAAGTAATTTACGCAACCTGTAACAATTACGACACCATTAATGTACACAACTTAAAAAACACCTTGTATGAAAAATTCTCCGCCTATTGATTGCTTTAGATGCCATCATTTTTTTGTTACTTGGGACAGCAATAACCCACGAGGCTGCAAGGCATTTGGGTTTAAAACCACCCAGCTTCCCAGCGCGGTTGTGCTCGAAACGTCTGGTGAACCCTGTTTAAAGTACAGCCCGAAAAACCCTCCAACCAACTCAAACAATCGCAATGGCTGGATTGCTTAAAAGAGCGTTCCTAACAATGCTTTACGAAGACTCCAGCAACCTTGCCAAAGACTTCCATAAAAAATAGGGGCCAGGATCTGTTTTTCGATTGGGTGCAATATCACAATGCCCCACAACATCATGCGCTTTTAAACTGGGGTACGCTTGCCATAATGCTTTAATAACGTTGGCTAAAACCTGATACTGTCTAGCGGTATAACAACACGCATCCGTTCCTTCTAGCTCAATACCAATCGAAAAATCATTACAATTTTTCCGCCCTTTAAAGCAAGAGTGCCCTGCGTGCCATGCACGCAGATGAAATGGCACATATTGCACCACCTCGCCATCACGCCGAATTAACAGATGTGCCGAAACCTTTAGGTGTTCAATGTCTTTAAAAAAAGGGTCGTCATCAGGGTTTAATTGATTGGTAAAGAGCTGATCAATCGCGCCACCGCCAAATTGATTCGGAGGTAAACTTATGGCATGCACTACAATCAATTCTGGCCTAAATCCCTCAGGGCGTTTATCGGCATTTGGACTCTCAACAAACCGCACACCCGCTAACAACCCCGTTTCGGGCTGAATCATATAAGCATTTCCTAAAGAGTACGCAGTCATAGTGCTTAGTATACGTGAATACATAATCCATTGGGTCAAAACCCCATAGGATGAACTCAAATTTATCGATTTTTTCGATCAAAATCCCCCTCTATATTTCTGGACACCTTATAATATCGCTCTCTCATCAATCGACATAAATAATAAAATGAACGATATAAACTACTTTGACGCGTTAGAAGCTACCGTTTCAATTGCCTTACAAGAGGACATTCGAGGAGGCGATTTAACCGCAGAATTGATTCCTATCACCACGCAAGCAGAGGCCAAAATAATTTGCCGTGAACCAGCAACGCTCTGTGGTCGACCTTGGTTTGATGAGGTGTTCAGACAGGTGGATGACAGTATTCAAATTGAGTGGCTGGCTGAAGAGGGAGATTTGGTCTCTGCCGAGCAAACACTTTGCCTAATTAAAGGCTCGGCTCAACGTATTTTAACAGCCGAACGAACCGCACTTAATTTTTTACAAACCCTATCAGCAACCGCCACAACCACTGCTCAATATGCCGCCCTACTCAAAGGGTCTCGAACCCAATTGCTGGATACTCGAAAAACCATCCCTGGATTACGCTTGGCGCAAAAATACGCCGTGGCATGTGGGGGGGGAAAAAATCACCGAATGGGATTGTATGATGCGATTTTAATCAAAGAAAATCACATTATGGCGGCGGGCAGTATCCTAAATGCCGTGACCACAGCAAAACAAAATCACCCTGACATTACAGTAGAAGTTGAAACTGAAAATTTAGACGAAGTACAACAAGCACTGGATGCCAAAGCGGATATTATTATGCTGGATAACTTTAGCCTTTCGATGATGGCACAAGCGGTCGAAATGGTTGCACGAAAAGCCAAATTAGAGGTCTCGGGTAATGTAGAATTACAACACCTTAGCAAGCTTGTTGAAACCAACGTGGACTTTATTTCAACGGGCGCAATCACCAAGCACATTCAAGCCATTGACCTGTCAATGCGCTTTAAAATGACCTCACAATAAATTGATTTTAAACAAGTTAAATTTAATTAAACATAAATTGGGACATTAATCCACGTGCACGAACACATTCTTTTAAACATCGTTTTTTTACTGGGCATCGCCGTACTCGTCGTCGCAGTTTCTAGGCGCTTACATTTCCCCCCGATACTCGGCTATATCATCGTCGGAATGATTGTAGGACCTTACGGACTTAGCTTGATTGAAAAAGAAGAAAATATCAGTCTACTGGCCGAGTTTGGGATTGTCTTTTTGCTCTTTGCCATCGGATTAGAGTTCTCTTTTAACCAAGTGATTGCAATGCGACGACTGGTTTTTGGACTGGGAACCGCACAAGTTTTTATTACCGCAGTGATCGCATTTGGCATCGGCTGGTTGGCGGGCTTAGACACCAATACCAACATTATTATTGCGGGTGCATTTGCCCTCTCCTCTACCGCCATCGTTATTAAACAATTGACCGAACAGTCTGAAATTCATTCCAGACACGGCCGCTCTACCGTGGGCATTTTAATCTTTCAAGACATCATGGCCATTCCGCTGTTGATTTTAATTCCAGCCTTGGCGCTCAGCATGACCGATGGTGGCGAAAATGCACTGGCCTCTACGCTAGGAATCGCTTTCTTAAAAGGTATATTGGTGGTGGTCATTATGTATTTAATTGGTCGCTACCTGCTTAAACCGCTGTTTCATGAAGTGGCCTCTGCCAAATCACAAGAACTGTTTACGCTCACCGTATTAACCGTTGCACTGGGTGCCGCAGTCTTTACCGAAGAGATGGGGCTTTCCATGACGCTCGGGGCTTTTTTAGCGGGAATGATGCTCAGTGAAACCGAATATCGCCATCAAATTGAGTCCGATATTCGTCCTTTTCAGGACATCTTTTTAGGACTGTTTTTTGTGACCGTCGGGATGATTATCTCGCTAGATATTTTGGTTGAACATTTTTGGACAGTGATTTTACTGACCATTGCGATTTATGTCGTTAAAGGTGCTGTTCTATATGGCGTCTCACGCCTATTTGGTAAGCCGCAAGGGGTTTCAACACGCGTAGCGCTCTCTCTTTCACAAGTGGGTGAATTTACCTTAGTTATCATGACGCTCGCTTTTACCTATAATTTACTGCCCGAACAAGAGGGCAACATCCTATTAACGGCCGCCGTATTAAATATGGCGATTGCCCCGTTCTTAATTAAATTTAACGGACGTATTGCAAACTTTATTCACCCAACCAGCTACAAGGCCAATCAACAAGAGATTGAGCACTCTATTGAGACCGAGACACAACACATATCCAATCACGTGATACTCTGTGGTTTTGGACGTGTTGGGCAAATTGTTGGCCGTTTATTGCATTTTTCAAACCAGCGTTTTATTGCGCTAGACATGGATATTTCACGTGTAAACGAAGCCCACGCAGCGGGCGAAAATGTTTACTACGGCGATGCCAGTAAACAAACAATTTTGCACGCGGCGGTTATTGAACGCGCTAAAATTGTCATCATCACCTTCACCGACTTACACGCGTCCATCAAAATTTTAAAAGCGATTCGTCAAGTAAATGAAAAAATCCCAATCCTAGTTCGAACCATTGACGATAAAAACCTCAGTGAACTCATGGATGCCGGTGCCACCGAGATCATTCCTGATACCTTTGAATCCAGCATTATGCTGGCATCACACCTACTAATTATGCTTGGTCACCCACCCAGAAGAGTATTAAGATTGACCCGTAGCATTCGTAAAGATCGCTATCAATTATTAGATAACTTCTACCCCGGTGAAGACGATAACCCTTACCAAAAACACCAAATAATGAAACACATTATTCATACGGTTCCCTTGGATGAAACGGATTTTATTGTCGGCAAGCGAATTAGAGACATCGAGTTAGAAGAACTTAACATCAGCATAAAAGCGATTAAGCGTGGGCAAGTGCGTGGTGAAAGCCCATCCGAAGAGACCCTAATAAAAGCCAATGACAACATTGTCATAACAGGGTTGCCAGAGGATGTGAAAAAGGCGGAGTTCTTCTTTAAAACAGGTAAATAAGGCTTAAACTAAAAGACTTAAGCGAACCTACTCAATCCAAATGAAAGAAGCGATTCGCCCTGTTTGCCCTGAGCGTCGATAGGAGTAAAACTTCTCTGACAGGGCATAGGTGCACAAATCACCTCCATAAATATTGGTAACGCCTAGTTCATTTAACTCTTTACGCACCAAGCCCACTAAGTCGGCTTGGTATTTAGAAGGGGTTTTTACACTTAAAACAGAGGGGGGGGAGAAAAATTTTGCATTTTTTGGGCATTTACCAACAAAAGCATTCAATACATCCTGCCCAACCTCAAAGTGTTCTTGACTGATAACAGGGCCAATCCACACCAGTAACGCGTGTGGCTCCCCACCCTCTTTTACCAAAAAACGCTGAATCGTTTTACGCACAATGCCTTTATGCAACCCTTTCCAGCCAGCATGAATGGCTGAAACCAACGACCCGTGTTGGTTTGTAATCAATAGAGGCAAGCAGTCCGCCGTCATCACAATCGACACACAACCCTTTTCCATCGTCCACGATGCATCGGCAATAGGAGGGCGAGAATTTTTGATATTCAATGGGTTTAAACGGTTCTTTGTGAGCTCTATCGCTACATCCGTATGCTGCTGGTCTAACCAGTAAGGAGCAGAAGGTAAATTGACCCGAGAGATCAGTCGTTGCCGATTTTTCTCAACGGCACTTAACTCATCTCCCACATGAGTTGCCAGATTAAATCCCTCAAACGGAGGAAAACTCCCCTCCCCTTCTCGCGTAGTACAAAGTGCTTTAATGTGCTTGGGTGCTGGCCATTTAGGAACAATAAACATAACGATTACTTAGGAACGTCCTCATCCGTTACCCACTCAACCTCAACGCCATAGTCGTAATCAAAACCATCCTTGCCGAGCATTTTAGACTCATAGAGTTCAATGTCTTCACGCAAGACATCAATCAGCTCAAACATATCATCAGGAATTTCCGCTTTCCACTTCACTTTTCGTCCTGTTACGGGGTGCTCAAAACTGAGTGCGCCTGCATGCAAAGCTTGGCGTTTAAAGTTACGTAAAAAATCAACCAGCGCATTGTCCATGCCTTTTGGAATTCTAAAGCGCTTACCGTAGGTTTGATCGCCCACCAACGGGTAACCAAGCGATGCCATGTGCACTCGAATTTGATGGGTTCGTCCCGTTTCTAATTTAACCCGAACACGCGTGTAGTCTCTAAAACGCTCCAATACTCGGTAATGCGACACCGCCTCTTTTCCGCCAAACTCTCGAATCGCCATTTTTGTACGATCTTTCGGGCTACGACCAATGGGTCTATCGACCGTGCCCCCTGCGCTCATTTGCCCCACCACAACCGCATCGTAAATGCGTTCAACATCATGACGTTGCAATTGGTCAACCAAGTGCGTCTGTGCGGGAATGGTTTTTGCGACCACCATTAATCCCGAAGTATCTTTGTCCAGTCTATGAACAATCCCTGCACGTGGCACATCGCGTAACGCTGAATTGTGAAACAACAGTGCATTCATTATCGTGCCATCTGGGTTGCCTGCACCAGGGTGCACCACCATACCTACGGGTTTATTAATGATCATAACACTGTCATCTTCATAGAGGATATTCAATGAAATGTCTTGTGCAGGTGCGTTTAAATCAGTTGCAATCTCCACCAACAGTTCAACTTTCTCTCCCCCTAATACGGTCTGTTTAGGCTTATTCCAAACCACGCCATCCAGCGTGACGTTCCCCTCTTTAATCCATTTCTGAATACGGCTTCTGGAATACTCTGAAAAAAGTGGCACAATTGCAATATCAAGCCGCTCTCCTAACGCGTCGTGCGAAAGAACGGCTGTTAATGTTTGTTTATTCAATGAAAGAACCTCTGATTCAGATTTGTTAAAATATGGTATAATCGTATCAATTTTTTATTAATGCATATTGTACCGAAGAAACATGAAAAAAACGTTATTATCCGCTCTATTGATTGGCCTTTTAAGCCTACAAGGTTGTTCCTCAATCACGTCCTTGGTTGCTAAGGAAGATTCTGAAAAAAGTGCAGAAGAATTTTACGATTCAGCCACCACCGCCTTTAAAGCAGGCATGTGGGATGCGGCAATCAAAGAGTATGAAAAGCTTAAATCTTATTATCCCTATGGCGACTACACAGAACAGAGCTATACCGAGCTTGCTTACGCTTATTATCGTTACAGCGAACCTGAATCTGCCATTCGTGAATTAGACGAGTTTGCACGTCTATTTCCCAAACACCCTAACATTGACTATGCCTTATACCTTAAAGCCCTCTCCGCCGAATCCATTAATAAAAGCTGGTTAGATAAATGGGTGACCGATCCCGCCAATCGAGACACACAATCGGCCTTACGTGCATTTCAATATTATAACGAACTGCTAAAACGTTTCCCTAATAGCCGTTATGTCGAAAAATCCAAACAACGTCTCATCGTATTACGCAATCAAATTGCACGCCATGAATTTTTAGTGGCGGAGTTTTACTTTAATAAACAAGCCTATTTGGCCGCAGTTAATCGCGCTACTTATATTTTGGAGAACTACCCACAATCGGTGGTTACACTGGAAACCTTAATGCTACTAGAGCAAGCTTACACCAAACTAGAGATGCCTGAAATTGCTCACAATGTACGACAAGTCATGGCTTTAAACCAAGAAAAAATCACTCCATCACGGCAAGCCGCCAAGCAAAAATCGCTTGAAAATCAAAATAAAAGCTTGTGGCAAAAAACAACCGATTTCTTTAGCGGAGTCACTGAGTAGTGGCCAAATTACCTACTCAGAATATCCGCTGGTAATGGGGTAACGACGATCACGCCCGAAGGCTCTATGTGTAATCTTAACCCCTAGTGCAGCTTGTCGACGTTTATACTCATTACGATCAATCATTTTAATCACTCTACGCACGTCCTCTTCAGGAATCCCTAACGCACAAATTTGCTCTGGCGTTTGATCCTCTTTTACATACGCTTTAATAATGGCATCCAGTACATCATATTCAGGCAATGAGTCTTGATCTTTTTGATCGGGACGTAGCTCGGCCGAAGGTGCTCGGGTAATCACTCGCTCTGGAATAGCGGGCGACAGTGTATTACGGTACTCCGCCAAACGGTATACTAGCGTTTTTGGAATATCTTTTAAAGGCGAAAACCCACCAACCATATCGCCATACAACGTGGAATACCCCACCGCGACTTCACTCTTATTACTGGTTGCCAACACCATGCTTCCACACTTATTCGAGATCGCCATTAAGATCGTGCCTCGAATACGCGCCTGTAAATTTTCCTCTGTTACATCGTTTTCCATGCCCAAAAATCGAGAGGAGAGCGCTTGTTCAAACGCAAGGTAGGTCTCTTCAATTGGAATGGAGTGGTAGTTTACCTTGAGCATTTTTGCCTGTTTTGCGGCATCTTGTTTGCTGATATCTGCGGTATATCGAAAAGGCATCATCACCGCCTCAACCTTATCCGCACCCAGAGCATCCACAGCGAGTGCTAACGTAAGCGCCGAATCAATACCACCCGATAAGCCCAACAGTACACTTGAAAAACCATTTTTGATGACATAATCTCGCAACCCCATGATCAGTGCTTGATACACGCGTGCTTCATCCTCATATAACTCGGCGATTTCGCCCTGTTTTATGCCAACGGTCTGCCCCTGTTTTACCAGCGTAACCGAAGAGAGTGATGCTTTAAACTCTGGGCTTTGTACACAAACGTCTCCCAAAGAGTTCATCGCAAACGAGCCACCATCAAACACCAACTCATCTTGCCCTCCCACTTGATTAACATAAATAACAGGCAAACCCACTTCGTCCACGCGACGTTGAATCATTCGTAAACGGTCTTGATGTTTTTCTGCCGAAAATGGCGAGGCATTTAATGACAAAATAACTTCTGCACCCGCATCTTTGGCCTGTGTAACGGGCGAAATTTTCCAAATATCTTCGCAAATCAACAGGCCAAAACAGATGCCTTTAAATTCCACCACACATGGACGATCGCCCGCCTCAAAATAACGTTGCTCGTCAAACACACTGTAATTGGGTAAGTTCTGCTTCATGTAGCTGGCTTGAATCATCCCTTCTTCAATCCAAGCCACCATATTAAAACACTCACCCAACTGATCTTTCATTGGGTAACCAACCACACAAACAACATCCGTAACTTGCTCACAAATCGTTGACAATGCTTGGTTTACTTGAGGGTACAACCCATCCCTAAGTAAAAGATCTTCGGGCGGATAACCTGTAATTGTCATCTCAGGAAACACAACAATGTCCGCAGAGCTTTCATCTCTGGCTTGATGACAGGCGGTAATAATTCGTTGCGTATTGCCTAAAATATCCCCCACTACAGGGTCTATTTGTGCCATGACAACCGTTACCTGCGAGCTCATAATTAAGAAAGCGCCTTTAACATCGCACTGCCCAACTCCGCAGGTGAAGAAACAATGGTTACGCCCGCAGACTCTAAGGCTGCAAACTTAGCCTCGGCCGTACCTTTCCCTCCACTGACAATTGCCCCCGCATGACCCATACGCTTACCCGCAGGCGCGGTTACTCCTGCAATATAAGCCACAACGGGCTTGCTAACATGCGCTTTAATAAACTCTGCCGCATCCTCTTCGGCTTGCCCCCCAATCTCACCGACCATAATAATGCCTTCGGTTTGTGGGTCTTCTTGAAACAACGCCAAACAATCAATAAAATTCATCCCTTGAAGGGGATCACCACCAATCCCAACACAGGTGGATTGCCCCAACCCATTTTGAGTAGTTTGGTGTACCGCTTCATAGGTTAAAGTACCCGAGCGTGAAACCACGCCCACTTTGCCCACTAAATGGATATGACCAGGCATGATGCCGATTTTGCACCCATCTTGGTTATCCCCTGGGGTAATTAAACCAGGGCAATTGGGACCAATTAAATACGAATCTGAGGTTTCTAGCACCGCACGCACTTTTAACATATCTGCAACAGGAATGCCTTCGGTAATGCAGGTAATGACTTTGATTCCAGCCATGATCGCTTCAATAATCGAATCCGCCGCAAAGGCGGGCGGAACATAAATCATTGAGGCTTGGGCACCCGTTTGTGCAATCGCTTCTTTAACCGTATTAAAAACAGGTAAACCTAAATGCGTTTGCCCACCTTTTCCTGGCGTTACTCCACCCACCATTTTAGTCCCATAAGCGATGGCTTGTTCAGAGTGAAAACTGCCTTGTTTTCCTGTAAACCCTTGGCAAATAACCTTGGTGTTGTGATTAACTAAAATACTCATTCTATTTATTTTCCTGCTAATTCAACGGCTTTAACGGCGGCATCGGCCAACCCGTCTGCGGTGATAATACGTAAACCGCTTTTCGCCAATTTTTCACGGCCTAACTCAACATTTGTACCTTCCAAGCGCACCACAACAGGAATGGTTAGTCCAACCTCTTGCACTGCTTTAATAATGCCTTCTGCAATCAGGTCACACCGTACAATTCCGCCAAAAATATTCACTAAAATAGATTTTACGTCTGGCGAAGACAAAATCAGCTTAAATGCTTCTGCCACACGTTCAGGCGTTGCTCCGCCGCCTACATCTAAAAAATTTGCAGGTTCTCCACCGTTCAACTTAATTAAATCCATGGTTGCCATCGCCAATCCCGCACCATTTACCATGCAACCAATAT
This sequence comes from Thiomicrorhabdus sp., assembly GCA_021648625.1. Classification (GTDB taxonomy): domain Bacteria; phylum Pseudomonadota; class Gammaproteobacteria; order Thiomicrospirales; family Thiomicrospiraceae; genus Thiomicrorhabdus. The sequence goes on along the minus strand of JAKISK010000019.1, from coordinate 9,030 downwards.
CGCCCTCCAGTGCAATGTAATTCAACTCATGCTCAGCGGCTTTCACTTCTCGCGCATCTTCTTGGGTGGTGTCTCGCATCTTAACCAGTTCAGGCTGACGATACAGAGCGTTTGAGTCAATATTGACTTTCGCATCCAATGCAATTAACTGATTATCAGAGGTGCACACTAATGGATTAATTTCTAGCTGTGAAATGTCTTTATCTAAGGTTAATTGATAAAATTTCTTCATCAACACGCCAATCTGTTTAAAGGCTTCCCCTTTTAAACCTAGCGCAAATCCAACTTCTCGACACTGGTAAGGCATCACGCCAACAGTAGGGTCTATGTGAATGGATAAGATTTTTTCAGGGTTTTTTTCTGCCACCTCCTCAATGTCCATCCCCCCTTCAGACGAAATAACAAAAGTGTGTGTCCGTGTGACACGATCAACCAACAAACTCAAATACAGCTCACTCTCTATTGCCAATGTTTCTTCAATCAATAGACAGTTAATAGGCAACGATTTTCCTGCCGTTTGAGTGGTCACCAACGAACCGCCTAATAAGGCACTCGCAACTTCATGCGCTTCTTGAGGGGTGTTCACTAATTTTACCCCCCCCGCCTTACCACGTGCGCCCGCGTGAACTTGCGCCTTAACAACCCAACCACGGCTATCAATACGCGTCAATACGGCATCAAGTTCACTTAACTTTGTGATTACATACCCCGTAGGGATGCCAATGCCATAATCAGAAAACAGCGCTTTGGACTGGTATTCATGTAAATTCATGTAACGAAATTCCCCCAACCTACCCTACATTTTGTAGCGTTAAACGCCACATAACACAGAGTTTTTAAAACACGCCATAAGGTACACACCTTATTAAACCTTTTACGGGTTTCTTTAGACATATATACAAACGAAATCAAAGAAGTGCTTTAAGATGAATTAAAAAATATAAATTGTTATTATTGTATGATTTTTAGAGAAAAATTGCATTAACAAATCTTATGATCGTATATAATTTTTTTCTATTACCTAAAAGAGAAGAGCTCACAAATGAAAGCCATTATTTTTTTATTATTTGTCGTTTTAGTCTTTTTAATCATTCGATTTACACTCAATCGAATCATTGAAATTCGCAGTAAAAACCAAAGCACCGAAGACACGCCAATCGACAGCAATGCCACAAGCGAATCAATGGTTCAATGCGCACTTTGCGGTGTTCACTTACCGCAGTCTAACGCCTATTACGATGGCAACGATACGTTCTGTAGTGAAGGGCATATGCAAGATTTTCATGCCAAAAAGAAGGATTCCGAATAAATTAAGTTAAAAAAAGAGGGGGGAATTTTTTCTCCCCCCCCCTTTTTTTTAAATGGCTGAGTTATCGCATATTTACTTCACGGTTTTATATGCAGGTAACCTTACAATATCTGCTTTAGCCATTAATCCTTCTAAACGACCTTTGTATTGAGCGGTACCAAATAACTCTGCAAAGGCTCGAGTCAGTGCAACTTTATCGCCATCCGAAATGCCCTGAGTTTTCACGCCTGAAACTTGAAGTAAAACCGTATCACCCGTTGTCAGCTGAAAAGAACCCCACGAAGACGCGCCCTCTTCTGTAGGCTTAGCCACTTTAAACGCTTCGCTTACTATTTGAGGCAGTTGCTTTTGTGAAGTACGAGAAATCCAACCAACGGTGTTCCACTCAATACCATCACGTATTAACGATTCTGGGCTTTCTCCCGTTTTAATTTTAGCCAATAATTGTTCAGCTAACGCCTCAGCTTCTTTAATTGCCACTTGACGCGTAAGTTGCTCTTTAATAGATTCCGCCACTTCTGCCAAGGGTTTTTGACGCTGTTCAACATGCTGATTCAATCGAATAAAGACCGAACGATTACTGCTTAACTCAATGGCTTCACTGTTCATGTTCTCTTTTAGAAGTTCATCAGAAAACGCAATGTTCAACACTTTAGGGTTGGATAACACATCACCCAATCCTCCGTCTTGGCTAAACAGTTCCGAGGTTTGAACCTTAAGCCCAACGGCATCGGAGGCTGGCTCTAAGCTGTCCGATTGTTCATACGCAATGGTGGTTAACTGCTCAAGCAAATCAAAATACTGACGTTCAGCCTGCTCCATTTTATACTGTTCACTCACATCTGCCTTAACCGTTTCGAATGGTTGTGTTTGTTTCGCGTCAATGCCTACCAGTTTAATTATATGATAACCAAAGTCAGTTTTTACGGGGTCACTCACTTGCCCAACATCCATAGCAAAGACCACTTCATCAAATTCTGGCACCATCATGCCCTGCTCAAACGTGCCTAAATCGCCTCCTGAACTTGCTGAACCGGGGTCTTTAGAATACGTTTTAGCCAGCTCTTCAAACTCTTCGCCTGCGGCTAACTTCCCTTGGACTTCAGCCACGGTAGCCAATGCCGCTGTTTTTGCTTCATCGGTCTCCGCTTCAACTGAGATCAAAATGTGCTTCGCATGGCGTTTTTCAGGCAAGGTAAACAGTGCTTTATTCTCATCATAATAGGCTTGAATTAATGCATCCGTAACTTCAATGGTTTTTGCAATTTCGGATTGAGAAACGTCAATGTAATCAACTGATATTTTTTGTGGATCAATATAACGGTCTAACGCATCATCGTACGCGGCCTTAATCGCTTGCTCAGTAACCTTAGCGGTTTTTAGAAACTGACGTTGATCAATGCGTAAGTAACTTATATCACGCTCTTGGCCTTGCAATTTAGCCAATTGCTCCACTTCAAACGGTGTGGCAAAGCTGCCCATCATAGTTAAAGAATAAAACTGCCCTTCCAATAAATATTGACGCTGCTCGTGCTCAAAACGTGCAATATTCATTCCGTTACGCATCAAAACGTCTTCGTAAATTTTATCCGAAAATTTACCGTCTTGCTGAAACACTTCTGCGGAGTGAATGGCTGTCGCTAGCTGCTGGTCGGTAATTAGCATGTTATTTTCCATCGCCCATTGACGCATCAGTTCCGATTCAACCAATGCGTCCAGTACCTGTAAACGCAACTCTTCATCGTCAACTACTTGGTCATACATGTCACCAAACTGCTCTTCAAGACGCGATTTTTGACGCTGGTACAGGGTCAAAAATGCATTCCCCGTCACGTCTTGGCCATTCACTTCAGCCACGATTACGGCTTTATCCCCACGTGCGTATTGGTCAATACCAAACAGCGCAAATGTTAAGATAATCAATCCGACAATCACCCAAGCGACCCATCCCTGAGCGCGATCACGAATACTTTGTAACATGAAACTTCCTTTGTGCTTACGACGATAATTATAAATAGTGCTTATAATACCAACCTCGCCCCCGTCTTTCACCTATTAAAGTCGATTAGTTCATATTATTCCAAAAAATAGCAGATAAAAAATGCTCTCGCATCTTTTTTGAGCTATTATTTTCCAATAACAAATTAAAAAGGCGGCTTATTATATGAAAAAAATACTTTATGTTGATGATGCGCGTTCATTACGAAAGCTGGCTGATCAGGTATTACGAGAACACTACGAACTCACTTTTGCTGAAAATGGATTAGAGGGATTACAAGCCGTAGAAAAACAAAAATTTGATGTGATTTTATCGGACATAAATATGCCCATAATGACGGGATTGGAATTTTTAGAAAAATTGCGCGAACATCCCAATGGAAAATACACCCCCACCCTCATGCTCACCACAGAGGCCAGTCAAGAAATGAAAGAGGAAGGTAAACGACTTGGCGCAACGGGCTGGATTGTCAAACCCTTTAACCCAACCAAACTGATTAGTGCAATAGAGCGAGTGAGTTAGGTTTAATTCAAGTGCAAGTTCGCTGCTTCTACATCCAACAATCCTTGCCCGTGTGTTTCTGCACTGTAATCTGGAATGTCTTTGGATGCCGTGGCTAAAATAGCATCGGCAATTTCTCGTGCTGTTTTTGATGGATGGTTTACTTTAAGCAATGCAATGGCGCCCGAAACAAGTGGCGCCGCATAAGACGTTCCACTTTTGTCTAAATAAGCCTCCTCACCCAAAGAGGGCCATGCAACCGATAAATCACCTGGTGCAACAATAAACCGTGCTTGAACTTCAACCGAGCTACCTGGAAAGTTACTGTACCCCGCCAATTTCTGTTCCGCATCAACCGCGCCTACAAACAATAAGCCCTTTGTAATGCCTTTTTCATTGTCCTCAATAATACCATTTGAATTACGATCAACATCGGGATCAAAAAACACATTGGTAATATTTTGTGCCAACGGATTTGATGAGCTTATTTTTAGTGCTTCCCAATCCTCAACTTGTCTCTTAGTAAGGCTCAGTCCACGATTACCAGCTGCCAAAACAATAATTAAATCGTTGGTGGCTAAGAGGTTTTGTATTTTATCGTAACTGGTATTGTAATCGTAAAAATACAATTCATTAAATTCCGCTACATTGACACGATTCCAGTCCGCTTCGTAACTTCCATCGTCCCATTTTGTCTGATTAAACGAGAGGTCAATGCCCCGTTGATAATGACCAAAAGGAATCGTTGAACTCAAAGTAACCGCTGGCATATCAAAGCTCGCAACTTCCGTTAGCTTTTCAATATGGTACACCGCAAAATTGACACACCAAGGAAACCACCTTCGCTCTGAAGGCTCTGTGCTGTCTAAATAAATATGCTGTACACAAATTTGCTCGTTAGTCGTACTGTCAGTAAAGCGCCCTGTTTCATCTTTACTAAAGCTATCAAAATATTCTTGAGCATCAAAAAAACCAGTCAAACTTCGGTTTAACGAAGTAACCGCTTCGGCTTGTGGCGCAATGCCCGAATCTTTACCTAAAGCCAATCCTGCAACACCTGTACCATGATTTGCCCAACTCCAAGCATCACCATTGTCGTCTCTCAAATAATCATTATTAACGGTAATGTCATCGTAATTTTGTTCCACCACCGAACGATCTGATAATTCGATATGGCTCGTATTAAAGCCATCATCTAAAATACCAACTGAAATGCTCCCCGTATTACTGCTGTTAATCAAATCTTCCGCTTTAATAATCGATTTATAGTCTGTGGAGATACTTGTTGGCGTAGGCAAATCTGTTCCGTCATCGTCGTCCTCATCAGGAAAAACCTCTGTAATCAATCGTTGAAAATCATCCCCTCCGCCACACCCACTAAGGTTTAGCGTACCAAAAGACAATAAAATAAAAATAGAACAGGTTTTAATAGAACAGTTCACAACATTTTCTCTTATTTTTAAGCATAATTAACGAAGCCCTAATTAAAACACAGAATGATTGCGTCAAGTAGATTAAACATGCAATAAATTTCAGACATAAAAAAACCCACGTGATTACTTAAAGCCGCGTGGGTTTAAAATATGGTGGGTCGTGAGCGATTCGAACGCTCGACCAATTGGTTAAAAGCCAACTGCTCTACCAACTGAGCTAACGACCCTGATAGGGTATTCCAAAAATATTTGCGCCATTTTAAAAATGGTGGGTCGTGAGCGATTCGAACGCTCGACCAATTGGTTAAAAGCCAACTGCTCTACCAACTGAGCTAACGACCCTCACTGGAATGTGGCGTATTATACAAGCCTGAAGGCAGTGTGCAAGTGTTTTTCTATATAAAAAACATAACGACTCAGCTATCCCATGAAAAAGGTCAACGCTGTGTTAAAAAACATTCAATTTCACCACGTTAATTTAAACCTGATAGCGTGTTGGATCACTCTCGCTCGCTTCAAAAAAACCTTGTTTACGTAAACGACAAGCGTCACAAAGTCCACAAGCTCGACCGGATTCATCTGCTTGATAACAAGATACGGTTAGACTGTAATCTATCCCCAAAGCAAGACCTTTTTGTATTATTTTTGCTTTGGTTAGCGTCATTAACGGCGTCTGAATACGAAGTCTTTTTCCCTCAACACCCACTCGGGTGGCTAAGTTTGCCATTTTTTCATAGGCATCTATGTAAGCAGGACGACAATCGGGATACCCTGAATAATCCACCGCGTTAACACCAATAAAAATATCATTCGCCTCCAGCACCTCTGAAAGTGCTAAGGCAAACGACAAGAACACAGTATTACGCGCAGGCACATAAGTCACGGGAATTTCATTTTGTTCGATCCCCTTTGTTGGCACATCAATCTGAAAATCCGTTAACGCGGAACCGCCAATTTGCCCCATATTCACATCCATTACACGATGCGAAACCGCGTCCATGGATTGAGATAATTTAGCCGCTGCAACAAGCTCAGAACGTGTTCGTTGCCCGTAATCAAAACTAATGGTATGACATTCATACCCTTGAGACTTCGCAATGGCAAGTACCGTAACCGAATCCAGCCCACCAGAAAGTAGAATCACGGCTTTTTTAGTGGGGGGGGGCTTTTGAGCTGTATCTTGATCTTGAGGCATGATTACAATTTTTCTAAACGTTTTATGGCTTTTTCTGCTGCGGAAGTACCAGAATGAAGTGTAATCAGTTGGTTATACATGTTTTTCGCTTTTTTCAACTGCTTTAGGTTTTCTAAACAATCGCCTGCTCTCAACATGGCATCTGCTGTTTTAGATGAGCTGGGGTAGCGCTTAATCACAACATTAAAAGCCTTTAAGGCGGCTTGGTTATCTTTTTGAATGTAGTGCGCCTCGCCCATCCAGTAGGCCGAGTTACTTGCAAGCTCGCTGTTAGGGTAACGGTTTAAAAATGACTGAAAGGCTTGAATAGATGCGTCATACTGACCTTTTTTTATAAGTGCAAACGCCAATTGATAGGTCGCTTGCTCTTTACTGGTCGCGGGGTGTGTTTTAACAGGCGTTAACGTGCTCGCGGAAGCATCCGATCCCATTATTTTTTTCATCTCTTTTTGAGGGTTTTTCTCCCCCCCCACCCCATCATCATAGCGTTCATTGGAGTCAATTTCGCTCACCAACGCATCATTTTCTATTTTTTCATCCACAACAGGCACTTGATTCGCCAAGTCTTCTGTTGCGTTTTCTAAATGACTTAAACGATCATCATTCTCTTTATACCGTTTATCCGCAACACGGTTTATTTTACGTAAATCACGTTTTAAGTAATCAATTTGATCTTGCAAATCTTGTATTTCACGCTGTTGCTCTCCCAGGCGTCTACTGAGCTGTAGCAACACAGGGTTCTCAATAATTCGCTCAATACGTTGCAACCGATCTTCAACGGATGACTCTGGCGTTGCAGCAAAAACAATTGAGCTTGATAACATCACCCATGACACGCACACAACCGAACCCAATATAAGAAACTTATTTGCCCTGCTCACCATAAAAACAACAACCTTCTAAATTTTATTATTTGCGTAATTAACGAATTCCCAATTCAACACGACGATTTTGTTGCCATGCTGCTTCATTGCTCCCAACCTCAACAGGCATCTCTTCACCGTAACTAATGACCTCAATGCGAGACTGTCCTATGCCATGTAACATCATGGCTTCTGCCACACTTTTCGCACGCCTTTCGCCCAGTGCTAAATTATATTCTGGCGTGCCTCGTTCATCGGTATGGCCTTTAATTTTAACCGTTAATCGTTCATTGTTAAGCATCTCTTGTGCAAAATTCTTAACAATTCTAGTGTTTTCATCATTCAACTCATATTGATTCAATCCAAAATAAATCACAGGTTCAAAGCCTTCAATCTCTTGAAAGTCAGCCATGGGATCTCCTCCCTCGCCTTCTAAAGCACCCTCACTAAAATCTTGGCCTGCACGGTTTAATGGCAACACTTCAATACCAGAACCCGATTCGGAACCATCATGAACGCCTGGTGCAGTATCTACAATCACATCAGGAGCCGTTCCCTCTGTTGCGTATTCAGGCGGTGAGCTACACGCACCGAGTAAGGTTATGACCGAAGTGGCTCCGGCCACCAAATACAACTTCTTAAATTGAAACATAATTATTTACCTATTTTTTTGAAAACGTTCTGAGACCTTTGCACGAAAAGAGGCGCGAGAGGAAAAGTGATAAAATCAGATATATTTTAGCCTTTTTCATCCGTGCATCTTTTCGTGCAAAGGTTCCGTTCTATTTATTTGTTAAAAAAGGCCCCCATGCAGGCTCTCTCACTTCGCCATTTTTTACTTTTAGTATTTGCGAGGTATTGCCATCAATGGCCACCACCGCTAATTGACCTTTTCCTTTACGGTTCATCGCATATAAAATCATTTCACCATTGGGTGCAAAGCTTGGCGATTCATCTAGAAACGTATCCGTTAACACATTAAACTCATCGGTGTGCAAATCCAACAATCCAATATTAAATCCACCTTGCCCATGCACCATTGCTAAATAACGACCGTTTGGAGAAATTTCAGGATTTGCATTGTATCGACCTTCAAAACTGACTCGGCGAATTTCCAATGTGTCCAAAAAGACTTGAAATATTTGAGGTTGTCCACGTCGGTCTGAGTTAAAAAATAGTGACCGCCCATTCGGTGCCCAAATTGCTTCCGTTTCAATGGACCATTTTTTGGTTAATCGCTTTAATTTTTTGCTTTGTATATCCATGGTATAAATATCAGCACTGCCACCTTTCGATAAGGTTAGCGCTAATTTTTTGCCATCAGGCGACCATGAAGGTGCGCTGTTAATACCCTTGAAACTTGCCATTTTATGGCGATACGCGCCATCTAAACTCTGAACAAATACTTCTGAACGCCCATTTTCAAACGAAACATACGCCAGTTTTTTGCCATCGGGTGACCAGCTTGGCGACATAATTGGCTGAGTTGATTTTAAAATAGTTTGTGCGTTAAACCCATCCGAATCTGCAATTTCTAGGGTATAGTGCCTCTTCTTATTTTTTTTACGCAGGGTAACGTAGGCAATTTGCGTATTAAATGCGCCTCGAACCCCCGTCAACTCTTCATAAATTAAGTCACTGATTTGGTGCGCTATTTGGCGCAAATTTTCTTTAGGTACTTTATTCCAACGTTTACCCAGCACTTGTTTCTTACGCAATACGTCCATAAA
>JAKISK010000018.1 GCA_021648625.1 Thiomicrorhabdus sp. | reverse complement strand
AAATTTTCTCCCCCCCCTTATTATTCGAGTGATTGGTATCACCACAAAAACGATAGCCCAGTCCTCGTAAGGTTTCAATGGCCTGCTTGCCCATCATTTTTCGCAACTTACGCACATACACCTCAATCACATTACTTTCACGATCGTAGTGTTGATCGGACATACGGGCGAGTAATGCCTCTTTTGAAAACACTTTATTTGGGTTGGATAAAAATACATACGCTAAACGAAACTCTGTGCGCGTTAAGTCATAGGTTTCATCCCGAACGGTTAACTGCTTCGTTTCTAGGTTCAGCTCATAGTCTGCGACGGTAATACTATTAGAGCCCGCGTGTTGTCGCCTTAATAAGGCTTCGATACGGGCTTGCAACTCTTCGTATTGAAACGGTTTACCCAAGTAATCATCTGCGCCTTTTTTAAGCCCTTCTACCCGCTCTTGCCAAGAGTTTCGAGCGGTTAAAATCAATACGGGGGTTTGAGTGTTTAATGAAAACTCACCTTGCCGAATCGCGTCTAAAATCACCAGCCCAGGGCGTTTAGGCAACCCTAAATCGAGCAAAATCAGATCATACGAAAACTCTTGCAACACATAGGTGGCTTCATCGCCATCTCGTGCCACATCCACCAAGTAGTGTTCTGCGACTAAACGCGCTTGAATCGTTTCAACCAATAAGGCCTCGTCCTCTATCAAGAGTAATTTCATTACACACTACCTAGGATTAAAAAATAAAAATATTGTACATAACAACATGCTAATATTATCAACTATCTTGAATCGTTAGGTATGATGTTATGGCAACAACCGAATCAAAAGCAACCATTTTAATTGTTGATGACGCCCCAGAAAATATTGATATTCTGCGTGGATTACTCAAAGACGACTATAAAATCAAAGTTGCCATCAACGGTGCTAAAGCTCTAAAAATCGCACAAACTACGTCACAACTCGACCTCATTTTACTGGATGTCATGATGCCTGAAATGGATGGTTATCAAGTCTGTCGCCAGTTAAAAAGTCAACTTTCAACCTCTTCCATTCCTGTCATTTTTGTCACCGCAAAAGGCGAAATTGATGATGAAACCTTAGGGTTTGATTTAGGTGCTGTTGACTATATCACAAAACCCATAAGCCCTCCGATTGTCAAAAAACGCATTCAAATCCACCTTGCTCTACACAATGAAAAACGACTGCTCGAAACGGAGGTGCGTAAGCGCACACAAGAACTCGAAGCATCACGAAAAGAGATTATTGCCTGCTTAGGAAAAGCGGCCGAATACAAAGATAACGACACGGGCATGCACGTCGAACGGATGAGCTATTATGCAAAAGTGCTCGGTTTGGCCACCGGCATGACCGAAGAGGAGGCCTGTGCCTTGCAAGAAACCGCCCCCATGCATGATATTGGCAAAATTGGCCTGCCCGATTATATTTTGCAAAAACCCGCCAAGCTCAATGATGATGAAATCAAAAAAATGCGTGAACACCCTCAAATTGGGGTCGATATTTTAGGTGGACAAACCTGCTTATTGCTCAACATGGCACGCAGCATTGCCATCTCCCATCACGAAAAATGGGATGGCACTGGCTACCCTTATGGACTAAAAGGAGAGGATATTCCTCTACATGGCCGTATTGCAGCAATTGCCGATGTCTTTGATGCCTTAACCACCAAACGACCTTATAAAGAGGCCTGGTCTGTTGAAAAGGCCGTTCAACTTATTAAAGAGGAGTCTGGCAAACACTTTGACCCTCAATTGGTAGAACTTTTTATTGAAGCTCTTCCTAAAATATTAGAGATTAAAGAACGCTACCAAGAACCTCCTACACCTCCAGTATCTATTGAAAACACCATGCTCTAAAAAAACGAAACCAAAAATACATCACTCATATCAAGATGGTTTTTTCACGGCGCTCTATATTTTACTAGCGCGTCTATTTTCTTTAATTTATCCAATGCCGCATCAAACTCATAACGCTCAGCACAAGCAATCACTCGCTTCATCTCTTTTGCCTCCTCTCCTGTCGAAAAAATAGGTGACAAGGTTTCTAATACTTCAATCGCATCCGCATCATCCTCTTCCAGTAACGAGATTAAACGCGTCATCAATGCTTTAATCTCCTCTTCTGATAAGGCAGGGAATGAAGCAGGTGAAGTGCTTTCCAGTGTATCCAATACCGCTAAGGCACCCAATACTTTATTCAATTGTATCCTCAGCGCATCCAGCAATAAAGACGGTTCACTCTCCGCTTGAATCGCTTGCTCTAATGCTAGGGCATCCTGTTGCAATGCTTCTGCACCAATACTACCAGCCAAGCCTTTCAACGTATGTACTATACGCTTTGCCTTGTCCCTGTCTGCTTTGTGCAAGGCCTGCTGAACTTCATCCAGAACATGGGACTGTCCCTCTCTAAACTTGGTTAGAATCTTAAGATATAACGCTTGATCTCCACCAACTCGTTTAAGGCCAAGCTCGGTATTCACTCCCTCTAGAGAAGGGATTGTGTTCACAGTACTCTGAACATCTAAGACATTAGAAACAGAAATACGATGAGAATGGTTCGTTGATGCCACTGAAATCCACTTTCCAAGCACACGAAACAACTCTTTCACATCAATAGGCTTGGCAATATAATCTACCATACCTACCTCATCTGCTCTCGCCTTATCTTCCACCATCACATTCGCCGTCATGGCAATCACGGGTAAGGATTGAAAACGAGGTTGTTGACGAATTTGTTTCGTTGCCTCATAGCCATCCATTACTGGCATCTGAATGTCCATTAACACCACACTGTACTTATCTGGATTCGCTTCAAGTAAGTCCAAGGCAACCTGACCATTTTCTGCAATATCCACCAAAATATCTTGACTGGCCAATAACTCCTTAGCCACTTGCTGGTTGATTTCATTATCTTCAACCAACAAAACACAGGCTCCACGAATGTGCTCAATCACCTGCGTCTCATCTTTTTCAGGCGTATACATTTCTCTGTAATCAAATGCTTCTAAAATAGCATTCAATAGTCCTGATGGGTTTACAGGCTTCACCAAGTACGCTTCAATGCCTACATCTTGTGCCTGATCCATCGCCTCTTCTCGCCCATAAGCTGACACCATAATTACTTTTGGAATTTCCTTTAACGCTTTTGATGCTTGAATTAAATGAGTTGTTTCAATGCCATCTAAATTCGGCATCTTCCAATCCATAAACACCAGCTGATAAGGCTCCGGTGCTTCAACCAGCTCCACTAAAGATTCTGCACCACTGGCCGACTCACCTACCTTAAAGCCAAACGACTCTAAATAACGTACTAAAATCATACGACTGGTTGAGTTATCATCGACCACTAAAATATGCATCGATTTCAATACTTCTGGCAAGACCTGTGCATACCGATAACGCCCTTTTGTACCCATTGAAAAACGAGCCGTAAAGAAGAAAGTAGACCCTTTACCCAGCTCAGATTCAACGCATAATTCTCCCCCCATCATTTCAACCAACCGCTTAGAAATGGTTAATCCCAATCCCGTACCACCATATTTACGACTGGTAGAGCCATCCGCCTGACTAAAAGCTTGAAATAAATTAGCCACCTGTTCTGGCGTCATACCAATTCCCGTATCATGCACAGAGAACTTTAAGACCACCTCTCCGTCTTTTCGATCATCCACATAATGTTCCACTGTAATGGCAACGGTCACCTCGCCTTTAGGGGTAAACTTAACGGCATTACTTGCTAAGTTTATCAAGACTTGATTTAAACGCAGAGGATCCCCCTTAAGTACCATCGGAACATTAGGATCCATATCAATAATCAACTCCAACTCTTTCTCTTCTGCTTTAACCTGCGTGACATTGGAAAAATCTTCAATCACCGAAATCAGATCAAATTCAACCTGTTCCATGTCCATTTTTCCCGCTTCAATTTTAGAAAAATCTAAAATATCATTAATAATGGTGAGCAGATTATTAGCAGAACTGGAGATTTTTGTTAAATAGCTGCGCTGCTTTCGATCCAAATTAGTGTTTAAAGCCAAATACGACAACCCAATCACCGCATTCATCGGGGTTCTAATTTCATGACTCATGTTCGCCAAGAAGTCACTTTTTGCACGAGTGGCCGCTTCCGCTTCCTCTTTGGCCTTCACCAACTCTTGTTCAATTTGATACTGTTTCGTAATGTCTTGCGTGACTCCATACATATCTTTTGGTAGCCCATTTTCGCCCATCGACACTCGACCAGAAGCATGTACCCAAATGACCTTACCGTCAATTGGGCGCTTATAAGCGAAAATAGAGTCAAACATGGGAATCTCACCCGCAACGGCTTTCTGAAAGCGATCCAAGGTTGCATTCGCGCCCTCTTCATCGGCCAAGCGTGCATTTTCAAACCACTCTTCCATCATCAAATAACGCCAATCCGGAGGCCTTGGAATGTCACCAAAAATTTTGGCCGCCCGCTCTGAAGAGTAAATCCACCCTTGTTTATTATCAGACCCTTCCAGAGGGATATGCCAATAGCCAGACTTGGTTAAATCTAAAGCTTGATCGGATTTAAAGTTAATTAACGCAACCTCTTCTTCGATCTGTTTACGCTCTGTAATATCAATTAACGTTAATCGAACTTCATTGACCTCTCCCGTTTCATAATAGGAACACGATGCGGATAACAGCGCATAAAGAGCCTCTTTTGACTCATTTAATGCTTTAATTTCTCGATCTTTAAACAGCAACCCCTCCCGATGCTCCTGTACTCGATCAGACATTAAAGCCTCTTCCAGTAAATTTTGCCAATTAAGCCCTTCAAATTCATTGTAATCTTCGCCTAACAATCGTAAAAAGGCATGATTGTATTTTTGAACCTTCCAACTTTTAGGGTCTATCGAAGCGTAGGCAACGGGTGCATTTTGGTATAAATCTTCTAAACGTGCCTCGCGCTCTTTCAGTTCGGCCGTTCGCTCAGCAACACGTTTTTCCAACTCCCTTTTGGTTTTCGTCATAGAACGCGCCACCAACTGCCCCATGGTGACCGATAATAACGTAACCAAAAACGTTAAAAACAACGTAACAAAAATAACAATAAATAGATTATGCTTAACGCTGTTAAACCCCGCTAACGCCTCTGATTTATCAATTTCCGTCACCAAACCCATTCCCAGCTCAGGAATCCAACGCCAGGCACCATAAACCACTACTCCACGATAATCACGATACCCCTGAATATCCGATGCCACTTCCTTGCCATACATATCATTAAAAATCGCCTGCTCCATCAAGTCTTTAACCGCTTCCGTAAAGGGTAGTTCGGCGCGTGATACATCAGGATGGTAGCCCTCTAATAAGTTTCCACCGGGGTCTTTTAACAGTAAATTTTCTACCCCCTCTTTCGGCAATAAACCAATCGTTTTCAACTGATCGGCAAAACGACTTTCCGTGACCATTTCGCCCTGTCGGGTCACAAAATAACTCTCCCCCGACTGCCCTAAACGCCCTTTTTGTAGAATGGTTGATAATCGCCCTGCAGGATTTAAGCGTTGCAACAACACCGCCAAGACCGTACCATCCAAATCTCGAATGGGTGCCGCAATAAACATATTTAATTCAGAGAATTGTCTCGAAGTATTAAAACGAGATTCACCTTCTGCATGAAAGGGGGGAATAAAAACAGAATTGCCTGAAAAGGCTTGACGTAATAGATCGGGACGAATGCGATGCACAATATTCGGTTGATTAACACTCGCTCTCTCTAACGCAGCAATGTTAATCCCCTCTTTATTCACAATAAAAAAGCCATTGGAACCAAATTCATCCTCTCGTTCTTGAAAATACACTCGGGCTTGCACCTGAAACACAAGAGCATCCATACCACCTAAATTATCCATCGACCGGGAAGATGCCCGTAAATTATTGGTAATGGCGCTTAACAAAGGGTCTCGCCCAAATTGCAGCAACATCTTTTTGCGTTCATCAATCCAATACTCAACACTCTCCGTGGTTGAGTTAGAAACCAACTGCAACTTTTCTTCCACCGATTTCAAGGTTGAACGTTTATCGGTATCCACAATATACCAAACCAACCCCAACGCAAACACCACAATTAAGCTAGCAAGCTGAATGGAGAACAGTCGAAACCGCTTAGAGCTAACATGCTTTGCAAAGCGATCATTATTAAGCAAACGAGGCAGATAACGGGTAAATGCAAATAAAACCAAAAAGACCAATAAACCAATCACCACCGAACTGAATAAGCTCATCTGCCAACTAGGGTCATCAAACCCGGCACTCACTTGAGCCGTGACTGAAAGCAATACCAATCCAAACCCTAATATTCCTAAGCGTTTATACATTCTTTTTCCTTAATTCGAGAATAAAGTACTTCAAGAGAACAAAAATCAATATACCCCATTCTACCCATGGTTTAAAGCAACTGTTTAATTATCAACCAAAACCATACTGCATAAAAAAAGGGAGCTGATCAGCTCCCTTTTTTATACGTACTTACTTCTATTTTTTTCTACATCACATCAAACGATTTTGAAATGCCTAAAATCAAATAGGTTTTAGGATCATTCGCTGAATCTTCTGGTGCTGAATAAATATAATTTACGGAACCATCTAACCCTTTTGCCAGCTCGATGGAGTATCCTAAATCCAGATAATTAACCGCATCGTTGTTTGCATCGATATTGGCATCATACACAGCGTAAGTGGCCGAGAAATTATTTCTTTCATAACTAATATAAGCATGAGAATAATCTGTTTCTGTCGCTAATTCATGCACTCCCTTATCATACCCTAACGTAACACCTGCAAATCCAACAGAAAGGTTTACCTCTTTATAAGGTTGGTCAAAACTCGCTTCAGTATAACCAAAATACGTTCCGCCCAGCCCTAAAGAAACGCCTTTAACCTCACCAGACCAGCCAGCATAAAAATCATACTCAAGTCCCTTACCAGCACCGCTAGCGGCACCGTTATCGACACCACCAACCCATGTCCCTACATAAATGCCCGAATCATTTTCATAATCCAACCCCGCAGAAGCAGAAGCCTTTCCATCACTTTGATCTACCCCACGAAACACATAGTTAGACACCATGCCCACATTAGCAGAAACGCCCGCTTGAGAAATGGTAGGAACCAATAACATGGTTGAAGAAGAAGCCAATACAACGGCCATTAAAGTTTTATTCAATTGAAACGTTTTTTTCATGGGTTAAATCCTTTCTTATTTCAGTAAACAGGGTTAAAACAAACAATTCACCTAAAAAAACAAGAACATAATAAGCCAGTTTATATATTTACCTTATTTTCAATGAGTTATGTAAACAACGTGTTTTTACCCCCCCTAAAAAACACTAAAAAATACAAAAATATTCCGTTCATGCACCACAATAGAACACATCAAACAATGTTAGAAAGCCTTTCTGCTTTAAATTCAACCAACTGCACATCCAGTGCATTTAACTGCATTAAACTCAACTCCTTACCCCGTAAATCAAGCGTAACAGGTATCAATAAATGATAATATCGCACCCCTTTTTGGGTCAACTGAGCCACCATCTGAATCGGCAAATTACCAGCCACCACATCCTCAGGTTGTAGCTTGCTCAGCAATGCCTCGTTAAAGTGTGGTAACAACACATCCGCCGCAATACCGCGCGCCCTAAGCCAAGCCACGCTCGCTTTGTGCCTTGATACCAAATACACGGTCATACACAAAATACCATTTAAACAACACCCTCTAACCAATGCTTTAAATGATGTTTAATTGATGCCAACTCATTCAAACTCACCACCCTAATGCCATGTTTTTTAGCCCGCTTAACATCCGACTTGGTGAGCTGATACATCGAGACCAACATGCCACGCCCCATCACCCCGCCTAAGGTATTCACCAACGAATCCAACTTATAAATAGCTGGTGTTACCCCCCCATCAGGCAAGCCTGTTTTATCAAATCTTTTCGTTTTACACTCAATCAAAAAAACATTGTTATTGCACAACACCATATTATCAATTTCATTTTTTACCCCACTCGCATCCTGCAACAATACGCCAGATAAATTATCCTGAATTTCAGGCAACTCCGCACTTAACTGCTTTAAGCTATTAAATAAAAATAGCTCCAGCCAACCACCATTTGCAAAAAAGCGCGCCTCCTCATCTTTAAAATACAGCCTATTATCCTTACGCAACGGTAATAACCCCACCTTTTCAAACGCAATAATCAACTCATCAAACGCCGCGTTACTCCCCTCAATACACTTAGAAACTAAATCATGGCTTGCCGTATTAGCGTAATAATTTAACTTACCCACCGCGGCTGAAAAATACGCCATATTTTCAACCATATCCTCCAACAAATCCCGAACAGACCGAGGTGTAATCGGCTCAGACACCGATAAAACCTCTACCCCATTTGCCAATAAAAGCGGTTCAATTTTAATCCGATCCTGCAATGCAATTTTCTCCCCCCCCTTGGGCAACAAATACAATACCGAATCCAAGCGATTCACATAATACACCGGAAAGTCCAAAGCCGAAGCCAGCTCAAATAACACCAATGAAATAGGCTTAGTTCCCACCGTAATATTTACATGAGGAGACCTTTGCACAACAACCAAATATTTTCACCAAAACGTAATTAAGTTAAATTTTTAAAATTATTCGCTCATTTTCGCCTTTTTCATTCTATTTAATGGCTTTTAGCCACTTAAAATAGCTTATTGCTGCTTTTTAGGCGCAATAATCCTATAACTTTTACAATATCCCATACTGACTTTGCATATTCATCGCTTTTTTTAAGTTATGCGCGATGCAAACCAAGGTAAGTCTTGCCTGATTTCTTGCTAGCCCCAAATACCTCGCTTGTCCAAGACCATGGTGGAGCTTTAAGCTACCGAAGGTTCTTTCTACGATGTATCTCACTTGAGAGGAGAATCGGTTTTGTAGTTTTTGATCTTCTGTCATCGGTTTGTTTCGGTAAGCTCGATTGAGTACACAGCTTTTAATCCGTTTTTCGTTTAAAAACTGATCGTGCTCTTGACTCTTATAGGCGCTGTCTGCATAAACTTCTTTTTCTTGACCTGTCATAAGCTGGGTAAATACATTGGAATCATGCAGGCTTCCTGTCGTGAGCTGTTGGGTTTTGATAAAGCCATCTTCATCGACATTGATGTGTGCTTTAAAGCCATAGGTGGATGTTTTCTTGCCATTGGATGCGGTTTTAACGTTGTAGGAGGCTTCGCTGTCTTGAGTGTTGTCTCCTTTTACGTTTTTCTTAGGTCGGTTGTTTTTAGCTTGTATGACGCTGGCATCTATAATACTGACTTCACCTGTTTGAATGATTATGCCTTGAGTGTTCAGTTGATGGTTCAACTTGTTGAGCAAGGGGGTCAATAATTCTTGTTGATTGAGATGGTTTCTAAATCGCCAAATGGTGCTGTGATCTGGAACGGCCTCTGATAGGCTGAGATTAATAAAGCGGCGAAATAATAGGTCTCTGGCGAGTTGTTTTTCACAGGCGGGATCACTTAGGTTATACCAACTTTGTAGAATGAGGACTTTAAACATCATAAGGGGCGGCCATGCCTTTTCACCGGCGGGATTATTATGAATGTTTTGAAGCATGACTTCGAACTCTGTCCAATCAATGAATTGGTTCAGTTCATCGAGTTCTGTGATGGCGGTGTGCTCATGAATTAAAGCATCGGCAAGTGAGGTTTGGGTTAAGTTTTTCCAAGCCATTTCAAAGTATCCTGTTGAGAGTCTGATTTATGGGGGTTATTGTAATGGACCTGAGCAAAAATCAGCACATAATTTAGATTATTTCAACTTGTTTTCGTGCAAAGATCTCCCGTTGCTTTAAAAAAATCTTAATCTATGACGTTACGTTATTTATGTAAATTAACTAAGCGCTTTGCTCATCCATTGTTTGTGTTCTAGGTTCTATATTTATTTTGGAATTTGAGTAATTTTGCGATTCAATATATTGTCTCAATAGAGTAGTATGGTAAAACCTTTGTATGATAAGAGGTGCTAACTACCCGAATCCCCAGATAGAAAATACGTTTATAGCATTTATGCCCTTTAGGGTACAAACTTGTGTGCTAATAAACGTTTTTTCTATTTGGAGCCTTGGAAAATATTTTTTTGCTAAGCGGAGCGGAGGCTTAACGTGTCGGAATCAAAACAAGAATTTTTAACCTTTGAGATAGGTACAGAAGAATATGCCGTTGAAATTCTTCGTGTACAAGAAATTCGTGGTTGGGAGAAACCAAGCCCTTTGCCTAGCGTACCCAGCTTTGTTAAAGGGGTTGTGAATCTACGAGGAACCGTTGTTCCGATTATTGATTTACGTGAAAAATTTAATTTAAAAGTGAGTTACGATGATACGACCGTTGTTATTGTGGTTCATGTTGTGATCAGTACGGGTGAGCGTATTGTTGGATTAGTGGTGGATGCGGTGTCGGATGTACACACATTTGATCTGTCTAAATTACAACCGCCACCTGACATTTCATCGTCTTTACACAGCCAATTTGTAGTAGGGTTAGGCACCATTGAAGGTGAGATGGGCTTAGGGCATGATGGGCAACAAAACCATTCGAATCCAGAGGGTGCAAAGTCGCACGGTAAAATGGTGATTTTAATTGATATTGATAAACTGGTTGCAGAAGGGTTGATTGAAGCGATTGTTAGCGGAGAGCCAGAAAACCTGAATGTATCGTTAGGAAGCGACTAAATAGTTTGTAACTACTGCTAGCCCCTGAAAAAGGTCAACTCTGTGTTAAAAAATGATCATTTACATTTGTAAACTCATATTTTTCGCCTTGATTTGACCTTTTTTAGGCGCCATCTGAGCAGTTATTATACATATTGACTTAAGCCCTGTTTAGGGCTTTTTTTAACCCTAAATGTTAAGTGTTGTGCTATTCGTCATCAATAACCGAATAAGGCAGTGGCTCAATAAAGGCTGGATGACCAGACTCTGTCATAAGTGACCCTTCGATTGTGGATAGGCTTTTTAGGGTTCCAACGGCGAGACAGAGCGTGCCTTCATGAATACCAGGATTGGTTAAAATAATGGTTAATTTATGACTTTTTCCTTCGTTATCGATCAAAAAAAGAATTTTTCCTGGTTTTAGTTCTTGTAAAGCTTCGCAGCGAATGCGAAACATGCGTTTGGTTACTTTTCCACGATAATGCACGCGTGCAATCATCTCTTGCCCAGGAAAACAGCCCTTTTTAAAGTCAATGGCATTGAGTTTGTCTAGATTTAAAAACTGTGCTAAAAATTGAGCACTGGTTTGGGTATTAATTTCAGGAATACCTGCTGCAATATTAAGTAAGCTCCAGTCATAAGTATTGGTGACTTCCGCATTATTTTTTAGCGCGTTCCATACTTTTTCTACTTGATCCACAGGACCAAATAAATCATATTTATGATAAGGGCCAGGTACTTTAATAACACAAACGTCTTTCATTCCTTCTGTTTCAATAAAACCCGTTTCATATTCATTTTTTATTTTGGTATTAAAACGTCTTTGAACTTCTAAATCTGCAAATTCACCTGCAAAGCCAATATGAATAAACTCGTTAGAGACATCACTTAACTGTACGTCAGATCGCATAATAAACATGCTTAAGCGTTTAAAAACACTCTCTTTAAGCGTTTGGTTAAAGCTTAAGTAAAAACTGCCGTTGTATTTAAAAATCAAAAAAACAGCTAATACCTGGCCTTTTGGATCGCAATACGATGAGAGTTGTGCCGTCGATTCATTGATATGTTCGATGTTTGTAGAGAGCTGACCCTGTAAAAAAATCATGGCATCACTGCCTGAAACCTTAATAAGCCCTTGATGGCTTAAGCTGGTTAAAACGGGGCCATTTTTAATTAAAAACCGTTCTAGCTCTGCTTCACCAAATGTTTTAATTTGATTGTTTGAATCAAATTGGGCATGTTGTGTGGTTAAAAAAATAAGCCACTGATTGGGTGGTTTTTGATCTAAGTTAGACTGTGTAGAATCCGTTGCTAGCATGAACCATTCTCTTTGAATTTTAATTTGAATGAAATAATACAGTAGGTAAGCAGAATTACAAAGCATATATTTGGTGATTATGTTCTTCGAGGCTCAATCTGCCACGGTAATAAGCACTATTATCAGGATGGTTTATTTTTGAAATGTTTTTATAATGAAATCAAAACGTATAACTCAAGGAATGTTTATTGAATGAAAAATTTATCCATTAAAAATAAATTACGAATATTAACTCTGGTTTCATTAGGATTAGCCTCTTATTTTGGCATGTTGCACGTATGGTCAACGTATCAATATCAAACGGAAATGAATCGTACGGTTACCTTAGCGCAACTTGGCTCTGAAATAGGTAATTTATTGCACGATTCTCAAACCGAAAAAAGCTTGACTGCAGGATATTTATCTTCGGATGGCGCACAGTTCTCGACAGAATTAAGTCACAATAAAGTGCTGTTTGAAAAGCATTTAAAGGTAGTAGAGCAAGAGATTGAGCACTTGGATTCAAGCTGGATTTCAAGCAAACTAGCCAAACATATTGACATTATGTTTAACGACATTAAAAATTTGGATTCGATGCGTGAAAAAGTACGTTCTTTGGAGATAACGGCAGCAGAATCCTTGGCGTACTACAGCCAGTTAAATAAGTCGCTGTTAAATACGATTGAATATTTGTCACATGGTTCAAAAAATGCCGAAATGACTGAAAAAATCATAGCATATATTAGTTTATTAGAAGCCAAAGGGCTAGCAGGACAGGAGCGTGCGGTATTAAAAAACGCTATTATCCGCGATCATTTTGCAAAAGGAGGTTACCAACAATTTGTAGGGTTGGTCTCAGCTCAGAAGGCGTACTTGCATCTGTTTGAAGTAACAGCGATGCCAGAGGATATAGCCTTTTTTGAAAAAACCATGCAACAGGGAACGGTATTGCCAGAGATTGAAAAAATTTACGCCATTGTTAATGAACGACAAGCGGTAGGCGGCTTTGGTCTTGATTATGCTATATGGACTCAGTTGATAACGCAAAAAATTAACAGGTTTCGAGACGTTGAAGTATACCTTGAAAAAAACTTGATTGATCTAGGAAAATCCTTGTATGCCGAGACGTTACAGATGTTTATTGTCTCGATTGTTTTATTAGCGATAGGCATCTTAATTATCGTATTGTTTGCCACCGTGATTATTCGTAATATTAATGCATCGGTGACTCAAATTAAACAGACGATGGAGGCCATTGAGAATACCGGAGATCTTTCGTTACAAGTGCCAGAGTTGGGCAAAGATGAATTTGGCGATATTGCACGTGCCTACAATGCTTTTACTCATAACTTTAAAGTGATGATGGATCAAACCAATGGCGTGTTACAAAAAGTTGCCCATGGTGATTTTTCAGGGCGTATGGACTTAGCTTTAAAAGGGGATTTAGATCAGCTTAAACAAGGGGTTAATGGTTCTGCAGAAAGTGTCGATTTTATGATGGCTCAGCTTACGGTGGTGATGGATGGGTTAGGAAAAGGGAATTTCAGTGTTCGAATGGATCAAAAAGTCCCTGCCGCATTTAGAGCCAAAGTGGATGGCGCTTTAGGAACCATCTCATCGGCCTTTAAAGAGGTCGGCATTGCCATGCAAGCGATGAAAGAGGGCGAGTATTCAGCGCGTGTGACTTCCGATGTTCCCGGAGAGTTAAATGAGATGAAAGAAGCCATTAATGGCGCATTAGGTAATTTAGAAGCGGGTATTCAAGAAATTAGCACGGTTATGGACGCTCAAGCACAAGGCGATTTAGTGTTGCGAGTACAGGGGCAGTACAAAGGTGCCTTAGGTGAATTAACACAAGCGATTAATGACAGCTCAACACAAATGGCCTCGGTTATTTCGGATGTTAAAAATACCGTCAGTGCCGTTCGTGTTGCCGCAAACGAAGTAGCACAGGGCAGTGACCGTATTTCAGACCGTTCTCAATCTCAAGCGGCCTCGTTGGAAGAGACCGCCGAGGCAACCGAGCAGATGACTGCCGTGATTAACCAAGCCACCAACTTAGCGGAACAAGCGTCAACATTAGCCAACGATGCTATTGTAAGTACTCAAAAAGGCTCAGAAGTTATGGAACAAACCGTGTCTGCAATGGAGCGTATTTATGACGTATCGGTAAGCATTAACGACATTATTGCGCTAATTGATAACATCGCATTCCAAACCAACTTATTGGCTTTGAATGCAGCGGTTGAAGCGGCAAGAGCAGGTGAACATGGGCGTGGGTTTGCCGTGGTAGCCTCCGAGGTTCGAAATTTAGCAGGACGCTCTGCGGATGCGGCCAAAGAAATTAAAGAACTTATTGAAAAAACCAATAAGGAAGTTTCTACGGGAACCGAGTTGGTAAAAACCTCTGGTGAAGCATTAAATATCATTAATCAACAAGTGGGTGAAGTGAGTACGATGGTGTCTGAAATAGCCACAGGTTCCAGAGAGCAAGTGTTAGGAATTGACCAAATTAACCTTGCCATGGGAAGCCTAGATCAAGCGACACAAGAAAATGCTGCATTAGTTGAAGAGACCTCCAGTGCCGCAGTACAAATGGCGCATGACGCCGAGGTATTGGCAGAGGTGGTGGATAAGTTTAAAGTAACCAATCAGATTACCTCCTGATACATGCTATTTTTTTGGGGGCTAAATGACATTTTGTAATGGGTTTTTACCCATTGTACCCAAACACCCAAAACTGCTTATCTTAGGCACCATGCCCAGTGTGGTCTCTTTGGATGAGCAGTTTTATTATGCGCACCCACGTAATGCTTTTTGGCCGATTATTGCGTCGCTTGTGGGGCATGAACTGATTGATACGGATGCAAAAATAGCCGCCTGTCATCAGTTGGGTATTTATTTATGGGATGTGTTACAAGGCTGTCAACGCAAAGGTAGTTTGGATTCAGCCATTCAAGCGCCCGTAGCCAATAATTTTGCCTCGTTATTTCAGCAAACTCCGCAGTTAATCCATGTTGCATTTAACGGCAAAGCGGCAGAGAAATTGTTTCAAAAAGAAGTATTGTCCGCTCAGGCACTGCCTCAAACTCTAAATTTCATCTCCCTTCCATCCACCAGTCCTGCATATGCCGCAATATCCCTTGAAGATAAGAGGTTGTTATGGCAAGAAAAGTTAGGGCATCTGCTGTAAAATATTGGGTTATATTTTTTAAACGCATTATTTTAGGAGATTTGCCTTGAAAGCAGACACCCAATCCCCCGTTATTTCTGAACTATTGTCCCCCGCAGGTACCCTTAAAAACATGGAGTACGCCTTTGCCTATGGTGCGGATGCGGTGTATGCCGGACAGCCGCGCTACAGTTTACGGGTGCGTAATAATGAGTTTGATGAAGAAAACTTAACCAAAGGTATTCAACGAGCCCATGAATTAGGTAAAAAGTTTTATGTGGTGAGCAATATCGCCGCGCATAATTCCAAAGTAAACACCTACATGAAAGACATCGCGCCCATTATTGCCATGAAACCCGATGCATTGATTATGTCCGACCCAGGTTTAATCGCCATGGTGCATGAAAAATACCCAGAACAAGAAATTCATCTCTCGGTACAGTCCAATGCGGTTAACTGGGCGACGGTCAAATTTTGGTATCAAAATGGAATTCGCCGTGTGGTTTTGTCGCGTGAACTGTCCATGCAAGAGATTCGTGAAATTCGTGAAAAAGTACCCGAAATGGAGCTGGAAGTGTTTGTGCACGGTGCGCTGTGTATTGCTTATTCAGGGCGTTGCTTACTCTCGGGTTACATTAATAAGCGCGATGCGAATCAAGGCACCTGCACCAACGCTTGTCGCTGGAACTACAACACCTACGAAGCCAAAGAGGACATTACGGGCGATGCGGTGGGTGTGATGAAACACGAAGTCAATATTACTGATTTAACGCAGATCAATGAAATAGCTGCATTAGAAAGTCCGATTACCGTGGCCGCGCCTGAACCCACCTTGGGGGAGGGCAAAACCACTGAACGAATGATGTTACTGGAAGAGCAAGGTCGTCCAGGCGAGTTAATGCCTGCGTTTGAAGACGAACACGGCACTTATATTATGAACTCCAAAGATTTACGCGCGGTGGAGCTGATACCTGAAATGGTTAAAACGGGAGTACATTCGCTCAAAATTGAAGGGCGTACTAAGTCGCATTTTTATGTAGCCAGAACGGCACAAGTGTATCGTAAAGCCATTGATGATGCGCTAGCGGGTAAACCTTTTGATCGTAATTTATTGTTAGATTTAGAAAGCTTAGCCAGTCGTGGCTATACCGAAGGATTTTTGCGCCGTCATGTACATTCTGAATATCAAAATTATGAATACGGTGTGTCCAAGTCGGAACGTCAGCGCTTTGTGGGCGAAGTGATTTCCGTCGGCGAACAGGATGGGGAGAGCTATTTAGAAGTTGATGTTAAAAATAAATTTTGTGTGGGCGATTCGCTAGAAATCATGACGCCATCGGGCAACGTTAGCTTGGTATTGGCAGAGATGCGAACACAGAACGATGAGCCTGTCGATTGTGCGCTAGGCTCAGGTTGGATTGTGCGTATTCCCAACCCATTTAAAGCTCTGTCTCAAGAGGTGCTTAAATTTGCTTTGATTATGCGTAATGAAGCATGGGGCGGCGATGTAACTCGCGATGCCGCCGCACGAAAAGTTAAACAACAGCAGGATGAAAAAGATGCCAAAAACCGAAGTGCCGCTCAGGCAAACAAGTAGTCGGAACTTATGGCGTTAAAAATTATTAAAGGGTGCATTAATTGCGATATGTGCGAACCAGAATGCCCTAATAAAGCAATTTATATGGGGGATAAAATTTATGAAATTAACCCAGATTTGTGTACCGAGTGTGTTGGATTTTACGACGAGCCTACTTGTATTAGTGTTTGCCCATTGGATTGCATTATTACTGATCCCGAACGAGAAGAGGATAAAGAAACCCTATATCAAAAGTTTGAGCAGTTAGTAAAGAATAATAAAATATAAGGCTATTTAAATATGATTATCATACGGTACTTTGGCTTAGGTAGTTTTTATTACTTATTGAAATTGTTATTTATTATGTCAATGTTTTTTGCTTCAGGTGCCGTAAAATCATCGCCCCAATTATTTTCTGAATTAAGCGCATTAACAGAAGAAGATTATGCATGGATTGGGGCTAAAATTTATCAAAACGAAGCCGCGTCCAGTCCAAAGTATTTAACGCACTGGGGCAAAGGAGAAAATTTTCCCTCATTTGGCATTGCACACTTTATTTGGTTTCCAAATATTCCCCCCCCCCCTTATCAAGAAACGTTTCCTGCGATGTTTGAATTTGTTTCCAAAAAAATCCCCCCCCCCCTCTGGTTGCAACGGCTCTGGAAAGAATCAATTGGCTCTCCTAATCAAGCATTTAATGCTCCATGGCACACCAAGGCGCAATTTGATGCCGCACAAACCTCCCGTAACATGCAAGCACTGCGTCAATGGTTGCTCGACACACAAGCACATCAAGCGCATTTTATTGTAAAGGGCTTTCAACAACGCTGGGGGGAGGAAACAGCATCGCTTTCAGTGGAGCGATTAAAGCGTTTAAATCAGCGTTTAAACAAAATGGCCGCCTTTAAACAAGGCCTTTTTTCGATCGTGGATTACTTTAATTTCAAAGGGTTAGGGAATAATTCAAAAGAAAAATATCAAGGTCGGTCGTGGGGGTTAATCTCTGTACTGGAAGGAATGCCACAGGTGGCATTTGAGGGGGATGATCGTCAAATTTTAAAGGCCTTTATTGCTTCGGCCAAAAGATCGCTACAGCAACGAACTGAGCTGGCTCCCAAAGCGCGTAACGAATCTCGTTGGTTAAAAGGGTGGTTTAAGCGTTTGGATGGCTATGCTGAATGATGAAGCTTACGGCTTATTTTCGGTATTTTTAAAAAAACGAAAAACACCCCACATGGCAAGCCCTACTATAATAATAGCAACCGTTACAAAACCTAAAGTAAGCAGTAACGCAGCGCCTACGCTTTCAATATCAGGCATTTTAATTTCTCCAAAGTAATTTTTTTTTCGAACTCCAGTATAAATGCATTTTCTATTGGGGTTCGGGGTATCTTTTTAGTCTAAAGCATTTTACAATAAATGCTATTTTTAAGCCTAAGGTTTATGCAAAAAAATGTCACTTACCATCTCTGAACTTGAAGCGGAAAGAGCTAAAATTCTTGAAGAAATTGAGAATAAAGCCCAAAAGTTTTCTGAAAACACTCAAAAACCTGAACAAGCTTCTTTAAACAGCTGGTTAAATGCAGCCGAAGAAGTTATGCCCGCCACAAAACCGGAAAAAAATATGAAAACCAAAGCAAAATCAAATTATCAATCGCAAGTATTTAAGCCCCCTAGAAATAAAGTGCCTTTTTTTGGTGTCTTTATTATTCTTACTCTGCTATTAACATTATTAGGCGTTATTTATATTGCTTACAGCAGTCTTCATAAAGAGCTTCAAAATGTACTGCAAGCGCATGAAAATTCTACGGTTCAAATGACAGAAATTCAAAAAGAGATGGCCGTTTTACAAAAGTCGATTGCAACAGGCGGTAAGGTTGAATTGTTTGTTTCTTTAGAAGATAAAATGTTTGCTTTAGAGGCGCAAGTATCTGCGTTAAAAAAGCAAGTTAGCACTTTGACAGCTTCGCCCAATAACGCTATGCCACATGCTGACACCGAATCTAACCCTAATGCATCAATACCCATTGAACCAACTGAAAGGGCATTAAAACGAGAAGACGAGTTAATCACAGAATCGGTACTCGATAACAGTTTAGAAAAAAGGATAGATCAAAAACTGGAGGCTATTTTGGGCTACCTTTCACAAAACAAGCGAGAAGTGGAGGGGGGGGAGAAAATTTCTTCTGTGAACAAAGAGATTGTGGCACCTGTTACACCAAAAGAACCTAACGTTAAAACGCCTGTTATTCAACAGCCATTGGTGCAATTAATCAAAGCCATTAAGAAGCCTGTTACACCAAAGCCCGTTGAAGAAGTCGCTGCGCCAATTAAACACTACAGTGCAGATGTGAAATGGCTTATGAATGAGCCAAAAATGCACTATACCCTACAGTTATCCAGTATGCCTGATGCGCACTCTTTACAAAAAATTATTGATAAGCATCAATTAAAAGAGGTTAGAAAGCTTCCTCAAACGCGTAATGGTGTTACTAACTACGTGCTTATTACGGGGTCTTTTTCGGATAAATCCTCAGCCAATGCGCTTGCCAAGAAAATAAAATCCGAGTTAGGTATTTCTCCATGGATACGTAAAATTAAAAATCTTACTTCTCGCGTTCAATAAACATACTTTTTATTTTACCCTAATCCCCAGATAGAAACACGAATTAGAGTGCAAGTAATTGATGTGCATAGTGAATTCAAAAAAGGTAAAGTCACCTTATTGGTGATGCGCTCTTTTTTGGATTTGCTAGGTACGTCAAGGACTTGTGCTATAAACGTGTTTTCTATCTGGGGATTAGGGTTTTAGTATTTAGACGTGTAATTACTTGGGTATTTATACTTCCTCGATCACGGGTAATTCAATGATAAAGCGAACCCCTTCAATGGGTTCTTGATTATATTCATAAAAATTTTCAGCATCAATCTGACCATGATGATAATTCGCAATCAACTTAGCAATGTGCAATCCTAACCCTAGATGGGCGTGTTCATCTTGGTTAAACTCTCGAATGGATGTCATGCCTTCAAAAATTTGCTGTTCAAACCCCTCTGGCAATAAGGGTCCCGAATTTTCAACACTGATAACAATATTTGGCCTCTTTAGTTCGGCTGTAACGGTAATTGGAATCTTATCATTTGAAAAATCTCTGGCATTCATAACGAGTTTGTCTAGAAGCTGCTCAATCATAAAGCCGTCTCCTAGCACGAGAACATCTTCTGAAAGTCCTTTGTTAACGTACTTAAGGTTCCATTCTGGGTGTAAATCTATGTTATTTTGCATGTAGTGATTTAACATTGAACCGACAGGAAAAGGTTCGGGAGGTTGATTGTTTAAACTGTCTTCAATACTGGTTGCCTCAGATAAGGAGGCAATAATCTGTTTGAGTTGCGCAACGGCATGTTGTGCATACCCTAACTGAGTGTGCTCAACTTCATTTTCTAATAAGCTTAACGCCATGGATAAACGATTAAGCGGGTTATGCAGTTCATGTCTTAATGTTTTAGGAAGCTGTTTAAGATAACGTTCATAAGCACCTAATTGCTTGAGCATTTCATAAATATGATGCCTTAAATCAGACAGTTCATCTTCATAATAAACATTTGTTTTATCCGAAAAAGTTAAATCGGTTAAACGTCCTTTAAAGTTAAACATTTTTTTAACATCATTGTCTAAGCGTATGATTCTGTTTGATAGTGAGGCAACATAAACTAGAGCGCCGACAATCACAATAAAAAAGATAAACGACCCGATGCCAACCATTCGGTAAAAGTAATTTAGGCTATCACTGAACAGGGTTTCCATGCGCTCCTCTAATACCAGCGTACCAATGACTTGATTACTGAATCGTAATGGCGTAGCAGCCATTAAAGAGATGGGATGTTGTTGCTCTTTATCCATGCGGTACTGTTGAATGGTATAGCCTTGAAATGCTTTGTTAATTAAATTAAGCTCTGGCGTTTTACTTTGAGGATAGGGGTAGGGAAGGGTGTAAGGTATAAAGGTTGCTAGCGTTTTAATTAATGTTTTGCCCACAGCGGTAAAAAATTCAACATCACTTTCTTGATTAAGTTCGGGCAACTGCCCTACAACATAAGTGGTAAGTCCATGAGCATTTACGACCCAAAGCACTGAATTACTTAGGTTTAAGTGGGGGAGATGTGTCGGTGTTCCCATTTGAATTTGCAGTGCCCAAAGATCTGGACGGTTTTCTAAAATAAGGGATAGATTTTTAACAGTTTGTTGTTGAATAATCGCCTGATTGGTTAGCATAATGCGGTTTAAATCAATGGCAAAGCGATAAGCCAAAAAGGGCAGAATGGTAAGCAGTAAAAACAGCAACAAAAAGCGAGTACGAATAGAGAGACGTAAATTAAGTGATTTTATGGCCATTCTATTTGTTTATATTCCCGTTTGTATGGATGTAAAAAGGCGCAGAACCGTTGCTATTTCTTTTTCCAGCTGTACCCTCGGCCGTATTCATTGTGAATAAGATTAAAGTCTGGAGTAATCTTTTTAAATGCGTTACGAATTCGGCAAATATGTGTATTAATGGTATTGCGCTCAACAACCCCTTGCGTTGAAGATTGCAACGCATCATAAGAGACAACACTCTCTTCGCCAGCCAGTGCAAATTGCTTTAACATTTCAAACTCAGTCGCGGTTAAATCCAGCGGCTTTTCGTGCCAGTATGCTTTGTACTGATCGTGAGAAAGCTCTAAATATTGAATTTTAGATTTTTCATCCTCTTCACTTTGGTTTTGAGTGTTGCCTGTAATACGCAGTAAATTTTTAACTTTAACAATAAGCATGTTCAGGCTAATGGGTTTTGGTAAATAATCAATCGCTCCCAATGCATGACCCGTATAAATATCAAACTCAGAGTGTCTTTCAGATAAGAAAATAATCGGAATGGCTTGTTGGTAGCCCAAAAGGTGTTTAGCCAAATCAAACCCACCATCTACTTCAGAGCCTAAAATAATATCGGAGATGACCAAATCTGGTAAAGACGCATCAAAGCTCTCTTCAGCACTTTGGCGGTTATCAAAGGCATCCACAGCAAACCCTTGCTGCTCTAAGCTCGTAACAAGGCTTTCTAATTGAATCGGATCATCCTCTATCACCGCAATGCGAAAATCAGTATTTGATGTCATTATTTATTCCAATATATTTATAAAAACACATTAACCAATGTGCTGAAAATCTAAAACTTGCATGTTCATGATTAAACCTGCGTCTTGAATGGGCAATACAATCGCATCTTCATCAGATTCGTTGTGATGAGAATGCCACCAACCAGGGGGGGTAATAAAGGCAGACCCAGCCGTCCAAGTGGCTTTAATGGGGTTGACTATATTACCTGATTCATCAATTTCTTTGCCAATCAATGTATACGTATTTTCACCCGCAGCCACACAAAAATCAAGCGCAATAGAATTATGACGGTGAGGTTTTTGTGTAACGCCCGCAGGCAGTACATTGTACAAGGCCCATAACGTATGAGTGAGTGTCATTGTGATCGGAAATTTTGGGTTTGAAAGCAATATTCCAGTCCGATTGCGACCTTCGGCGACTTTTCGAATTTCACTGAGCTTATTGCTTAAAAATTCTTTGGTGTATAAAACAGGTTCAAAGCGGGGAGAGGAGGGTGACACACCCAAATAAGCTAAGAGCGGAGCATCATGCACCCAATAAATAGCCGTATCAGTGTTAGCGGTATGAATTGCATCAAGTACATTTGGAAGCGTAAACAGGTCGCCCGCTTGCCACTCAATCGTACCCTCACGCATTTGGGTTTTACCTGAACCACGAATAACATAAAATACTTGTGAGGTTGCCTTGGCAGTCGTT
The DNA here is from genome assembly GCA_021648625.1 of Thiomicrorhabdus sp. Classification (GTDB taxonomy): domain Bacteria; phylum Pseudomonadota; class Gammaproteobacteria; order Thiomicrospirales; family Thiomicrospiraceae; genus Thiomicrorhabdus. The sequence continues at coordinate 7,606 of JAKISK010000018.1, read as the reverse complement.
TTTAACGTATCGCCCACGCAAATACGTAAAAAATTTGCCATTAAATTAGGAGAGGTTGCGGGAACCTCGGTTTTTAAGGATTTTGACAAATCAAAAGGAATAACTCGAGTCTCTCCCTCTTGGTGCAATTGGCTAGGGTAGGCGATAACATTAATTGTCGGCATTGGCGGATTAACGGCCGACATGTACTCTTTAACGTGCGCTTGATGTTGCCATTTTTGCTGGGGGGCTTCTTGGATTTGTTCAGATTGTGTAATATTCATCATCGTTTATCAGTTATATCATGTTGTTTTTATTGTTATTTATGTATTGTTATAGTTTAAATTTATTAAGCTTTTTTCGCTCACTGGAGGAGGGGATGTTTAAAGCTTCTCTATATTTTGCAATGGTTCGACGGGCAACGGTAATCTCTTTTTCTTCCAATAATGCCATTAATTTATTGTCACTTAACGGTTTTTTAGGGTCCTCTTTATCAATTAGCCCTTTAATATGAAATTTAATCGCCGTTGCGGATTGATCGGCGCTGCCGTATTGGCTTACTCCTGTTGAAAAAAAGTATTTTAACTCATAAGTACCGCGAGGCGTTTGCATGTATTTTTGAGTGGTTGCGCGAGAAATGGTGGATTCATGTAACTCTAAATCTTCGGCAACCTCTCTTAAAACCAAAGGTTGCATAGCTTGTTCGCCATCTTCAAAAAATTGGCTTTGTTTTTCAACGATAAAGCGTCCTACTCTTAATAAGGTTTCGCCTCGGCTGTGAATGCTTTTAATTAATCCTTTTGCCTCAATCAGTTGCTCTTTAATTTTTTTAGATTGTTCGGTATCGTTTAAATTTTTGGTTAAATCCACATAAGCCGAATTAATGCTTAAACGAGGAAAAGCGTTGGCATTTAGCTCAATTAACCAGCCTTGTTTTGCCCGTTTAATTCGAAGGTCTGGCACAATAACCTCCGACTGAGTGTTTGAAAAGTCTCGGCCTGGTCTAGGGTTAAGCGATTGAAGCAATTTTAGCAGTATTGAGAGCTCTTCATCACTTAAGCTGTAAAACTTCTTTATTCGCTTATGATCATGAAGAGAGAGCCATTCAAAATGATTTAAAACAAGCTGCTTTGCTGTCACAACAAAAGGGTTATTGGGCAACGCATTTAATTGTAATGAAAGAGATTCTTGCACATTTTGAGCGGCAACCCCCGTGGGTTCAAATTGTTGAATAACCTTTAATGCATTTTTAAGCGAATCAAGAACATAAGGTACTTGAGGTGACTCTTTTTGGTTGATTGAGTCCAGCAGGGCGCTTAGATCCGATGCAAGATAGCCCTCATCATTAATGTCATCAATTATGTAAGAGGCTAGAACTTCTAGGCCATCGTCCCACGGATAAATATCAGACTGCCAAAACAGATGGTCATGCAACGTTTTCTCAGAAGCAGTATAGTTTTCGGCTCCCACATAATCTTCTGCTGATTGAGAGCTCATAATTGGAGTGTGGTCGGTATACACCTCATCCCAATTGCAATCAATCTCTAGGTTATCCGATAATTTTTCAGAGTTATTATCCATCTCAATAGGCTGTTCATCAGCCGTAGACGCCTTTTCGTTTTCACTCTTTTCAAGCCGTTTTTCATCCTGTGCTTCTAAGGAGTCACTGTCCTCATTGGGCTGTTCTTCCTCAACCTCAAGAAGGTAATTTACCTCAAGCGTGGCCTCAATGGTTTGCTGTACCTCTAATGCCGAATATTGCAAAATTTTAATCGACTGCTGTAGTTGAGGGGTCAATTTTAGCTGTTGGCCAATATTGATTTGTAAACCGGGCATGAGTGCCATCTGAAAAACACCTCCTGTAATTTGGTGAAATCTAATCTTAGATATAATAATCTAAAATCAACTTAAACATCTAAAAAATTAACGGTTGAGGAATAAGATTTTTGGGGTCTAAAAAGTGAAAATAAGCGTTCTTAAGTAGAGTTTAAGCATCTGACCATAAAAAATATAAAATGCACTAAATCCCATAAGGCATTGAATTTTAATAGAAACATTAAAAGCTCAAGCAAAACATTAACAAATTACCCCCCTACTTATCACTGTTGCAACTTCGCATAATGTATATTATGTTAAATTGGCATTTGTTTTAAATAAGCCTCATTAGAGTAATCCCCCCTACTTTTTAAACTAAGAACGGAGCTATACAAAAAAACAAAATATAAGATTGTAAGAACGCCCATGCGATAAAGGCGCTCTTACATAGTAATTATGGCAAAATGCTTAGAACATTTTCTGGCGGTCTGCCCAATACCACTTTGTCACCAATTTTTATAATCGGACGTTCAATCAGCTTTGGGTGCGTGACTAAAATTTCCAGCCACTCATCGTCGGTTTTAACATCGCTTTTACTTAGCCCAAGTTCTTTAAACAACGTTTCACCTGTACGGATAATCTTTAAGGGCGAAACCGACATCAACGCACACAGCTCTTTTAAAGTCGCTTTGCTTGGTGTACGCTCAAGATAATGAACCTCTTCAATTTCAACGCCTTTATCTTTTAAGATTTCAAGACTACATCGGCTTTTAGAACAGCGTGGATTATGATAAATAATAGCTTTCGTCATTTTTTACTCCATCTCATTTTGCTTAGGATCACTCTCTAAACGATTACTTAATGCGGACTCAACGGCTTCAATTCGAGACTTGCACAGCTGATAAGCACGCGTTGCCTCATCCACCATCGGCACCAATTCATCAATATCTACCTCAGAACTATCGGATAATTTTTGAGCAATTTCCTGTAGTTTTTGATAGTTTTCTTTAAAGCTTTCTGATGTTTGAGTCATAATTTATTCCTTGTAACGTCAATTTCTTTTTCAATGTGCGCTGATACAACACCGTCTATAAATTCCAATTGTAAATACTTCACCGCTAAGGCATCTTTTGCACGGGTCACAGGCTTGTTATTATTTGGGTCTTTCGCCAAATTAAACCCTCGATTTAACTGTGTTTTAGGACCAGAGCTTAAAATGTGAGCAATCCACTGCTGAATTTGCTGCTTTTTTTGTAAAAGCGCCCTTTCTCCCCCCTCTTTAACCTTGCCATATTGTTGCTCAAGCATTTGTTTTTTAAGGGCTATTCGATTATTTGACTGCATTTCAATAGATGCCATTAAATCATTTAAGTGGTGTTGTTTTGTTTGAATTTGGCTTTCACTTAATCGTTGAACCTCTGAGTTTAAAGGCTCAATACGTTGCTTCCAACCAAACAAGGCTTGCTGACTTTGATGTTGAATATTTTGATTTAAATGCTCCAGTATTTGCTCCAACTGTTTTACACAGAGCAAACTGGTGTGTTCAATCTTATTCCAATTGGCTTGTGCCAGCTGCGCTTGTTGAACTATTTCGTGGCGAATGTAGCCAATGACTTTACTGGGGGTATCAAAATGTCGATTGGCCACTTCGTCTAAAATGGTGTTGTCTCTTTCATGCCCGATACCCGTAATGATGGGAAGCGTTGCATCGCATAATAGTTTCGCCAGCGAATAGGTGTTTAGGGTATGTAAATCCAGTTTTGCCCCCCCTCCTCTAATCATTACCAGCGCATCAAACGGGTTGGATTTGTGCAGAGCATGCACTGCATCAAAGGCGATTTGCATCTCTTTTTGCACCGCGTCTCCCTGAAAAGCGCTGTAAAAATAGTGAAACCCACATAAGTTTTGAGACTGTAAATAATCTGCGTCGGCTCTAAAGTCTCCCAGTCCTGCGGCATCGGGCGGCGCAATAATGGCGACTCTAAAAAAATCGCTGGGCAACGTAAACCGCTTATTTTTATCGTAACTTTTTTCTAAAATAAGTTGTTTGCGCAGTTCGCTTAAATTTCTTTCTAACGCCCCTAATGTGTAACTTGAATCAATGTCCTGAATTACAATCGAAAAACCATACTGCTCATGAAAACTCACTTCGACCAGTAAGAGTACTTTTTGCCCAATGGACAGCGGACTGCCTGTTTCAGATTCAAAACGTTGTAATAAAGCGGTGGCTTGGCGTTGCCAAATCATAGCGCGGCAATTCGCAATGTTTTTTCCTTGCGCATTGCTTTCGGTCAGTTCTAAATAAATATGACCTCGGTTATTATTTAAGTTCGCAATTTCAGCCATGACCCAAACGGCACCCGGAAATGCTTGGTATAACGCCCCTTGAACATTTCTTAATAAAGAAGAAAGGGCGACCCCCTTCTCTTTGGTATTCGTCTTTTTACTCGTCGCTTCATGGGATGAACTGTCTGAAAAAAAAGCCTGTTGATCGGGGGGATTTAGATTGTTTTTTTGAGGTAGCCATTTCTGAAAGTCATCCACCGACTCCGTTAAATCCGCTGGAATATACCACTTTTTACTCGCGCCATCCCAGCGAGCACCCAGCTGTTTGGCTTGATCTTTCTCTCTAAAAGGTACGTCTAAAAAAATCATGGTTTATCTTCAATTCGTTGCATCTCGGTTAAAATCAATTGATGCGCGACCTCTATTACCTCTATTCCCGCGCCCTCTTTAAAGGCGTTTTCAGATAAATAACGTCGCCACATTCGTGCGCCGGGCAGTCCATGAAATAGTCCAAGCATATGACGGGTAATTTGATTTAATTTACCCCCCCCTATCAAGTGCTGTTCAATATAAGGGGTCATGCTTTGCAAGACCTGTTCTCGACTTTTAATCGGCTGCGACCCCCCATAAAACTGCTGATCCACTTCAGCCAATAAGTAGGGACATTCATAAACAGCACGCCCTAACATCACACCATCCACCGCTGGCAGGTTTTGATTAAACTCCTCCGAGGGGTAAACCGTTAAGTGTTCCGATGCTTGCTCTAAAGAGAGAACTCCACCATTAATGGCAATGGAAAGTTCAGGAAACAGCTGCTTAATTTGATGTACCCAATCGTATTTTAACGGCGGTACATCTCTATTTTGTTTAGGGGATAAACCTTGCAACCAAGCCTTTCGTGCATGAATAATAATACCATCCACGCCCTCTTTCACTAATGCACTTACAAAATTGTGTAACACCTCAAACGTTTCATCGTCATCAATACCAACACGGCACTTTACGGTAACCGGAATAGCCACTTTCGCTTTCATTGCCGCCACACACTCTGCAACCAAGGCCGGATGCGCCATCAAACACGCACCAATCATATTATTTTGTACTCGATCACTTGGGCAACCCACATTCAAGTTGATTTCAGAATACCCCCACTGCTCACCCAAAACCGCGCATTGTGCCAACTCACTGGGCTTGCCACCACCCAATTGCAGTACAACGGGAACATCTGACGCATCATGCCCTAAAAATCGCGGTAAATTATTGCCATAAATGATCGCACCCGTAGTCACCATTTCACTGTATAACCAAGCGTACTGAGAAAGCTGGCGATGAAAATAACGACAATGCCGATTGGTCCAATCCAGCATCGGCGCAACACTGAATTGATTGGCGCTGTTTAAAGAAAAGGGGTAAGGATTGTTATCCGTTGAACGATTGTTTAAGTCAAAGTTTTGCATTGGGCATCTCAATAAAATATGGAGGGGATTATATCTCAGCAACGGTTCAAAATATAAAAAAACCCCAATTAAGGGGTCTTGTTTAATTTACTTGTGGTTCTTAGCCCAAACTAAGGCTCAAGCAAATTTTTAACCTTTTCAAGAGCACCAGAAACTTGATTCGCATCTGAATATTTAATATCTTTATCTAACAAATAATCAGCTTTAACTCTAAATGTTTTAGAATTCGTAAAAATAATTTTTAGCCGTTTCTCAATAATGCCATCCCCTTTATCTTTTAAATGACTAGATAGTGCATCAATGACTTGTTGATGAGTTCCAGTGGCATATACACCATCGGGTATTTTATTTTTACAAATATAAGCCTTTAAATAATGGAGGATGGCATAGTAATTTCGACTAATATTATTACGCAATTCAATTTCCGAAGAATTTGATGTAACAGGTATGCTTGAATGGAATGCTATGTAATCAACGGGCATAAGGAGGGAAATTAATCGTTACGCTATCTAATATCTTATCTGGAATATCTAAAATATAATCACTAGCAACAAAATCATAAAAAAACTGGCTCGATTTTTCGGCACTAAAATTAATCTCAAAGCAGACCTCTAAGACCTCTCCATTTATTGAATTAAAACTTTGAGAAACGGGTCTTATATTGCGTTTTTTCATAAATTGAATTGCCGCACTGATATAAATTGAAAGCGCACTTTCATCTATGTCAGGCATTTTCTGTATAATATTTTCTAATTTTTCCTTAAATGGGTAGATATTTTTTGTTAAAGCTTCATATTTTATAAACCATTCGAGTGCCGTTTCAAACAATCCAAGGCTAAATGCTGATTCAGCAATTAAAGAATATATCTCAGGGTGTGTTCCATCCCTTTTACAAACCTCACAAGCAAGATCATAGGCTTCTTTGTCTTCAAAGCAGCTTTTCAGAGCTTTAATATAATGAATATATGTTTGAATGGTGGGGTCAAAACTTATCGCGGACGAAAAATAACGACGAACATTGTCCAGCTGATTTTCAAAGCCTGCAATAATTCCTTTTAATATCCAGAATAAGTTCTCGCTAAGATCAGCTCTACTTGCCTCAATTTTTTTAGACAAGCGTTTAACGAGCATCTGAATCTGGTCAGGTTTTTCATCTTGTAACTTAACAACTTTGTTAATTTCATTAACAAAGTTGTTAAAGATTTCAATGTCGGCTCTTTCTGGAATACTCATAATGAGAATATTATCTTTTACGCAACCTAAACACAACAAATAATTTTCTTATTCAAAGAATAGCATGGCGGTTAAACATGATTAGAAGCCATATCGTAGGGTTTGTAAAAAAGATAATAATAAATTCATAAACTCGTTAGAATGGCTCATTAAAAAATATTACTCTTATCAAAAAGCATTTTGTTTTTGTAAACCTTTGCTTTTGTAAAAATGGGCCTCACTTCTGATGCAAACCGCTCGCGCACTTTTCGCTTTAATCTTTAAAGAAGAAGATTTAACCTCCGAACAACTTATTCGTTGTGAGCTTGCCTGCTCCATTGCTTTAGAAGCACAAAACTTACCTGAGCATTCGGTAGTTCGCAGTGTGGATGTGGCACAAATTCTCTCTCAAATTAACGTAGATGTAGAGACGCTGATTGCGACGCTGCTGAGTGATGAAAATTTAGTCAATATCTACACCGATGAGATGATTGAGGAACGCTTTGGAGAAGCCACCGCAAACTTGGTGTCTGGCATTCGAAAGCTAAATCACTTTAAAGAGTTTGATATTAATCGACGTTCAGACGATGTGCAAAACGAGCGCCTTCGCCAAATGTTACTGGCCATGACCTCTGATATTCGAATCATGATTGTTAAGCTGGCCTATCGTGTTGCACGTTTACGCCATTTAAAATATGAAGATCCTATTATTTGCCACCAAATTGCCTCAGAAACCGAGCTAATTTTCTCGCCTTTAGCCAATCGTTTAGGGATTGCTCAGTTAAAGTGGGAGCTTGAAGACCTCTCTTTTCGCTATTTGCACGAAGATAAATACAAAGAGATCGCTTCACAACTGA
>JAKISK010000017.1 GCA_021648625.1 Thiomicrorhabdus sp. | reverse complement strand
TTTGAGAGAGCGATTGATTGAGTGCTTTGCTTCCGATGGAATCGGTATGGCCTTCAATGTGTACGGTGGTGTTTGGGTATTGATTTAAAATGTTTAACACGGGGGTTAAACCTTCACGTTTTTTGGGATTTAACTTAGCAGAGCCAAAGCGAAAACTGCCGTCTTTGAGGGTGACTTCAATGATCGGTTGGTCGTCAAGGTGAATAAGCGTTGATTGGGTTGAGGTTGAGGCGGTTTGGATTTGGATTTGGAGTTGGTGTAAGATGGTGGTCATGGTGGCGGTTTTGGTGGGTTCTACTTGAACCACAACGGGGGGTTGGGCATTTTGAGCGGCCTCAGTGTTCTCTTTTTCGCTGGTTGTTGTGCAGGCTGAGAGAACAAGAAGAGAGGTTAGTGTAACCATTGGTAGAGCAATGGATTTGGAGTGTTTTTGGCGTTTTATTGACATGATTTTATGTTCCTGTTTTTTAATTCTGGTAGATAATAGCGCAATTGTATGTGTAATTACAGCTATGATGCGAATTTTAGTTTATAAAAACGAAGGGGCTTGGTTGTTGTATTCACTTCTTTGCGTTAGAATCTGCTCTGTTTTTAATGCACCATTCAAATACCTTTGTTTGGATTAATGTGGCGTGGCCAAAAAGCTTGGTGTCGCGTCACCCTAATCCTCAGATAGAAAGTACGTTTATAGCGCAAGCCCTTGACGCACCTAGCAAATGTAAAAAAGGACGCATCACCAATGAGGTGATATTGTCTTTTTTACATTCACTATGTACATCAATTTCTTACACTCTAATTCGCATTTCTGTCTGGGGATTAGGGTGTAAATTGAAGTTGAGGTTTTAGCAATGTCGTTAAAGCAAATTTTTAGAGATGAGCTGGCTTATCTTCGTCTTCAGGGCAAGGAGTTTTCTCAGCAAAACCCTGGGTTATCTCGCTTTCTTTCGGATGAATCAACCGATCCCGATATTGAGCGTTTGCTTGAAGGATTTGCGTTTTTGTCGGCACGTTTGCGGCATAAAATTGAGGATGATTTTCCTGAGTTAACGCACACGATGTTAAATTTGCTTTGGCCAAATTATTTGCGGCCGGTTCCTAGCTCAACGATTATTCAGTTTTCGCCCGTTGAACATGCGATTACAGGCAAGCAGGTTATTCCTAGGCATACTCAGTTACGTTCTAAGCCTGTTGATGGAACCGCTTGTTTGTTTCGTTGTACGCATGAGGTTCCTATTTATCCTTTGTCTCTTACGGCGGCAGATGGTACGGCCTCTAGAGAAAGCTCTGTTATGGGCTTAGATTTTAAAACGTTGTCTAGTATTCCATTTAATGAGACGGGGTGCGATCATCTTCCTATTTTTATTAGTGAGGATGATTACACGGCGCAAATTTTGTATTTGTGGATTTTTCAGTATTTGGATCACGTTAGGGTTATTACGGATGGGGACAGGGTGACAACTCTGCCTGCTTCGTGCGTTAAACCCATGGGGTTTTCGTCAGAAGATGCTTTGTTACCGTATCCTGATAATGTATTTGATGGTTATCGTATTCTTCAAGAGTATCTTTCGAACCCAGAACGATTTTATTTTTTTGATGTGACACAGTTGGATTCGGTTTGGCCAACGTCTACTGTGGATACGATTAGGATAGAATTTTGTTTTAATAGACCTTTGCCTGAGGACATTAAAGTTAGAAAGAGTAGTTTTGCTTTATATTGTACGCCTGCGGTTAATCTATTTGAGTATGATGCGGATCCTATTCGTTTGACGGGTAAGGCAACCGATTATCCCTTGCGACCTTCAGACAGGTTGCCAGACCATTATGAGGTGTTTAGTATTGACCGAGTAACGGGCTGGGCGAGCAAGGAAAAAGATAGGCAGCAACGTGGACGTAGCTATAAGGCGTTTGAATCTTTTGAGCATGAGCTGGAATCAATGGAAGGTCGGCCTGTGTATTATTTTCAAAGTCGTATTCAACGTTCGTTATCAAACGTTGGTTTTAGTCACTCTATTCGGTTTATGCGAGATGATGATACGCATTTTGATCCGAATGAAACAGAGACCATTTCGATTGAGTTGACGTGCAGTAACCGCGATTTACCCAATGCATTGGCGGTGGGTGATATTTGTTTGCCGACAGAGCAAATTCCTTCGTTTATTACCTTTCGAAATATTACTCGCCCAACGGCCGCGTTACGGCCTTTATTGGATGAGTCGTTGCATTGGAATTTGGTGTCGAATATGTCTCAAAATTACCGTACGCTGTTAAAGCCTGAGCCGTTGTGTAATATGATTAATTCGTATGATTTTAGAGCGTCTGTAGATCAACAGGCAAGGCGACATTCGCAACAACGTTTGGCGGGTATTTGTGATATTAAGACAAGCCCTATTGATCTTTTGCTTGAAGGCTTGCCTATTAGGGGGCTTAAGTCTGAGCTTTACTTGGATCCAGATAAGTATTTGAGTGAGGGTGAGATGTTTTTATTTGGAACGGTTTTGTCACACTTTTTTTCACTTTTTTCCAGTATTAATTCTTTTCATAGCTTGGATGTTATTAATACTCACAACAAAGAAGTTTATACATGGCCTTTACGGACAGGAAATCGACCGCTTATTTAATTAATAAAGCGTTAAAAGAAGCAAAAGGGTACTCTTTTTTTCAGTTGGTGGAGTACATACACGCCCTGAATAATTATTCTTTAGAGTGCGTTCAGGATGTTTCTCCGCGTGATGAGGTGATTAAGTTTAGCAGTACTGGAAGCATTGGCTTTCCTGCGTCTGATATAACGAATGCAGGAATAAATGAACGGGAAGGAAAGCTGCAACCCTGGATTGAAACCAGTTTTTTTGGTATGCATGGTTCGGTGTCTCCGTTACCGGGGCATTTTTTAGACATTGTGGCTTGGGAGTTTGCGCAAAAAGAGGGGATTCGTTATCACTTTTTGGATTTTTTTAATCATCGATTAACAACGCTGTTGCATCGAGCATGGCGAAAGTATCGTTATTTTGTGCGCTATCAATCATCGGGTTCGGATCGATTTTCGACGCATAACTTTTCTTTATTGGGTGCTTATGATAAGGCGTTGAGAAGTGATACGTTAATACACTGGAGTTTGCTTCTTAAATACAGTGGCATTATTTCAAGCAATCATCGCTCTGCGGTATCCGTTAGCCGTATTATTGCGCATTATTTTAATCTTAAATCGGTTGAAATTAAGGAGTGGGTTTTGCGTAATGTGCAAATTTCGGCGGCTCAACAGAGTCACCTTGGTGTGGCTAATTTCAGTTTGGGCCAGTCGCTTGTGGCTGGAAGCCAGGTTCCAACTCGAATGGGAAAGTTTATTATTTCGATTAAAAATTTAACTCAAAAAGAGTTTCAGGGGTTTTTGCCAAATGGAAAAAACTACCCTATCTTAGTTGAGTTAACCGAGTTTTTATTAAAAGATCAACATGCTTATGATTTAGAATTGGGGCTGTTGCCTGATGAAATTCCTTTGTTTGAAATTTCGTCTAAAAGTAAAAAACCACCTTATTTAGGCTGGTCTACCGTTTTGGGTGGTCAGGATCAGGGCCATAAAAATAATATGTTAATTACGGTCAATGTACGATTATGAATATGCCTAATACTTCGCTCTCTCTTTACTTACAAGTTATGAACCCAGAGCTTTTAGAAAGAGGGGCTTTGCCAACACATTCCTTTGATTTTCATGGAGGAACGATTGGCAGTAAGGGTGCAAATTGGTTATTGCACGACTATACGGGTGGCGTTGTGGCGATTCATGCCGAAATAACAACGCGCGATAATCACTATTGTTTGATTGATCGTTCAGGAAGAACGCGAATCAATTCAAGCATTGATTCGGTTGGTTTGAATCGAATTATTCAACTCAATGAAGGGGATACGATTCATATTGGAAGGTATCAGGTTAAGGTTAGAGTTCAAGAGTTTTCTACGCAATTTTTCGGTCAACAAAAACGGCTAAGCGATATTAATATGGTAGAATTGGTCGAGCAAAAAAAGGGGGGGTATAAAAAGGGTCAGTTGCTTGCGCATACTCAGGGAGATGAAATGTCTCTTATTGATATGGATGTTCAGTCGTCCTATCTGGATCCTAACGCCATATTGATTAATGAAGTGCCCAAAGAAATACTTGACCCTTTAACCGCTTTTTCTGATCATGCAATGGATCAAAATGTAAAAACGGTTAATCAAGGCGAACATGATCATGTCTTTACCAACATTAAAAATGCTGCGCTTAATACAAAAAGAAGCCACGAACCTCTTCAAGGAGGTCAAAACTTATCAGGAGATATTCCTTCTATGACGCATTCATCTAACATACCGCCCGATGAGGCTGTTTGGGATGAGTTTTCCCATGGTGAAAAAGTTGAACTTGATTATCTTGTTCTTGCTCCTTTGTTAAAGGGGATGGGGATTTCTCTCGACAATATGGACTCAGATAAGGCGCATGACTTTTTAGTTGAGACTGGGCAGGCGGTTCAAGCAACAATATCGGGTATTCAGGCTCTGTACCAACAGGACTGTAATGCGACACTCAATATTGCTTTACTTAGCCGTAATTTACAGCCGATTGAGGATAATCCTCTTCGTCTTAAACAGCCTTATGAAAAAACGATGAACGCTTTGTTTTCACCGAGCCGAAGTCGTGTTCATTTGTCACCACCTGCGGCGATTGATGAAAGTTTGGCTCAAATTGGAATGCACCAAAACTCAGTTTTGATTGCCATTCAGGAAAGTCTTAACTCGTTATTACAAGCATTTTCTCCTGATGTTTTAAATACTCGTTTTCAGCGTTATGCAAAATCAGGAGAACAAAAAGGGCTGGGTGACGCTTGGTCATGGCAAATGTATAATGAATATTATTCCGAATTAATGTCATCTCGCCAAACGGGGTTTGAAAAGTTATTTTGGGAAATTTTTGAACAATCTTACGATCGCGCAATGCGACAAACTACTAACGATAAAAATTCAGGAAATCAACATAATGAAACATAATAAAATTAAATTAACGATATTGGTCGCATTCTCTTTTATTCTTCTCAGTGGTTGTACTTCAAAAGAGGAGGTTGTATCGGTTAGTGCAGCGGGTCAAATGGTTCAAAAAGCGCTTAAAAAGCAACGTGCTGAAATAGAAGCAAAAGAATCTGAAGTTGCGTTGTTGTTACTGGCGGATTCAGATGTGAATAGTCAGGCTAATATTAATAAAAAGTTTAGTTATGCTGCGCCAGGTGTTCCTACAAGTATTAAAATATTTCAACTAACCGATGACTCTATGTTGCTCAGTGCGGATCAGGAAAGCCTTAACAAGGATATTGATGCGGCTTTAGGGAAAACGTACATTGACCACAGTGATTTTGTTGTAACCCCAGGGCATTTTAAGTTTGTTGATTTTGAAAAAATAGATGAAAAAACGCGTTTTATTGGGGTTGTTGTTAACTATCGTAATACCAATAACTCAACTTGGAAGCAGGTTATAAAGCTTGATCCAAAAGATAGAAAGCAAGTGTTGTTTCTTCATTTTACACAGCAAGCTGTGTATGTTAGGTCTGAGGACTAAATTACATGCCTACACAAAATAGGGTTGTTTGGAGTGAAGGGCTGTTTATTAAGCCACAACACTTTCAACAAGAGGCACGTTATTATGATGATTTACTTAACCAACGCATTGGCTCATTGGGTAATTTATTTTATGGTTTTTCGTCTTTAGCCGTTAATCAGGAGCATTTAGCTTTTGGTAAAGTGACGATACTGAGTGCTTCGGGTGTTATGCCAGATGGATCTGTTTTTAATATTCCGATGCAAAGCCAGTTACCTAATCCTTTAGTGGTAGATGATTCTTCGTTGGTAAACCAAGTTATTTATCTGGCGGTTCCTTTACATTCTGCTGGAACAGTAGAGGTGCAATGGCCAGAAAATAAAGGCCGTGGTCGTTATGTACCTGAACAGGTCGAGGTAAAAGATTTACATTCAAATGAGGGCAGCTATACCCCAATCCAAACAGCGAAGTTAAATAGCTGTTTGCTCTTGGAGCGAGATGATCGCAGTGCTTACACCTGTCTTGCGTTGGGTCAAATTCAAGATGTTCGATCTGATAATAGTATTGTTTTAAATCAAGAATTTTACCCGACCAGTCTTTCTGTTAATGCGATACCTTCATTGCGGCGCTTTTTAGATGACACAACGGGACTCATACGAGCTCGTGCAAAGCATTTGGCGGCGCAAGTTAATTCACCTCGTCAATCAGGGGTGGCAGAAGCATCCGATTTTATGTTGTTACAAACGCTTAATCGGCTTTATCCTCAGTTTCAGCATTTAAGTCGGCTCAGTCAGCTTCATCCAGAACGTCTTTATGAGGCTTTTGGTGCAGCAAGTGGTGAGTTAGCAACGTTTAATCAAAAAAGCCGTTTGCCTGACGATTACCCCGCTTATTTTCATGATGATTGTAAACCATCTTTTATTCCTTTGATGGAATCTATTCGTCAGGGGTTAGGCACAATTTTACAATCGAAAGCCGTTAATATTCCTATTCATAAAGAGCAGTACGGTACATGGTCTGCACCTGTACCTGACAAAAGCTTACTCGATCATGCCAGCTTTATTCTTGCGGTTAAGGCACAAGTTTCGACGGATAAACTTCTGTCTGATTTTCCTCAGCAAACTAAAGTTTCATCATTAGAAAAAATTAGCCAACTGATCAGTTTGCAACTTCCTGGAATTCCCATAAATGCACTGCCTGTCGCTCCAAGGGAGTTGCCTTATCATGCTGGTTTTAGTTATTTTGAATTGGACAGAAAAAACCTTGTGTTTAATAAAGTGATGCCGAATAGTGCTGGTTTTGGTTTTCATATAGCGGCTAATTTGCCTGAATTAGAGTTGCAGTTTTGGGCCATTCGCGAAGCGGGTTAAGGTAGTTTTATGAATAATTTACCCTATAACCCAGAGCAAGAGATTAACTCGCAAAATGCGTCATCTTTAAAGGGGTCTGATGCCAAAGATCTCGTTTTTCATGATGAAAGGGCTACCGTTTCAGATAAGGAGATGATTACCTTTGAGGGCGTGGAGCAAATTGATCATGATATTGATTTTGGCTTTAGATTGCGAGGTCATAATTTAAACCCTCTGTTAGATGCAGCAACCCCTTTACTAGGTTTGGTTATGCGTGCGCGTCGGCTTACAGATCATGAACACGTTCCTCAGCTTTATGTTCGAGTACGTGATGAAATTACAGTGGTACTCGAAGAAATTAAGCAAGAAGGCTATGATGGGCCTACGCAGTTGGCTTACTCTTATTGCCTGTGTGCTTTTGTAGATGAAGCCATTATGGCAACGCCTTGGGGCGCGTATTCCGTTTGGGCAGAGCGCTCTATGTTGAGTATCTATCACGATGAAACATGGGGGGGGGAAAAGTTTTTTACTATCTTATCTCGTATGTTGCTTGAACCTGAAAAATATCAAGACATGCTTGAACTGGGCTATTATTGTTTAAGTTTGGGTTTTCGTGGAAAGTATGGAATGGAGTTTGATGGCGCAGCTCAATTACAAGCCATTATGAGAAAATTACACAGCTCTTTGCGTAATTTACGTGGAGATCCTGTTGAGGCACTGCAAGATGGTCTAAAGCAAGTGAGTCCAACACGTTATGAGTTTAAAAAAGATACGCCTTTGTGGGCTTATTGGAGCGTCAGTGGGGGGATTGTTTTGATCGCCTATGTCTTTTACCTAAGTAAACTTTCTGAGAAATCAACGCAAGTGCTTAAGCAACTTGCATCATTGATTTAATATCTATTACCCTAATCCCCAGATAGAAATCCGAATGAGAGTGTACCAACAGTAGGCGCTTTTAGGCGAGCAATTGATGTGCATAGTGAATGTAAAAAAGACAATGTCACCTTATTGGTGATGCGTCCTTTTTTACATTTGCTAGGTGCGTCAAGGGCTTGCGCTATAAACGTATTTTCTATCTGGGGATTAGGGTATTAATACTACTCAGGCGCTAGCTGAGTAGTTGCTTAATACACGTCATAGTGTTTGTTATGCCCATTAAGCACAAGTTCGATGAGTACCTCTTTATTATGTTGTCGCAGGGTGAGTTGTCCAACAACCTTAAATGTAAGTTCTAAGGGGTTGTCTGGATTTGGACTGTATTCAACATCTTGAACGACTACTCTTGGCTCATATCGCTGTATAGTCTCCTTAATATTGTTTGCAATTTTCAGAGTAAAGTCGGTAGAGCCACCGGTGGCATCGTTAAAATCAGAAAGCCCCAATTCAGGGGCGCTTTGAGAGTTTCCTTCTCTAGAATTTAACAGCCATTCTATATGGCGCTTAATCGCACCAACGACAGCCACCAATTGGTGGCTGTCGTCAATGGTACGAGTCGTTGGCAAATCAGGTTCTAGTCGTTCAAAAAAACTGCCATGAAGTGCATCACTATTAAAAACAGAACGTCCCATAAATACTAAGTATCTTTATCTAGCTTTCCTACGAGAGAGAGTTCAAAGCTTGCGCCCATATATTTAAAGTGTGGTCGAACGGATAGCGTTACTTTATACCAGCCTGGCTCGCCCTCAACATCCGCTACGTTTAGCTGTGCTGAACGCAGTGGTCTACGGCTACGAACATCTGCGGGAGGGTTCTCTTGGTCTGCAACGTATTGTTTTAACCAAGTGTTGAGTTCACGTTCAAGGTCTTGACGCTCTTTCCAGCTACCAAGCTGCTCTCGTTGTAGTACTTTGATATAGTGAGCAAGACGGTTAATGATAAACATATAAGGTAGCATGGTTCCTAACTTATAGTTGGTTTCTGCTTGCTTGCCTTCTTTGGTGTTTTGAAATTTTTTCGGAAGCTGAACGGAATTGGCCGAGAAGAAAGAGGCATTGTCTGAGTCTTTACGCATCGTCAATGGAATAAAGCCTTCTTCGGCAATTTCAAACTCTTTGCGATCCGTGATGAGGGTTTCGGTAGGAATTTTGGCTTGTAAATCTCCAAAAGCCTCAAAGTTATGCATGGGAAGGTCATCAACCGCACCCCCACTTTGTGGACCAATAATATTGGGACACCAGCGAAATTTAGCAAAGCTGTCTGTAATTCGTGCAGCCATTAAAAATGCCGTATTTCCCCAAAGGTAGTTATCGTGTACGCCCGCGGCGGCTTCTTGATAATTAAAGCTTCTTACAGGGTTATCAACAGGATCATAAGGTGAGCGTAATAAGAAACGTGGCATGGTTAACCCAAGATAGCGAGCATCTTCAGATTCACGTAGACCGCGCCATTTAGCAAGTCTAGGGCCTTCAAAGATGCTTTTAACTTCTTTAATGTTTCCAAGTTCTTCATAGCTATCGATATTGAAAAATTCAGAGCCCGCCGCGGCAAGAAATGGCGCATGTGCCATTGCACCAACGGATGCAACATGGTGCAACAGTTTAATGTCTGGAGTGGAGGGTGAAAATGTATAATTTCCAACAATTGCTCCAACAGGTTCGCCACCAAATTGACCGTAGCCAGATGAGTATACATGTTTATATAGACCACTTTGAGTCAGGTCGGGTGAAAACTCAAAGTCATCCAGTAACTCTTCTTTTGTTACATGTAATATATTGATAACAACATTTTCTCTGAAATTTGTGCGGTCAACAAGAAGACGCAAGCTTCTCCAGCTCGATTCAAGTTGTTGAACTTCTGGTGCGTGTAAAATCTCATCGACTTGTGTGCTGAGTTTTGCATCTAATTCGGCAACAACTTGATCAATTAGACCTTTATTTACATGTTGTTCAGTATCGTCTGAGCGTAACATTTCAGATATAAATTCAGCTAAACCTCGTTTGGCTATGCTGTACTCTTCTTGATCTGGATCCATGCGCGTTTGTGACATGATTTGCTCTAACAAGCCAGTATTTTCATTGGCTTCGGCAGTGTTTGCTTGTGTTTGTGCTTCCATTATTTACCAACCTTAAAAGTAATTATTTTAGTAACGACTCAGTTAATCCCATTTTAGACACGATTATGAGCCGTTACTTTACATATTGACTACTCGCTGAGTAGTTACTGTTTTATTTAAATAAATGACGTTTATTAATGAAATAGAGTTATTTTTTAGAGTCATCTGAAGGCGTTTTGAGCAAGGCTTCAAGTTCAGAAGCTAGCTCGGTTCTAGAGGCATCATCTGAAAGTAAATCTTGAAGTTTTTTACGAAATGCAGGCACATTGCCAAGCGGGCCTTTAAGGGCAACAAGGGCTTCTCGTAATTCCATAATTTTGTTTAGTTCAGGAACATTTTTAACGATATTGTCGGGTGTGAAATCGGCCAGTGTTTTGAATTTTAAATCGACATTCATCGAGGCATCTTTTTCATCAGAAAGATGATCTGGTACCGTCATGTTTACAGACAAATTGGTTTCTGTCATAACAGAATTAAAATTGTTTTGATTAACGTTGATTGCTGTACGGTCTTCCAGCGGCGTGTCTTCTGCATGACCTTTAAAATCACCTGTTACGATGAGCTTTAACGGCAATTCAACTTCTTGCTGTTGGTCTCCTGTAGCGGGTACGTACTTGATGTTAATGCGTTCTTTTGGGGCAACCGATCCATCTTTAGCCATAATGTTTTCCTACCTTTTTAAATTGAGCATAATTAAAATGCCTTGTCGTCTCGTTGTGCTAAAAATTGTGCCAAAAAAAATCATTGATTTAATGAACAATCCTAGCGAAACGAATAAGTAAAATTCCACAAGTGATTATAAATGATTTAACGTAAGTTTATAAAATATTTACTTTCTGTGAGTTCTCTCGTGTAAAGGTCTCATTTTAACTGTTTTCACCATTTGCAATGTCAATACCAAGCTTTAAATAACGTTGATAACGTTGCGTTACCTCCGTTACAGCAGGCATATTATGATTTGCCGACATTACAATGGCGCCTGATATTGCATGTGCATAAAGATGCAGAGGAGGCTCCATAACGGGCTGACCTTCGGGGGCAATGCTGCCACCACTCCAAAAAACGGCCGCAGCCGTCCAACTGGTAACGGTATTATATTTGCCCGCTTCAGCCCAGTTTTCAGCGTCACGTCGGTTCTCTTCGGTCGGGTTTTTTACCCAGTTTTCTGTTGCCAAAGCGCCTTGTTGATACAAAGCGTTTTCCTGATCAAAATGCTCTTTACTGCAAAGGTACGACCACCAAATTGCCTCACGAACAGGTAAAGCATGTGCTAGAAAAGTAACCGCATCATCATAGAGTTCTTGGTCAATTAATGTGTTTAAAAACTCAGCTGGCGAATGTTCAGCATGCAGTAAAGATAAACTTTTTTCTGACGGATCAAACTTAAGCAAAATTTCTTGCGCCAAGTTTTCGATAACATTTTTCATTTCAATTGCCGTCTCAGTGACTTCAGCATTCATAAATATACACTCTTTAATCGATTGTTGTAATGGCCTAAAAGGAGTAGGGGGGGGGAGAAAATTAATTAATTTTCGTTAATCCGCCTTTAATATCCACTATTGCACTGCCTTTTACATCCACTTTAGTGGCGCTCATTTCAATCCCATTAGGTGTTATTTTTATACTGCTGTTGCCTACTTTAAATTCAATAAAGTCTGCCGCCTCCATTAATGCCGATTTTGCACTTTTTTGGCTCGATTTTGCAACCACAACCTTAAGGTCGGCTTGAACTTCCGATTCCTCATTGTTTTTAATTAAGCGCTTATAATCTTTTTCAGCCTGAATAAATACCTCTTCCTTACCTTTTTCATCCTCAAAACGCAGCTCATTAAAACCGTCGCCCTTATGCGTTTTAGAGCGAATCGTCATGCGTGTTTTGTGTGCAGGCAGTTCATAAGGCGGTACATTAACGCTGTGGTACGTTCGTCCAGTAATAACAGGTTGATCGGGGTCGCCCTCTAAAAAGTCAACAATCACCTCCTGACCCACGCGGGGAATAGACATCGACCCCCACGCCGTACCAGCCCAACCTTGAGACACCCTTATCCAGCAACTGCTGTGTTCGTTATTTTCGCCTTGTAAATCCCACGGAAACTGGACTTTAACTCGGCCATGCTCGTCACAATAAATTTCTTCGCCTTTTGGCCCCACCACGTGCGCTACCTGTGGTCCGTCCATGCGTGGTTTTTTAGGCGCATCCGCCCGCCAACTGTTTGTGTCTAATGCATAAACAGAAAATTTATTAGTGTATTCTGTGCGTCCTTGTCCACCTTGTTCTTCCAATGCTTGTGGTTGTTCACCCTCGTGCTGAATGTGAATCACTTGATAGTCTAAGTTACGGGCATTCGAAGGGTGGTCGGTTAAACTAAAATGATGCCCCGCACTTAAGTGTTGAGCATTACTGCGCGCCAAACCTAATGAGACCTTATTACGTGCCGATTCAAGTTGATATTGCGTAAATCGTTTTCCTGAATCACCCTCTTTATAACGTCCATAAGGATTATAAAGCGAATAAACATCCGGCTCGCCGCCACGGCGTTGCTGAACAAGCGTGTGCTCTTGATTGTAACGTGGGTTGGTAAAACAGTAATCTCTTTGCTTTAAGTCGGTAGAGCCAACGGCCTCTTGCCACGAAAACTGTCTTATAAATTGTGTTTTTACCGCACCACTGGGCGTATTGTTGTATTTTATGTCTGAGCTTTCTAAACGAGTACCCAATTGACTGTGATCGGTTAAAATCAATTTACTGCCCGCTTGGGTGTGTTCCCAAAAATAAAAAATACCTTCTTCTGCCAACAAGCGGTTTATAAAGTTAAAATCGCTTTCTTGATACTGCACACAATACTCACGAGCAATGTGGCTATCATTCAATCTAAACTCGTGTTGTACAATGCCTTGGTCTTTGAGTATTTTGGCAACAATATCCGGTACCGTCTCTTGTTGAAAAATACGCGCATCAGAGGTAAGGGTAAGGCGGTAAAGCTCAGGACAAATCTTAAGGCGGTAATACGCCCAGCCCCCTGAAACATCTTGGGCGCTCATGCTTTTAACAATACCATGTAAGTAACGAATTTCAGGATCGTACTTGTGTCGTATTTCTAACGTAACCGCTTGGTCTATGCATTGATTCAAATCAATGTTGGCATTACGGCTGGCAACGGTGGCAACGCCGTTATCGCATTCAGAGAGCGACTCTTGCCACTTAAACGAGGTGAGTCTTAGACTGTTGGGTGCTTGACCTGCCAGTTGAATTGAAAACTCTAAATCGTGTTTTTGGCCTCGTTGGGCGGTAGGACCCATCACAAAATTTAAGGCTTCAAGAACCTTTCCCATTTTGTGTTTGTCAAGCGTATTCGGTGAGCCAGGGTGTTCTATCTCAATACGTTCGCCCGCCGCACTGGGGCGAGTAACCGCTGTTGCCGTCACAGCACCAATAAGCATACTAATTGGGTTACCACTGGCAAGTAAACCCGATGTGGCGGCGGCCGTTGTTTTCGTCATTTCAAGGCCTTGAACCTTGTCCAATATCTCGCCTTTAACCACCACGCTTTTAACCAAACCAGCGTTGGCGAGTTTTTTAAAGGCTTGGGGGTTAACATCATTTCTTTTTAGAGTGTTATTGTGCACCCCTGCGGGGTTGAAAACCGTAGCAGGACGACCTGTTTTTGCTGCGGCCAGTGTGGCTAAAGCAGCCCCTAATGAATGCCCAGTGAAAGAGAGTTTATCAGAAAAGGCTTCAACTGCTAAATCAGCAAGTTCACTGGCCTGACGATATTGATCTGTTTCAAAGCCTAAAGCTTGTTTGGCATTAGTTGCTACATCCGCCCATTTTTCTTTGCTTAGCCAAGACCCTGGCATTTCGGTGCCCGCATAGGCCAGTACAATGTCGTCCTTGCTGTTTTTGTAGATACCAGATTTGAGGCCGCTTTTTTTATTGATAAGTGAGCTTGGATCAATGCCTGCTGTATCAACTTCACCATCTGTTAAACGCGTCCAGTTTCCAATGGTTGTTTTTTCTGGGTCATAAACGGCGTCGGATAATGTGGCTAACTGGTGTTGCCAGTCGAGTTCTGTAGGCATGATTATTTTCCACCTTCAACGGGAATGTTATGTTCCCGTAGCCAAGTGCGGACTTTTTCTCGCCCCGCCTTGCCTTCTTCGGTCATAATGTCTTCAGACATCCTAAAAAAAGAGCGTTGAAATGTATTTCCATGGGCATTAAGTGCCATCGGATCTGCACCAGCTTCAAGAAGTATTAAGACCTCTCTGGCCGTTGCTGCTGATGCGGCATTATGCAATACAGAATCGCCTGGACGACCGTCTTTAAAAGGTCGTGATCTTGCATTAGGGTTCGCACCGGCGGCCAATAAAGCCCTAATGTTTTCTTCTCGATCTCCCATAATGGCATCTCGAATGGCTGATGCGCCCGATTTACCTTTTAAGTTAGGATCCACGCCGTGTTCCAGCAAGAGCGTTAAATAACTTGGGTCGTTGGCCGAGGCCGCCCAATGTAAAACAGTATAATTTTCACTGTCACCTATCGCAGGATCGGCGCCAGCTTCCAGCAGAGCAACAATGCCTTTTTTACTTTGGCTTAATAACGCCCAAATAAGCAAAGGGTAACGATTGTCATCTATTGTTTTAGCATTGGGATTTACGCCCTCTGTAATCAGTGCTTTAATTTTTTTAACATCGCCTTTTTGAACGGCTTTGGCAAGTTGTATTTCGCCTTCATTTTCAAAAACTTTATTGGCATCCATCATAATTCCTCCTTTACATCCCACCAGTGTCGCAAATGCGGTAAAAATAACGCCAAAAGCCAGTAACCATTTCGATTTAATATTAAACTGCATTGCGCGCTCCTAATTTTATGGGGTTTATTTGTAAAGGGTTTATTTTATGCTCCAAAATGCGCTGCCTGTGCCGTCTTCTTGAAATCTTATGTTTATGGGGTAGGTGTTATCACATCCTGTTACAAGCCAGAGTTCTTTCCAAATCAGTTTGCCAGTTTCTCCTTCAGGCATTTGAGTGACATAAGCGGAATAGGATTCGGGTTTATTGCAGCCGAGTGCTACCATTTTGCTAATCACGCCCATTTTTGCATCGCTGATGAGCTTTTCGTTGGACAGTGAGCCTTTTTGTATTGTGCCTTCAGGTAAGTTTTGAGCCATGGTAATTCCAGACTGAAGGATTAAAAAAATGGCGATGGATAGGATGATTTGTTTTTTGTTCATTGTGGTTTTTCTCATTAATTTGTATGTAATTAGATGAATTAGATGAGGAGGGGGAGGAATAATGAATATTGTTCAGTTAAAAACACAAAAGAGGCTATAAGCCTCTTTTGTGAATGTACTTTTACCTGAGTTCTCAAATAGAAATGAGAGTTAGGGTTTTAAAGTTTTATTTAACCTTCAATTGGTGCGCGCCAATCATCACTTCCTGATGCACTAGCAATGGTGTGATCCCATTCAATTTTACGATAAGCCAAGCTAACTTTCACTAATTGTGTGAAATTGCCGTTAGCTTCATCTTGTACGTGTGGCATAACAAGGTCAATGTCAACAATGATTGCATCGGTTAATTTAGTTGAGAAGAAGTGCTCTTGCTTTCCTTCTGATGAAGTGCGGTACCAGTTTACTTCAACTTCTGTCAACATTTCACCTGATGCAAGTGCGTTGTACATTAGTGGTACAGATTTGTTAAGCGCACATGTGAAGCTAAATGGTTTGTGTACACGTTGACCCGCTGGCTGACCAGACTGAGGATCAGTTGGAACGGTTACATTGTGATTAACTTCTTGTACTAAAATTTGGTCTTCGTGACCTTCTACGTAGATGTTACCAACAGAGTCTGCTGTGAAAGAACCTGCTGTGATGTTACCTTGAGTGTTTCCTTGGATGGAGATATAAGCTGGAGTAGGCATAGTTTGCAATCCTTATTAAAGTTTAATGTAAAAAACGTGTGTAATTTTATACGAGTTAAAACACATGTTTTAGGATGTTCTGCGTAAAGTTGTATAAACAACACGTACGCTATGAACAAATACTCTTAACCATTTTTTGAGCCGAAATAATAAAACTTAATAGTTTCAATTACTTATGCTATTAGTCTTTTAAAAGGGTGGTTTTTTAACTGTATCTGGGCAATATATTACCCAGATTGAGCGAGATATTGCTTGCGAGTAAGTAAGTCGTTGTTATATATGGTTTTTAAATAGGGCGACATGTTGCCTAATGTTATTTGGCGCTTTATTTTAATGTCAAAAAGTAGAAAAAATCCCCCTCCCCTTCAATCTTTATTAAGGAAGCTCGGTTAAAAAAGAGTTAAAATCTTTCTGAAATTAAATTCTAGAGACCTTTGCACGAGAGGGGCGCGAGAGAAAAAAGTGATAAAATTTGACTGATTGAGGCGGAAAACGCAGGGAATAGATCGCTATTCGCAAGGTTTTCAACGAAAATCAGGCATATTTTAGCCTTTTTTATCCGTGTATCCTTTCGTGCAAAGGTCTCTTCTAGACGAAATATGCAAAATAGAGAGCTTTTATATGAGTAAAAATTCGGTGGTACATAAAAATAAAATGATACAAAAACAGTTGGCTGTTTTTTCGGTGCTTCTGGGCTTTAACCATTATGCTTTTTCAGGTTTGGAGGAGGGGTATGCTGCTTATGAGCAAGCGCATTACACTGAGGCATTTTCTGAGTTTCAAACGTTAGCGGATAAGAGAAATACTGAGGCTCAAAATAATTTAGGTTTTATGTACGAAAAAGGCATTGGCATTGAGCAGGATTATACCAAGGCATTTGAGTGGTATAAAAAATCAGCTGGCAGAAGGAATGTGCAAGCCCAATATAATTTGGGGCTTATGTATTGGCGTGGTTTGGGTGTTGAGCAGGATTATTTTAAAGCGTTTAAATGGTATAAAAAATCGGCCAATAAAAAGCATACGAAAGCACAGTACAACTTGGGGTTTATGTATAAGAATGGACAAGGCGTAAAGCAAAGTTATAAACATGCTTTAAAGTGGTATGAACAAGCAGCGCTTCAAGGTTATGCTAAGGCTCAATATAATTTAGGGCTTATGTATAAGGATGGGCAGGGTGTTAAACCTAATAATGTTAAGGCGGTTGAGTGGTATCGAAAATCGGCACTTCAAGGTCATGCGATGGCTCAAAATAATTTAGGCTTTATGCTTGAAAATGGTTTGGGCATTAGAAGGGATTATGTAGCGGCAACTGAATGGTATGAAAAATCGGCGATTCAAGAGACCCCACGCGCTCAAAATAATTTAGGGCTTATGTATACGGGAGGTTTGAATATGGAACAAAACTACCCTGTGGCGCTTGAGTGGTTTGGCCGTGCTTGTGACAATCAATTACAGGATGCTTGTGATAACTATAATCAGTATAAAAACTATTAGTAACGACTCAACTAGCCCCTGAAAAAGGTCAACGCTGTGTTAAAAAATGATCATTTACAGGTGTAAACTCACATTTTCCGCCTTGATTTGACCATTTTCAGGCACTATTTGAGTAGTTACCTACCATATTCATTATGCACATTAATTACTTACATTTTCATTTGAATTTTGTTCGGGTAATAATAGAAGTTCAGAGGCACTTTCTAGGCTAAGAGACTCTTCTGTTAGCTCCTCTCCTGGCTGACTTTGCTGGAGCAAATAGCGTGGCAAAATAAAGTCGGCGAGTGGGTTGTTGGTAAGTGGGTTATTTGAACCTGAACCTCGTATTCTATACAGCATGGCTCTATTACGTGAGCCAAAGCCTAGGGTTGCACTGTTGTTAGAAGCGGGACGAATGTAACCTTTATCTAATAGACGAAATAATGACCATGCACCACGAGAACGGGTCTCTTTGGTGTTTCCTGTGGAGGAGACGACAACCAGCTTACTTTCTGCACGACTTTGTAAGGTATTTGGCCAGAGTAGATCTACGGGGTAAGCAGGCCCATGATCGTAGCTGATGATCTGACCGTCAATATTCAGTACACTTTTACGTTGTGAGCCTGAAAGTCTAATGGGCTCAATTGAGAAGGGAACATGTAATGCGCCTTGAGCACTAAAATAGGCATTTCGAATACGTTTGGCTTGCTCTATTTTCTGTGCTAAATCGGTTCGAATTTGCAGGCCTTGTCTCTCTTGGGTGGAGAGTACGTCTAGGTTGCTGCTCATGAAAAGACTTAAGTACTCTTGATAGAATGTGTCTAATATCCCATCTGGACCAAAGAAACGGGTGAAGTCTGAGAGGGAGGCATCTTTACCTTTCGACATAATTGGGTAGCGATTTTGTAAGTTGTTTTGATAAAAGCTGTAGACATCTTTATCCCATTTTCGCTCAAGCTCTTGCAGGGCTTGAATTAAAATAACTCGCCACGATTCTTCGGACACTTTGCTAAGTTGTCGATTAAGTGGTTCAGGCAGTCCATTAGCGACTCTATGTAGGATGCTAATTGGATCAGACCCTTTTAATGAAAAACGATCATAGGCAACGGAAAGCGCTTTTTGACCAGGGTTAGAGGCTTCTTGAAGCTCTTCCATATAATTATGCAATGAGGTAATTGATTTTAGAACTTCATCTATGTAGGCTGGGTTATCGTTTTTTGAGTCTAATAGTTCAGTGAGTCGAGCAAAGGATTTTTGAATCTCTCTGGCGGCTTTCCGGTTTGGATCTTTTTGTAAGATGGCGTTTACGTCATTATCTTTTTCAGGCGCGATGGCATAGATTGTAGAGTTGTTTTTAACAGATTTTAGTAAACGCTGTAAGGGCGTTGTGGCACCAGATAAGGTGTCGAGAATTTTAACGGCATGTGCAATGTTTTTAAAGTCATTTACTTCTAGTTTTTTTAGGCCTCGGTTCCATGTATTTATGTAATCTGCAACATACAGTTCACGTATTTTTTGTCTAAGTTCTTTTTTGTCTTCATCACTGTAGTCAATTACTTCGCGCATTCCTAATACCCAAGTATCGATCATGGCTAGGTCTGCAACATTTTCATTTTGATCGATGAAGTAGTCTTTAAATCCTGGCGCTGTTAGCATGGCATCAATAATATAAGCTTGATGATCAACTTTTTTGGTATTTTCTTCGGAGGCTTGAAAGCTGGCTGTCTTCGATTGTAAAAAAATAGGCTTGCGTTCTTTTTCGTGTTTATAAATGATATCAAATGCTGGGCCAATCTCTCTTCGAATATCTAATGGATTTGAAAATTCAACGGCCGCATTTTGTTTTAAGGTTCTGTAAACTCTATCAGGCATTGGAATGGTCAGTAATTCGGTTTGTGTATCTCGAACCCAGCGCCCAAATTTTGGTAAATCGGTTCCTACATGATCCATTGCATAGTCTAGGTGAACCATGAGTTGTTTTTGCACGTCTAAATTTTCGGAAAAACGAGATTGCCAAAGCTTGTCCATCCATTCGGTGACGACTTTTTTACGTCGATTATCTTGATCTTCAATCATTCGGTAGACTCTAAGTCCCATTAGCTTTTCATTACTTGCATAGCCTGTTGCATTCATTTGTTCTATAACACCTGCGGCAATAGAGGGTAAAAATCGCTCTGAAAGGAATTTTTGGTAGATTTTTTCTGCTTCAAGACCGATGGTTTTCCCTTGATATAAGCCAAAATCGGATATAAGTGGAAACCGTTCCTGATAATCTGGAAAAGCTAAAGAAGCTTGGCGAATATGATTTAGTGGAGGCAGTAAGTTTTTGCCTGTTTCATCAATACGTTCGTCAACTACCTCATCACGATAGTTATTTACTGCCGTGAGTACTTGCCCTACAGCGACACTGTTTTCTTTGTAATAAAAATGAAAACCCGCTACCATAATGATGGCGCCCATTCCAGCAACCACGGCGCCAAAACGAGAAACGGTTCGTTTTTGTTTTACTACTTTTTCATTATCAACGGCAAGCCCAGATTCGGGGTAAATAATTTGAGAAAATAGGGGTTTTACAAAATAAGTGGCGGCCTGCATGGTGGGCAGTGCGGAAGAGACGGGTAAGGGTACTTTATAATTACGCGCTGAACTTTCAAGAAACGGGTTAACGGGAATGCCGTGTTGAAATACAGAAGAAAAATATAAACCTCGAACTTGTGCTGATGTTGAAAAACGGTCACTCTCTAATACATCGGCAAGAAACTCTTGTAAACCTTCTTTTATGCCCACTAACTGGCGCACAAAGGTAAATAGGTTTTCACGGTCTTCGAGTACGGTCATTGATGACATTGAATCAAATACATGGTCATTCAACATTTTGAGTAGTTGGTTGTACCAATGATCAAGCTCATCAAGCCATTGATTGCTGTTTGATTGTTCTAATTTAAAGGTGGTTCCAAAAATATCATCGCGTTGTGATTTTTTGATTCCTCGGAAGTACACGTCAAACCCTTTTATGAGGTCAAACTTTGAAAGGACAATATAAATGGGTAATCGAGTACCTAACTCTTCCATTAGCTCTCGTAAACGGGCTCTAAGAATTCCAGCATAGGCTTTTCTATCACTGGGCTTTTGGTTTACTAAGCGTGCTAAATCAATAACCAGTACAACACCATTTAATGGACGGCGAGTTCGAGTTTTGGCTAAGAAACCAATGAAGTTTTGCCAAAGTTTTGGGGCTAGAGCGGCCTTTTTTTCATCGTTGTCTTGTTGGATCAGTAATCCGCCATCGGGGTCAATTAATATGGCTTCGTTGCTCATCCACCAGTCGATGTTGTAGGGAAGGTCGATGGTATCACTACGCCTACGAACACCTTTTTCGCTCTCTGAAGATGCTTTGGTTGCTGTTGTAAATGAAAAATGCTGATCCGTTCGGTTAACTAAACTGGTTTTTCCTGCGCCTTTTCCTCCAATAATTAAAAACCAAGGCAATTTGTAAATATAATCTTGACCCTCTAAGTTTTTTTTGAGTAGTAACATAGAGTCTGAAAATCGACTATTCTGTGCCTCAATATAAGGTGTAGTGGGGTCTTTTTCTTCATCATTAAGTCGAGCCTCTTCGGAAGACCTTAAACGCTTTTGAGAGTAAACAGCAAAAACAACGGCGGCGATTAAAAATAGAACGACGGTGAAAAGAATGCGAGGCATCAATGGTTGCATAGGGTACGTTTCGTCCCATTCCCATTTAGGACCTAGCCACCAAATTGCAACTAATGACACGATGAACCCTAAAAACAATAAAACCGGCACTGAGTTTTTAAGGTGCTTTAATGCAGGTTTGAATATTCTTAAATAGTAACGAGCTTTACCCATAAGAGTGATAATAAATTGCATTTTTTTATGAATCCTTTTGTGTTTCTACTGGGGGTTCATCGTTCCCAAGATCATTAATTTCTGATTTTTGACGCAGTAGCTCTAGCAACGTTGGTTCCCAAGCGTGTACGGTTAACGCTTCTGTTTTGGCAAGTAATGAACGGTACTCTTCTTTTGCAATGGATTTCATTCCTGTGCTTTCCATAAAGTCTGCGGTTGCTAAGTGCCAATAAAACTGGTCACGGGGTTGTTCGGCGTCGCTGGCTCCTTTTTCGAGCAGCATCATAGCATCTTTATATTGTCCTTCTTTAGCAATTTGCAGTGCTGACTGGAGTTTTTCACCCCACGCACCAGCGGTACCATGTGCGAGTGTTGCATTGTCCCCACCAGTACGCAACCATTGACAGGTCGCTTCGTCTGCAAACTTTGTTCCATCTGAAAATTTGGCTTGTAAAAGGGCTGGTAAACGTTTGGTAAAACGAAGTGTTTCATTCCAGATTGCGTCGCTAATATCTTCATGTCCCAAGGCTTTGGCAACACAGCTACTAAGGTAGCTGCCAGATAGCCAGAATGGACTGGCAGCGACACTGTGTTCAATACTGTGTAAGAGTTCTTCACTTGGGTTGTTTTTGAGTGCTTCTTTATATTCAATGATGCGATCATTTGAAAGAGCCATCATTTCTGTTGTGCCATTCTTTTTTTCAGCAGGCAGGGAGGTTATATTAAGCCAGAGTGCATAACGTCGAATTCTGTAACCTAAAGGCTCTGAAACGGCGGTCGAATTTAGTAGCGTTGCAACTTTAAACAGTGTTTGTTTTACTTCTCGTTCATTCGAGGTATCAAAATGCAGCTCAGGAATAACAACTTGTTGTGTACTTTTTGGCATTGCTGGAGCAATGCTTTTTTTCTTTTGATCTGACCCGCTTTCAATTTGAGATATTGTGGGCTTTGGTTTGTTTGCTACGGGAATAATTCTTTCTTCGGGTAATTTTTTTTTAAAATCATTGCTAATTCGCCAAAAGCTTTCAGATTCAAAGCCAATTGAAGATGAACTTTCCTCTAACTCTTTAACATCTGAGTCAAGCTCAGAAACCAGTGCTTGATCGCCTTCTGTTAAGTCAAGTTTGGATGCAAATTGTATGGTTCGTTGCAAAATTTGATTTAAGATTTTATGCTTAAACATTAATGTGCGTTCAGGGGAGTTCATCAAAGGATGCGAAGTCTCCCAATGTGTTTTTAAAAACACATTGATTAACTTAATGCTAAGAACATAGCGTTCACCGTCTCTACTTTGCTGTAAACAAACGGTCAAATGTGCTAAAACGCGCATATTTTTACAGTGATTTTTAAGCAAATTTATGGCGGCTTCTTCGGCACTTTGCCAGTCTAAGTCTTGTTCTCGTAAGGTACCAAATTTAACCATTTCATCATCAAGAAATGCATAGAGTTCATTCTCGTCAGAGCAATCTGCCGTGTCTGGGCTGGTGGGAGATGCGATGGCATCTAAGTAAGCGTGATTCATATTTTATTTACCAATGACAAGCGGTACGAAATTCTGGCAGCACTTGAGCCAGTCCAGAGATGTCAAATACCAATCCATTCAATAATTGTGCATCTGATTGAATTTTTAAACGCTGGTATTTAGATATTTTTTTTAAAAGATTAATGCTGGGGATTCCTCGACCCGCATCGACGAGCTTTCCTGATTCGATAACTTGCCAAAGGTAATCGCCACCAATGGATCTTCCATCCAAAGACAGTGTTGTACGTACGGAGTGGTTAGGAAGTGGCTGATCAAAACCAACTTGAAAACGAGTGATATTATTAATGCAACTAATGACCAGCAGTGGTCTAGGTAAATAGGCACCAATGGCGGGTGCGGACAAAATCATTCGTTCTTGATCGCTTGCTTCATGATCCATCTGTTTTTGGACTAATAACCCTGCATTGTCTGGATGTCTATTTTTTTCAACACGATGAGCAAGCCTAAGTATTTCAGGTTGATGGTTAAACCCTCTAGGCATAGCTGGTTTAATTTCATTTAATACCTGTATAGAGGTTTTAAAGTAAGAATCAAAACAAGCAAGACGCTCTAAAGAGGAAGGAATGTTGGCACACTCTGAGGGATCACCTTTTACTTCTTGGGCGAGAACGTTCTGGTTTAAAAGTAGAAATAACAACACTATTTTGTAAATAGTTTTGCCAATAAAGTTAACGCTCATAATAAATACTCCATTTTTTACATTTATGCGCCAATGTTCTTTTTGGAATACCTAATGTATCAGCTGCTTCTGACCTAGAACCTTTTGCTTTTTTTAATGCCTGTTTTATCAGTTTTTGTTCAAAATTTCCAGTGGCTTCTGGCAAGGTGAAGCCTGAGTCTAAATGACTGAAAGAGCAAGCAGACTCCGTTTTTTCTGGTGAAGAATCCATTAGATTTTCTAATCGAGCTTGAATGTTTTTTTGTGTTACCAGATTATCCGTTCCTACAAACATGCAAGATTGAAATACAATGTTTTTTAACTCTCGAATGTTACCTGGGTAATGATAACCTTTTAATAGGGAAATTGCAGAGTCTTCATACCCTGAAATGTGCATGGCATTTTCTTGCATGTAAGTATTTGTAAAAAGTTCGACCAAAGCAGGGATGTCATCTTTTCTTTCTGTCAAGGCAGGGATTGTAATGTTGAATTGATTAATTCGATAAAAAAGATCTTGTCTAAACAGGCCTTCTTTAATCCATTGCTCTAATGGGCGGTGAGTTGCGGTGATTAACCTAAAATCTGAAAATTCTTCTTGATTGGCACCAACGGGTATAAAACGTTTTTCTTGCAATACTCGTAATAATTTTGCCTGCAATGCTTCAGATAAATCCCCAATTTCATCTAAAAATAGCGTGCCGCCATCGGCCTGTTTGATTAAGCCTTTCTTATTTTGATTTGCGCCTGTAAACGCCCCTTTAGAATACCCAAAAAGTTCAGATTCAAGAAGGTGTTCAGGGATAGCGGCACAATTAACAACAATAAACCGTCCTTTTGAGCAGCTTGAGTATTGATGAATTAATGAGGCTGCAAAATCTTTACCAACGCCTGTTTCGCCTCTTAAAAGCACCGATACTTTTGACGAGGCTGCTCTTGCAACCAAATCGCACACCAGTTTAA
Source organism: Thiomicrorhabdus sp. (assembly GCA_021648625.1). GTDB lineage: Bacteria > Pseudomonadota > Gammaproteobacteria > Thiomicrospirales > Thiomicrospiraceae > Thiomicrorhabdus. Next base: position 6,225 of record JAKISK010000017.1, on the reverse strand, counting down.
CAGACGCTGATTTACCGATGTACTGTCGAATAATTTGTTCTTTGACTGTTTTTTGAGTATTACTTTTCGATTGCTGCGCTAAATCATTTTTAATAACTTGTTTTTCTTTGTCCTTTGCCTCCGCGAGTGCATAGATTCCCAGTACACTCTCCATAATACTGAACAAGCGTTGATAGCTTTTGTCGGCTTGCATTTGCTTAATGACAGGCAGATCAGCAAAAAAAACAAAAACGTTATGATTTCTTTTTTTTAAACCCTGTTTAAATGGAAGGCATAACATCGCATGATTGCTCGGTACGGTTTTAATCAAGTGTAATAAATCAACGCCAATATTGGGTAGCGTATTAGGCACTTGAACAACGTAAGGTTTATTTGATATTAATGAATACACGATGGGGTTCTGAGTATCCGTTAAAGAGAAACTAAGCGCTTGCTCCGAGGCTAAAAATGAAGTTGATGACACCGATAATAATTGGTCTTTCATCAGGTTTAGCTTAAAACAAGCAGAGCCAGATAAACCAACTTTCTGACTAAGGGTGTCAGAAAATAGGGATAAATATTCCTGCTTGGTTCCTGCAAGGCTGGATTGCTCCAAGATCTCTAGTATTTTTTGTGCGTCCATGTTCTATATTTATTCAATTATCACTGAAAATTGACCATCATTAACGTTTAAAAATGCTTTATTAATGGGGCGTTTTTCAGCCATACTTTTTAACACTTCAAGTGAAAGAGGGGGCAATAATTCACCATCAATACCCGCATCTAACATTCTGGCGCCATTTTCATGATGAACACATCTTGAACGAAGCGTTTCTTTTATCGCGTCATCCAGCACCAGTTCGGCATTATAGCGTTCACGAAACTGCTTAACCAAAGCGCTTAAGCGTTGCTCAATAATTTCAATGAGTGCATTATCATCTAAAGATAAATAACGTACCACTTGCATTCGAGCCAGCAATGCAGGCCTAAAGAAGTTCATTAATTCGCCACGAAGATCATCATCAGACATGGCTTCATAATCAAGGTTATTTGCATTATCAAAACCTATGTTCGAGGTAAGAAAGAACAGGTTGTTTTTACAGTCAATAACACGGCCTTCACCGTCGGCAAACTCTCCCTTATCAAAGGCTTGGTAAAATAAATTTAGGACATCTGGGTGTGCTTTTTCAACCTCATCCAGTAACACAACAGAATAAGGACGTTGTCGAATCGCTTCGGATAAAATACCCCCCTCACCAAAGCCTACATACCCAGGCGGAGAACCAATTAAACGCGATAACGTATGTTTTTCTTGGTATTCAGACATATTGATGACCGTCATAAACTGGCGACCGCCAAATAAATAATCGGCAATCTGAATGGCGGTTTCCGTTTTACCCACGCCACTGGGGCCAACTAATAAAAATGCGCCCAAAGGACGACCTGCACGTCTTAAATCTGCCATTGCCGTGAGTAGGTGCTTATGTATTAGCTCGATCGCTTTATCTTGCCCTTTGATCGATGATTTTAACTGAACGGGTAAATTCGTAATACGATCGAGTTCATCACCAGTGATGGTATTAATGGGGATGCCTGTCCAGTCGGCAATGACAGCGGCAATTTGATTGTGATCAACATCCGCATGAATTAAGGGCTGTTCATGTTGCAGCTCGGCTAATTTTTTAATGAGTTCACGCGGCGTTACGGTACTTAACGCATCATCATTTGGTAATGGATTTACAACCGTATCAGATTCTTCGTTATCCAAAGGCTCGTTTGGCTCACTTAGTTCATTAAGCTCCTGACTGTTTAATGTCTCTTCAAGCTTATCCGTACACACCTCACCAAGCTCTTTTGCTCGCACATCAATCAACTGATCAATAACTTCTTTTTGTTGTTTCCAAGCAACTTCCAAAGCCTTTTTATCTATTTCAATCTCTTCTGCTAACTGATTCAACTCATCAATTCGGTCTTGGTTAATTCCGTTACCAATTTGATTGTCTCTTTCGATAATCTTAAGCTCTTCCGCAATTTGATGGCTTTGATTTTCTAGCCTATTTAAGTTTCGAGGCGGCATGTTTAAAGCGGTTGATACTCTTGCACAAGCGGTATCTAACACATCAATTGCTTTATCGGGCAACTGTCTACCTGAAATGTATCGGTCAGATAATTTTGCAGCGGCCTGAATAGCACTTTCAGTAATGTAAACGTTATGAGACTTTTCATAAACCGAGCGTAAACCACGAAGAATATGAACCGCTTGATCCACGCTAGGTTCATCCAGTTTTACCAATTGAAAACGGCGTGACAAAGCGGGGTCTTTTTCAAAATATTTTTTATATTCAGACCAAGTTGTTGCCGCAATGGTTCGTAATTCGCCTCTAGCCAGAGCAGGTTTTAGTAAGTTGGCCGCATCACTGCCACCCGCTTGTCCGCCCGCACCCACTAAAGTGTGCGCTTCGTCAATAAATAAAATAATGGGAACGGGCGAGTTTTTAACCTCTTCAATTACCGATTTTAATCGTTTCTCAAATTCACCTTTAACAGATGCGCCTGCTTGCAGTGCGCCTAAATCAAGCCCCCAAAGAATAACTGGCAATAGGTGCTGTGGCACTTTACCGTTATGAATGCGTAATGCGAGCCCCTCTACCAGCGCACTCTTACCAACGCCAGCATCTCCAACCGCAATAGGGTTGTTTTTTCTTCGACGTGAAAGAATGTCAATCATCATATCAATTTCATCATCACGGCATAATACAGGGTCAATTTTTCCTTCTTCTGCAAGTCGGGTAAAATTAATACCGTATTTATCCAGAGAAGTGCTTGCAGTAGAAAGATCTGTTTTATTTTTTCCTGTTGTACTGGAGTCCGTTTCAGACTCACCAGATAATTCCAGCATCGGGTTAAAATTCTTTCGTAACGCCTCACTGTTCACGCCATCTATATAGCGCGCACAAGACACGGGAAGGTAGCGGCTGGCATTACTTAATAAGGCATAAAATACCGCACCACTTCGTACCTTATCGGCATTAAATTCAAGAGAACCAACCAACCAAGATTCTTGTAATAATTCAATAAGTAAAGGAGAAAAAGAAGGGTAGTCTACAACCTGTTCTGAACGAACATCAAAACTCTGCATAATTAGTGTTTGTAATTCATCGCCATCTAAATGAGCATTTTTAAGAATGATTCGTACATCTGAAAATGGATTTTCGATTAATTTACACAGAAGGTGACTCGCAGTTACCTCCATCCCATGCTGACTAATACATAGGCTAGAAGCCTCTTCCAACGCATGTTTGCAATAATTGTTCAGGCTTCCTATTAAGGCTGCTAGGTCTACTCTAAGCACGGTAACTCCCACTTCTTCATGATTTATGAGCGTGCAGACTAACAACAAACCGCCAAATAATCAAGATTTGACAACCCTAATCCCCAGATAAAAATGCGAATTAGAGTGTAAGCAATTGATGTGCATAGTGAATGTAAAAAAGACAACGTCACCTTACTTGGTGATGCGTCCTTTTTTACATTTGCTAGGTGCGTCAAGGGCTTGCGCTATAAACGTATTTTCTATCTGGGGATAAAAGGGGACAGGCTAATTCACATAACAAATAGTCCCATTTTTTACCCCCCCCCCATCACGCATTTATTTTAGCTCTTTTGAAAAATGATAGGGTAGGTTACAATCTATCTCAACAATCACAGGCTCAATTGCAATGAACACACAACCGCAAACTAACAATAATAACGAAAACAACACCTCTTTTGACTTAATTAAAACCAAAGAGACCTACGCCCGAGATCACACAATATTTTGAACTTCAAAGTGAAAGCCAGTCATTGTTAAGTCAAGATCACACCCCAAGCGAATTTTTACACATTCTTATCGAAAACCACTATTACAATGACGCCGCCGCTTTTTTAGCCCACGCCATCCCCGTTCGCAAGGCAACCTGGTGGGCATGTAGTGGTCTAATAAACCTGCAGGGATCTATAGCCTATAATAATCAAATAAAAATAGGATATAACATGACCGAAAAAATCAGAAAACCCCGCCAAAATTTTACAGCGGATCAAAGACATGAATACGCCAAACTCATGGTGATTGAAAACTACTCTAATCAACAAGTAATGGACATATCAGGTGCAGGCTATACCGCTGTTGCTCGCTGGAAAGAGCAGTATTTAGCCGAACAAAAAGGCAGTTTTATAGAAGGAAAAACCGCTCTTAATCCTGATAAGCGCCGAATTCAAGAACTTGAGAAAGCGCTTTCTGAATCTAAACTGGACGTTGCACTATTAAAAAAAGCAACCGCCTTTTTCATTCGAGACAATCCAGCATTAAAGTGATTAAAGAAATGAAAAAGGCCGATTCATCTTTACCAGTAGATCGAATTTGCCAGTTATGCGATGTTCCTATCGCAAGCTACTATTACAAACCAACGGATAAATTCGAGGAAGAAAGCCTTCATAATAAAATGAAAAAAATACACACCGACAGCCTTGAATCGTATGGCAGAAGACGGATGCAAATAGCCTTAAAAAATGAAGGTATTCAGCTGGGTGTATTTAAAATAGCACGACTGATGAGAAATGCAGGAATTGTCGCCAAAATACCGAAGAAACAACATAACTACCCCAAAGAAACAGAAAAGCCCAATATTCCTAATTTACTAAACAGGCAGTTTAATCCAGGTACCATCAACACACACTGGGTTGGAGACATCACCTACATTAAAAACCACCAAGGGTGGAGCTACCTTGCCACCGTACTTGACCTTGGATCAAGAGAGATCGTTGGCTACGCCTTATCTCAATCCCCCGACGCTCAGCTGGCGAAACAAGCCTTGATTAACGCCATAAAAATGCATAAACCAAACACACATAAGTTAATGTTTCACTCAGATCAAGGTGTACAATATGCAGCGAATCTATTTAAAGACACGTTAAAATTACATGGCATCACACAAAGTATGAGCCGACGAGGAAACTGCTGGGACAACGCAGTTCAAGAACGTTTTTTTAGAAGTTTGAAAAGTGAATATTTGAACGGACTTTCTTTTATAAACCACCCATCCGTAGTGACAGCGGTTGAGCATTACATCCGATATTACAACAACAAAAGACTCAGCTCAGTGACTGGTTATATTACGCCAGTTCAAAAAAGAATAAATTTGCTCAAATTGGCTTAGAAAGCCTACAGAAATACTTAACCATTACAATTTAGGCAGGTATGGATAATGTTGCGTTAAGTGAAATTCTATATAAAACATTATGTTAGGAGTGTAATGCTAATGCTTCCGCACATGCGCCAATAATGGATTTTTCGCAGTGGACTCTTTATTTTAGAACCGTCTCCTAATATTGATAAACAGCCCCGCTTTTACGGGGCTATTTTATTTATATTTTCCCCAATTTTGTTTCGACTTAAGGTAAAGCGCTTCAACCTTTGTTCTTGCCCAAGGCGTTTTGCGTAAAAAAGTGAGGCTTGATTTTAGAGTAGGGTTGCTTTTAAAGCAGTTGATAGGGATCAAATTCGCGAGTTTTTCCCAGCCGTATTGGGCTTCTAACTGAGTCACAACCTCTTTTAAAGAGATGCCGTGTAACGGATCTTTTGGGTGGTCTCGCTTGCTTGTTTCAAGGTCGTTTTGTTCATTATTTGTGATCATTTGGGGTCTCTGTTTTTAGCTTCAATCCATTGTGCCATATATTGAGTGCTTTTGTGATGATGATGGTTGAGCATTAAGCCTATAAAGTTCGTTTGGCGATGTGCATCAGGTTGCTCGAGGAGCGGTGTCAGTTGTGTAAAGAGTGTGCTTTGGCTTGAGTGAGGCACTGTATAGCGGGATTGTACGATATTAAATCCCGTTTGTTGTGCTGCTTTCCAGCGTTTGGGGTCAGTGTAAAGCTGTATGGCCGACTGTACAAACGAATCGGTATTATTTGAAATTTCTCCCCCCCACTTTTTGTTGAGAGCGTTTTTCATTGACTCGGCACCAATGGAGGTTGTGACGTTGGGTGTGCCACAGAGCATTGCTTCGGCGAGTTTTCCTTTTATACCCGCACCAAAGCGCAAGGGGGCAAGGCAGACTCTGGCTTGACGAATGACTTGTAATGCATCGGGCGCCCAGCCTTTGATTTTAAATCCCTGTTTGTCACTGTGAAGTTGCGTGGCTTTGGGGGGCGGATAAGCCCCATAAATATGAAGCTCCGCGTGTGGCAGTTGTTGGCGAATTTTAGGCC
>JAKISK010000016.1 GCA_021648625.1 Thiomicrorhabdus sp. | reverse complement strand
ATTTAATGAACCACGGTTCACTAATATGCAAAGCTTGTTGAAATATCAAATCCATCATAAAACACACCTATTGAGAAAATACTGAATGAATAAATTCTAACTTACCCACTCGTTTTTCAAAAGAGCCAAATATTTTGACTCGTTCTCTTAATGCACGGAGGTTTGAAACTCCCGAGTTAAGCTCTTTTGCTAGAAAAAATATCATTATTCTGGCTACAGATGGTTATTGGGTTGATTCTGAAAACCAAGATGATTCTGGGTCTGATGATGCCAGTTATTTGGTGATTGAATTTTGTCCGAGTGGCTTTCAATTTGAATCAAACACTTACTTTCAGAACTTTTATGTATTGGATTTAGAGAAGATGGTTAATTATTGACTTAATTTGTTGAGCATCTCCTTATGATGCTTATGGGATTTTCAGTCGGTTTCTAGTTCTCAGACAGGCACCTAGTAAGGGGGGGGAGAAAAATTTTCAATATTTTAGCGCGGTTAAATACTTTAGCCTTTAGATAAGAAGGTTATTGGTTGTATCACTATTTGTATATCTATATTATGTACAGCACTTATGCAGAACAAAAATCAAAGACACGCTCATCTGGAACAAACATGACCAATTTTAAAGAAAAAGCCAATTTAATTTGGGAAGTAGCAGACCTGCTTCGTGGCGACTACCGACAGTCCGACTACGGAAAAGTGATTTTGCCCCTAACCATTTTACGCCGTTTAGATTGTGTATTAGCCCCCAACAAGCAAAAAGTGCTCGACTCCCTACCCAAAGTAGAAAAATCTTCAGACCAAATTAAAGACCTCACCCTAAACAAAATTGCAGGGTTTAATTTTCACAATCGCAGCCAGTTTGATTTTGCCAAACTCATTGCAGACCCCAACCATATTGCCGCCAATTTACGTAATCACATTAATGGTTACTCCGCCTCCGCGCGTGAAATTATCGAATACTTTAATTTTGACGATCAAATTGATCGCATGGACGACCCCAAGGTCGACATACTTTTTCAAGTAGTTAAAACCTTTGGTGAGATTGATCTTGCCGATATGGACACCATGCAAATGGGCTACATGTTTGAAGACCTTATTCGACGATTTGCAGAACAATCGAACGAAACCGCAGGCGAACACTTTACCCCCAGAGAAGTCATTAAACTCATGGTAAACGTACTGTTTAATGCAGACAACCAAACACTCACACAAGCAGGCATTGTAAAAACCCTATACGACCCCGCATGTGGTACAGGAGGAATGCTCTCCATTGGCGAACAGCACCTTAACGATTTTAACCCCCATGCAAAGCTCGAACTGTTTGGGCAAGAAATAAACCCCGAATCCTACGCCATTTGTAAATCGGACATGCTCATTAAAGGGCAAAACCCCAGCAACATAAAATTTGGTAACACTTTTACTGTGGACGGCTTACGCGAAGAAAAATTTGACTACATGCTCTCCAATCCCCCCTTTGGTGTGGACTGGAAAAAAGCCGCCAAATTGATTAAAGACGAAGCCCAAAACCTAGGCCATGCAGGGCGTTTTGGCGCAGGTTTGCCGCGTATTAACGATGGTTCATTACTGTTTTTACAACACATGATCTCCAAAATGAAAGCCCCAGAAGAAGGCGGCAGCCGAATAGGCATCGTGTTAACGGCTCTCCGTTGTTTACAGGGCAAGCAGGCAGTGGTGAAACCAATATACGCCAATGGATTATCGAAAATGACTGGCTCGAAGCCATTATTGCCTTACCCGATCAGCTATTTTACAACACCGGAATCTCCACCTATATTTGGATACTGAATAACCATAAAAGCAAACAACGCCAAGGTAAAATTCAACTGATTAACGCCACTGGCAGCAAAGACGAAGCCCTAATGGCAGACGGCAAGCGAGACGTGAATCGTTTTTGGGAAAAATGCCCCGCTCACTGGGCAATAAACGCAAACAAATTCCAGAAAACGGAGAGACAAAAGGCATTGGCTTTATTACCAAACTGTACGGCGATTTTGAAGAGGGCGAATTTGTAAAAATACGCCCCAATGACTTTTTTGGTTACCACCGAATTACCGTTGAACAACCACAACGCGATGAGCAAGGCCACATTATTAAAACCAAAGGAAAGCCCAAGGCAAATACCAAGTTGCGCGATTACGAAAACATCCCGTTTTTACAAAAAGACGCAAACGGCCGTTTAATCCCGCAAAGCATAGAAGCGTATTTTAAGCGAGAAGTAAAACCCCACCTACCCGATGCATGGATTGATGAAAAGAAAACCAAAACGGGCTACGAAATTAACTTCACCAAATACTTTTACGAATTTAAACCACTGCGCTCATTAGCCGACATTAAAGCCGATATTTTGGCATTAGAAGCCAGTAGTTTAGCACTGGAAAAACAGGTGTTGTTGTGATCGAAAATAACCAACAAAATATTATTATTTACGATACGACGGATGGCAAAGCCCTCGTTAAATTGTACGCACAAGACGGCAAACAATACCAAGCCGACTTAAATGCCCACCAGCAATCAGCGCAAAATATAAAGGAGGGTAAACGCTAATGCAACGCTATGAAAAATATAAAGACAGTGGGGTTGAATGGGTTGGTGAAATTCCTGTGGGGTGGGAGGTTAAGAAGTTTAAATATATTTATGATTTAGTTACAGATAAAAATTCAAGTGAATTAAACTTGCCAAAAATAGGGTTAGAAAATATTGAAAGTGGAACGGGTAAGTTTATAGCGTCTCATTCTATTTTTGAAGGAGAAGGAATTCATTTTAAAGTTAATGATATTTTATTTGGAAAGTTAAGGCCTTATTTAGCAAAAGTATATTTGGCTCAATTTGAAGGGAAAGCTGTTGGTGATTTTTATGTCTTTCGTTGTAAAGATAGGATGGAGGCTAAATATTCATTTAACTTGATTCTTTCAAAATTATTTATTGATTTAACAAATAGCTCAACATTTGGCTCCAAAATGCCAAGGGTTGCTTGGGATGTTGTTGCAAACTTTGAAATAGCTTGTCCAAGTGCTATGGAACAAACCACCATCGCCAACTACCTCGACCGCAAGACCGCTGAAATTGATCAACTGATTGCCCAAAAAGAGCGTTTGGTTGCGTTGTATGAAGAAGAAAAAACCGCCCTTATCAACCAAACCGTTACCCAAGGCATTAACCCCAAAGCAACGCTAAAAGAGAGCAGCATAGAGTGGCTGGGGGAGATTCCTGAGCATTGGGGGGTAGTCTCATTAAAGTGGGTATCAAAAATTTATTCAGGGGGTACACCAGATAAAAGTAATACTGATTATTGGTTTAATGGAACAATACCATGGCTCAATTCTGGGACTGTTAATCAGTTTATTATTACTAAACCATCTGAATATATAACAGAAAACGGTTTTCAAAATTCGAGTGCCAAATGGATCGATAACAATAGCCTTGTTATTGCTTTGGCAGGGCAAGGAAAGACAAAGGGCATGGCAGCGCTTGTTACGTTTAAAACAACTTGCAACCAATCATTAGGAATCATTAAGGTAAATGCAAGTATTAATAGTAGGTATTTACTGTACTATCTCAGAAAAAATTACTTGAATATTCGAGGTCTTGCAGGTGAAGGAAAAAGAGACGGTCTTAACTTGGAGATGATTGGAAGTATTTCTATTCCACTGTTTGATAAACAAGAACAAACCGCCATAGTCCAACATATAGAAACCGAAACCGCCCGCATCAACGCCAAAATCACCCAAACTCAAAAAATTATCGCGCTGCAAAAAGAGTATCGCACCGCTTTAATCAGTGAAGTGGTGACGGGAAAAGTGAAAGTTACATGACTATCTCATCTAAACATACCAATAGGGAGGGGGGTAAAAAAATGGAATTAAACCCTCGTACTCAATTCATCATTTATCAAACCGAATTAGGGCACACTAAAATTGATGTGCGCTTAGACAATGAGACGGTTTGGCTTACGCAACAGTTAATGGCTGATTTATTTCAGACCAGTAAACAGAATATTAGCCTACATATTCATCATATTTTTGATGAGGGAGAGTTGTTACCTGAGGCAACTGTCAAGGAATACTTGACTGTTCGACAGGAAGGAAAAAGGGAGGTCAAGCGTTCTCTGGAGTTTTACAATCTGGATATGATTATCTCTGTTGGTTATCGGGTAAAAAGTCATGTGGCTACAAAGTTTCGTATTTGGGCAACGCAGCATATACGAGAATACATTGTAAAGGGCTTTGTGCTGGACGATGAGCGTTTGAAAAATCCTGATCTTCCTTTTGATTATTTTGATGAGCTGCTTAGGCGTATTCAGGATATTCGTACCTCTGAAAAGCGTTTTTATCAAAAAATTACTGAAATATACGCCACCAGTGTGGATTATGATCCAACACAGGAAACCAGTATTGCCTTTTTTAAAACCGTGCAAAACAAATTGCATTGGGCGATTACGGGGCAAACGGCGGCGGAGATTATTAAAAACCGTATTGACCCGACACAACCAAGCATGGGTTTGACCAATTTTAGAGGCGAAAAACCGCGCAAACAAGATGTAAGCATCGCTAAAAACTATCTTGATGAAGATGAGTTGTCTGCGTTGAATAATTTAGTGGAGCAATATTTGGTGTTTGCAGAAGGTCAGGCGATGCGCCGTGTACCGATGACGATGCAGGATTGGATTACCAAGCTGGATGGTTTTTTGGGATTGAATGATCGAGAAATATTAAACCATGCTGGAAAGGTTTCACATAACCTCGCAAAGCAAATGGCTGAGCAGGCTTATGAGCAGTTTAACCAAATAAATATTCAAAAACAGGCCTCTTTGTTGACCAGCGCCGAGGGTGATTTTGAGCGAGCGATAAAACAAGTGTCTGCCAATAAACCAAATAATAGGGGAAGCATGTGAGTTCATTACTGTCTGAAAATACCTTTGAATCGGCGGTGGTTCAATCGTTGCTCGAAACGGGAGGCTATACCGTGGGCAATGCGGCCGATTACAGCCCTGAGCTGGGTTTGTTTAAAGCGGATATTTTGCAGTTTTTGAAGGAGACACAAGCCAAGCAGTGGGCAAAATTGGCGGCGATTCATACGAACGATGTTGAAAATCGTGTGATTCAGCGGTTGTATAAAGAGATGGATTTACGCGGGGCGCTGGATGTGGTTCGTAATGGTTTTGTGGATTATGGCGTGCGTTTTAAAATGGCTTTTTTTAAGCCAGAATCGGGGTTAAACCCAGATACGATGGCGTTGTATGAGCAAAATCGGCTTAAGGTAGTTCGTCAGGTTTACTATTCAAAGAAAAACCAAAACTCGGTCGATTTGGTGTTGTCGCTTAATGGCTTGCCGGTGGCAACGCTTGAGCTAAAAAATCAGTTTACAGGTCAAAATACAGAGCACGCTAAAAAGCAGTATGCGATGACGCGTGACAATAAAGAGCTGTTGTTTACGTTTAAAAAAAGAGCGTTGGTTCACTTTGTAGTGGACGATGAAAACGTTTACATGACTACCCGTATTGATGGCAATAAAACCTATTGGCTGCCGTTTAATCAGGGCAATAACCACGGCAAAGGAAACCCGCTTAACCCTGCGGGTTATAAAACGGCTTATTTGTGGCAAGACATTTTGGCTAAGGAGAGTTGGCTGGAAATTATAGGCCGTTTTATTCATTTGCAAACCGAAACGTTTGAGTTTGAAGGACAGACCCATAAAAAAGAGAAGATGATTTTTCCGCGCTTTCATCAGTTGGATGCGGTAAGAAAAATGACATTACATGCTCAAATTAAGGGTGCAGGTTGTAATTATTTGGTTCAGCACTCGGCAGGGTCAGGCAAGAGTAATTCAATTGCTTGGCTGGCTTATCGGTTGTCGGGGTTGCATAACGCGAACGATAAACGAATTTTTGACAGCGTAATTGTGGTGACGGATCGGCGTGTATTGGATTCGCAATTGCAAAATACAATTTATCAATTTGAGCATAAATCGGGCGTGGTACAGCGCATTGATAAAGATTCGCAACAGTTGGCCAATGCGATTGGAGGGGGGGCAAATATTATTATTACCACCTTGCAAAAGTTTCCGTTTGTACTGGATAAGGCGGGCGATTTGCCTGACCGAAATTATGCGGTGATTATTGATGAGGCGCACAGCTCGCAAGGGGGCGAAGCCAGCAAAAAAATGAAGGAAGTTTTGGGGCATAAGAGTCGCGATCAAGCGGGGATAGCGGTTAATGAGCCGTACCCCAAATACGGTGAGGGCGAAACGGTTGCCGCGGGTGCAGAGGCGTTGGTTAATGAGGCGATAGAGCGTTCTGCTAAAGCACGAGGCCAACAGCCTAATTTATCGTTTTTTGCGTTTACCGCAACGCCTAAGTATAAAACTTTGGAGGTGTTTGGCTATAAAGATAAGCAAGATAAACCGCAACCTTTTCACTTGTATTCAATGCGTCAGGCGATTGAAGAGGGGTTTATTTTGGATGTTTTGCAAAATTACACTACGTATGAGCTGTATTTTAAGCTGTCTAAAACCATTGAAGAGGACCCTGAAATTAATAAAAAGAAGGCGGCTCAGGCGATTGGACGGTTTGTGTCGTTGCATCCTCATAATTTAGCTCAAAAAACAGAAATTATTATTGAGCACTTTCGCCAAGTGGTGTCGGCTAAAATTGGTGGCAGAGCCAAGGCGATGTTGGTAACGGGGTCTAGGCTTCATGCCAAACGTTATTTTGAAGCCTTTGGCGATTACATTAAGACGAAGGGGTATGAGGGGGAGATTAAAGTGTTGGTCGCGTTTTCGGGCAAAGTGATGGACGATAATTTTCCGGATGGCGTAACGGAAACACAGTTAACGGGGGTGGGAGAAAAAGCGCTACCCGAGGTGTTTAACCGTGATGAGTATAAAATTTTAATTGTGGCGGATAAATACCAAACGGGATTTGATCAGCCGTTGTTGCATACCATGTATATTGATAAAGCCTTATCGGGCGTTAAAGCGGTGCAAACACTCTCTCGTTTAAATCGTATGACAACGGGAAAAGAGGACACTTTTATACTGGATTTTGTAAATGATCGAGAAACAATTTTGGACGCTTTTCAACCATATTATGAGGCAACAACGGTAGAAGACGTGCCTGAACCCAATCATTTGTATGATTTAAAGGCCAAGCTGGATGAAGCACAAATTTATGTAACCTCTGAAATTAATGCCTTTGCCAAGTTGTATTTTAGCCCCACGACACAGATGACGTTTAAAGTGCAGTCACAACTTTATGCGTACATTGATCCTGCGGTAGAACGTTATAGGGCGATGGAGAGTGAGGATGAAAAAGAGGCATTTAAAAAAAGCTTACGAACGTGGACAAATTTGTATTCGTTTCTATCTCAAATTATGCCGTTTAGAGATCCAGAGCTTGAAAAATTTTACGCTTACGCAAAATTGTTGCAAACTAAACTGCCTAAGCGCGATTTGGCCGAAAGCATGGCGTTGGTTGATGAAGTGGCGATGGAGTATTATCGCCTGCAAAAAATTAAAGAAGGCTCGATTGATTTAATGATGGGCGAAGAGGGCGCGTTAGACGGGTTGTCTGAGGCGGGGCTTAAGCGCTCAAAAGAGGAACAGGGCGCGTTATCTGAAATTATTGATGTATTGAATGAACGCTTTGGAACGGAGTTTGAAGAAGCGGACAGGTTGTTTTTTGAGCAGATAGAAACAGAGCTTATGGATGATGAAACGTTAAAAATTCAAGCGCAAGTGAATAAAATAGACACGTTTAAATATGCCTTTGAAGAGATGTTTGTTAATAAACTGATTGATCGAATGGATCAAAATCAGGAAATTTTTGAAAAGATTTTAGAAGATCAGAGCTTTGGCGAATTGGTTAAAGGGATGATGATGAAAAAAGTGTATGTAAAATTGAATGAGGGGTCTCGGGCAGGTTTTTAAGAGCTTATCCGAGAGAGATTGCCTGTAGTTTCCTTGAGTGTCGCTTTTTGATGACAAGTTCTTGCTCTTTAACGATAGCGGTAACTAGGCTATTTTTGTGTTTATTTAAAGTATCTAAACTTACTTTGTCGTTAAATGGTTACGTTTTTGTTTAAAGGAGCGTATGGCGGTTTTTTTAATAATCTTTTTGTTTAAAGTGCGTATTAAAGGGGTGTAGGCACGAATTAGTTCAGGTTTGTTTTTTTTAAATGCGTTTTTTAGAAAGGTATATGGTTTGGTGTGTCGTGATAAGGGAACACAATAAGAGGTTATTAGGGGGCTTGGCATGGCCTTGCGGTATCTTGGTTGTCTGAATTTATTTTTTATTGCTTTAAATCAAGTGGTTACGTTCTTTATTCTATTTTTGGCACGCTGGGTGCTGTAAGGAGGTTAGATATTTCGAATTTCTCTCTTTAGTAAATTTGTAGTCTAGTTTAAAAAAATATTAAAAATTAAAGGTGTTCTAAAATGAAAAATGTAAAACTTATGCTTATTCTTGCCGCTATGTTCGGTGCTTCAAGTGTTGCGATCGCTGCGGAAAATGGATCTGCTTCTGATGCAGGCGCTTTAATGACTACATTAGATGCGAATCAAGATGGTGTTGTTAGTAAGGATGAAGCGGCCGTTTCGGAGCAAATTACTGCTAACTGGGATTCACTAGATGCTGATAAAGATGGTTCTCTTTCTGCAGAAGAATTATCTTTAGTTGAGTTATCTGGTAGCTAATACTAATAAGCTGTACCGTGCAAAAACTCTATTGTTAGCTTGTTGTTTTGATCTTTCATAAATTTCCCCCTTTTTATGAAAGGTTTTTACAGCTTTGTTCTAGCGATAGGGCTCCTTCTATGATTTTCTAAATAAATCAATCAACTGTATTAAATTCTTTTTTTTAAACCTCTTCATATCACAATTTTTTAAATTATTAGCGATGTGTTCTTTGGTTTGATAATCTTTATTATTTCTATTCTCATTCGATAAACTTAGAAGCAAGAGTTTTTAATGTGAAGCTCTCTAAAATTCTTTTACTTTGCATAAATATTTGGCTCTCTTGAATTTACAGAGTATGTCATTTCAGTATGATAATTTAAATTTCAGATTTAACCCGCTATCGTTCAAGGATAGGGAATTCCGAGATCCGTATTTTCAAATTAAATGCTAGCCCAATACACCCTTTATTTACAGCCTATTTTGTTAAAATCATCTTTCTAAATAACTCACCCAGCAAGTGAGCGGTGAAATGATTCAAGATCAAACAATCAAATGCGGATATCGTGAGCCACAACGTTGTGAAACTGAATATATTGTAAAATTGAATGGGGGGTCTCGGGCAGGTTTTTAGGCGCTTATCCGTGAAAGGTTGCTTCTAGTTTTCTTGGTCGTCGCTTCTTGACGACAAGTGCGTGTTCTTTAAATTATAGCGGTAACTAGGCTGTTTTTGTGTTTATTTAAAGTATTCAAGTTTTCTTTGTCGTTAAATGGTTACGTTTTTTTTCAGAGAATCGTATGATATTTTTTTTAATACCCCCTTTGTTTAAAGGGGGTAGGGGCGCATTGGTTCAGGTTTTTTTTATGCATTTTTAGAAAGGTAGATAGCTTGGTGTGTCGTGATAAGGAAACACAAAAAAGGTTATTCGGTCATTTGGCATGATTTCTCTGTGATCCTGTTACCTAAGTTTATTTTTTATTGTTTAATATCATTTGGTTATGGTCTGTTTTTTATTTTTGGCACGTTGGGTGCTTTAAGGGAGTTAGATATTCGAATTTCTCGTAATCTAGTTTCTTAAAAATTAAAAGGTGTTCTAAAATGAAAAATGTAAAACTTATGCTTATTCTTGCCGCTATGTTCGGTGCTTCAAGTGTTGCGATTGCTGCGGAAAATGGATCTGCTTCTGATGCAGGTGCTTTAATGACAACATTAGATGCGAATCAAGATGGTGTTGTTAGCAAGGATGAAGCGGCTGTTTCGAAAGAGGTTTCTGCGCAATGGGATTTGCTTGATCTTGATAAAGATGGTTTTCTTACTGCAAAAGAATTATCTTTAGTTGATTTATCTGCTAGCTAGTATTAATAAGCTGTACCGTGTAAAAAACTCTATTGTTAGCTTGTTGTTTTGATTTTTCATAAATTACCCCCTTTTTATGAAAGGTTTTTACAGCTTTGTTCTAACGATAGAGTCCCTTCTATGATTTTTTAAATAAATAAATCAACTGTATTAAATTCTTTTTTTTAAAAACCTCTTCATATCACATTTTTTTAAATTATTGGCGATGTGTTCTTTGGTTTGATACTCTTTATTCGTTCTATTCTCATTCGATAAATTTAGAAGCAAGCATTTTTAATGTGAAGCGCTCTAACATCCTATTTTAATTTAACCCGCTATCACTTGTAGAGTTGCAATGTCCAACGGCAAAGTCGTTAACCATTTTGTAAGTTACTCTCTTGAATCCGTAATCAAACGTTCTGTTCCCATAAGTTCTTCATAGGTTTCACGGGGGCGAATTAGCCATGATTGTTTATCTTTAACCATTACCTCTGCGGCTCTTGGACGACTATTGTAGTTAGAGCTCATGGTAAACCCGTAAGCACCGGATGATTTAACCGCTAATAGGTCGCCTGCCTTTAAGTTTAAACGGCGCTCTTTGCCTAAAAAATCGCCTGTTTCACAAACGGGGCCTACGATATCCCACGTGGCTTCCATGCCATCACTTCTTGGGGTGACGGGTACAATTTCTTGGTAGGCTTGGTACAGTGCAGGACGAATCAGATCATTCATTCCTGCATCAATAATGGCAAAGTTTTTATGCTCGGTGGGTTTTAAGTATTCTACCTCGGTTAGCAATACGCCTGCATTGCCCGCAATGGCACGCCCTGGTTCGATAATAATTTCAATTTGTTCATCATTAAGCGTTTCAATCAAAGCTTGAATATAATCTGCAATGGCTGGGGGTGTTTCATTGGTGTATCGAATGCCAAGCCCGCCACCAAGGTCAAGGTGATGAATGTCAATGCCCATGTCGGACAGTGATTTTTTTAAGGTTAAGACTCGCTTGAGTGCATCAATAAAAGGGCTAATTTCGGTTAGCTGAGAACCAATATGGCAATCAATTCCAATGGGATTAATGTGCGATAGGGCGCATGCGTCGGCATACAGCTCGGGGGCGGTATTGATGTCTACTCCAAATTTATTGTCTTTTAGCCCTGTGGAGATGTAAGGGTGGGTTTGTGCATCGACATCGGGATTTACGCGAATGGAAATGTTGGCAATTAAATCTAAAGATTGGGCAACGCTTTGAATGCGATCCAGCTCGGCATGCGATTCGATATTAAAGCAACGAATGCCCACTTTCAGCGCACGACGAATCTCAGCGGTTTGTTTGCACACACCTGAAAATACAACTTTTTTAGGGTCGCCACCCGCACGTAATACACGTTCTAACTCTCCTTGCGACACAATATCAAAGCCTGATCCTAATTTAGCCAGTACGTTTAAAACGGCTAAGTTTGAGTTGGTTTTAACTGCGTAGCATACTAGGTGTGGCTGTGCTTTAAACGATTGATCAAAGGCATTCCAACGATTTTCGAGCTCTGTTTTGGAGTAAACAAACAGTGGCGTTCCATGCGCTTTTGCCAGTGCTTTGAGCGAGACTTGCTCTGCATGCAGTGTGTTATTACGCATTTGGAAAGGGTGAGTGGTTTCTTGAGTCATTTTGAATCCTGATCGTTTTCTGGCTTTACGATATTTTGATTTTCGATGGTTTGATTATCTGCTTCGGGTAGGCTTAAATTGTTCTTTTTACCACAGCCAGTACTGAGCAGAACCGTTAAGATTAAAAGCGCACCTAAATAAAAGTGTGAGTCGGTTTTCATAATAAGAGGACTTCATTGTAAAATGAAGAGCATTTTATCAGAAACGAGAAGGTTGTTATGCAAGAAGAAAGACGATTCGATGAACCGATTATCATTGAGCCAAAAGGAAACGTCCGTTCGGTTGTAATTTGGTTGCACGGCTTAGGTGCTGACGGTGGTGATTTTGCGGGGTTAGTTCCTCAACTAAATTTACCAGAGCAGCATGGCATTCGTTTTATTTTTCCACATGCGCCCGTTCAATCGGTGACCATTAATGGGGGGATGAAAATGCGTTCTTGGCATGATATTCGAAGTACCGATTTTGCTAATGATGTGGATGAAGCGGGGATTCGTGTTTCTTGTGAGCAGGTGTACGATTTAATTCAAAGGCAGTTAGACCAAGGGGTTTCTGCGGATAAAATTGTGTTGGCGGGCTTTTCACAAGGTGGATTGATTGCGCTGCATGCAGGGTTAAATTATGAATCTCGTTTGGCGGGGGTTATGGCATTATCCACCTATTGTCCAATGATTGAACCCTTTAGTCAGAGTCGAGATATTCCAGTTTTTATGGCACATGGTGAATTTGATACGGTGATCCCTTTTGTCGTTGCACAAGCGTCTTGCACGGCACTTGAGAAAGCAGGGTATGCCGTTCAATGGCACGCTTATTCGATGGAGCATCAGGTTTGTGCACAAGAGATTGAGGATATTGTAAACTGGCTTACATCTACTTTGTCTCTTGAGGGAGCGTGATGACAAATCAACAACAGTGCCAAGCCTTTTGGCAAGCGCGTCGGAGTATTGTACTTAGCACCACGAATTTAGAAGGGGGGTCTGAGACCAGTGTGACGCCATTTATTGCGGACGATAAGGGACATTTGTATATTTTTATCAGTGAACTTGCCCAGCATACGCAAAATATTTTATCGTTATTGCGTGCGTCATCTGGCGATTTGGGACAGAGTGAACGACAGCGAATGAGTGGACTGATTATTGCCGATGAACCTGAAAATGAACAGGCCTTTGCTCGCGAGCGTTTGACGTTGCAACTTTTACCGTCTGAAATTGCGAGAGAGTCGGAAATGTTTTCCATGTTAATGACACGCTTTGAACAAACTTTTGGAGAGGTTATTCCCTTATTGGTCAGTTTACCTGATTTTCATTTGATTCAATTAAAGGTGATAAAAGGTGGCTATGTAAAGGGCTTTGGCCAAGCGTTTACCTTTGTGGGTTGTCCTTGTAAAAATTTAGAACCCGTGAGGCGAGCATGACGATAAGGAAGACATTTGATGCTTAATTCGAGGCGTTATTTTCGGTTTGATGTGGTGTTGCCAATGCACATGGAGCTTGTGGATCAATATGGGAAGCAACTCGGTTTAGCGCGCAGCCAATTAATAAGTCGTGAAGATGAGAAGCGGTTGCAAGTGGTAAATGCGTCGCTACAAGATTATCTGCAACAGCTTCATGAGATCAGTTCGGCCGCATCCCATATTTTTTCGGTTCTTAATTATAGATTGGATTTTATGTGGTGGATGTTGGACTTTATTATAGAATCGGACGATTCAACAGAGCAAAATGATTATCTTTTACGCAAAAAAAAAGACGGGGAATCCGTGCGTCCAACGCATAAAAAAACCTCTGAGATTGGTCCTTTGATTGTTGGGCTGTATGATGCACTTGAAGATTATGTGCTTGAATTGAATACGGTTATGGAAACGGGCGTTGAAGAGGGTACTTTTAGCTATCAAGGGCTGTCCCAAGCTCGGTTTGATGATAAGCAGTATATCGCTAATTTAAATGAGTTGGCCAACTCGGATGTATTGCCTGCAAAAATATTGCAATTTATGGTGGAGAAAATCAACCTACAAGCGGGGGTGTTAGAGCAACTTAAGTCGGCTTATCGCAAAACCTCAAGTTCGGAGGATTGGAAACACTACCAAATCAACTTAAGTCCAAAAGGGTTTAGTTTTTTAACCAATGATAAATTTGAGATATTTTCTAACATGGATGTCTACATGGAAATTAATGAAGATACGATTATTTGTCGTGGAAAGGTTTTGTCACAAACCTCTGTAGAGAGTGAGTTATTGGATACAAGGGTAAGCATTGAATTTGATTTGCTCACAGGCGAGCAAGAGCAAGAAATTACACGCTTTATTCAATATAATGAGCTTAAAGAGAGTATGAAGCAAGTTCCCGAGCCTTATGTTCCACTTTTAAATGCATAACGATTCTATTAGCGGAGCGATTACAGCAAGTCTTTTAGAGCGTTCTGCGTGCTTTTTCGCGTCTTAAATTTTGCTGTTGTACGAGCAGTGCTTTTTTTATCCAAGCGGCCATTTGATGGTGTTCATGTGTCATCGCTTGATATAGAACGGGTGCGGGCTTATTGGGTAGCCCGTAAGCAAACGAGGCGATTTCAATGAGTTTGTTGATGTAAACATTAGGAAATCCAATTTCCAATTCAAAATAACTTACTTTGGTTAAAATTGCAGCATTTAATGCCGTTTGCCACTGTGAGTGCGTCAGTTGAAAATCGTCATACAAAAAATGACTTGTAGGGTCTTTGCGCATATTGAGCATCACTTTTAAACTGGCTACTCGAATTAAGGCCATGGCAGGATCCCTAAGCGCTAAGGGTAAGTGATTAATAAAACTGGGGTCAACATTATGGCTGCTTCCAAGCACGGAGCTTCTCCTTTTAGGTCGTTGATGTTATAACTCGATATCCATGCACTCTTCCACTTCATGCTTTTGAATTTCTTGTTGTAAAAAGGATTGATCATGCCCGTTTGGAAACTCGAAATTAATGGCAATGCGTTCTTGGTACTCTTGAACGGTACGAAATCCGACAATGGTGCCATCAAAAGAGAGCAGTTTATTTTCGGCTTCAAAATAGAGAAATGCATCCACCTTGGTGTACAGTTTAAACCCTTTACTCATAAAGACCGCAACCCCACCAGCACTGACATTAGAGTCTTTGAATGGCCACTCTTTGGGAAATTGCTTTAAATAATTGTCATCATTAATACGTTGATAAACTGAAAGGTAGGTTTCCATAAAGGTTGTAAAATGCAACAACGCTTGAATGAGTGGGATTTTTTGCAACTTTGGGTTTTCAAAGGTCAAAAGAAGTTCATCAATTTTAAACCCAGTTGGCAATCGTTCACGAATAAAAAAGTGTGATGGCGTGGAGTTTGCAATGCTCTCTATCATGTATTCAAGATAGGTTAAGTATTTTTGCTCAATCATTTTAATATAGCTAAAGGTTTTTGGCGAAGTTGCTTCCAAAGGCGCGGCTTGCTTAAACCCTGTTTGACGTTCTTTTAATTGAACCCAGTAAGTTAAGTCGGATTTTGGACTTTTTCCATTGCTAATATCTTTTAAGCAGTTGCCAAAAAACTCAACCCCCTCAATCATTTCGATAAATATGGTTTTAAGCAATGGGTCGCTGGTTTGGGTTTTTTCAATGGCGATCAGTATTAGGTTTTTTTTGGTTTCGATAAGTTTTAGCGTACTTTCCGGAAAATAATTGGCGCCAGTGGCATAAATTTCGCGGTCTCTAATGGGAGAGCTGGGCGTAATAAAATAGCGAATAGGCATGTCTACACGATGAAAGCGTCGACCATTTCCTTTGTTTAGCATAGTAATAAATTCCTGAATGCTTCTATGAGAGACCTTTGCACGAAAGGATGCTCGGATAAAAAAGGCTAAAATACGCCTGATTTTCGTTGAAAATCTTGCGAATAGCTGGCTATTCCCTACGATTCTCGCCTCAATCAGCCAAGTTTTATCTCTTTTTTCTCTCGCGCCCCTCTCGTGCAAAGGTCTCTATGAATATTTTAAGTTTGAATGGCGAATTTTGAAATAAGCAAAAATAAGGCCGAAAGTTATTCATGAGAAGGGGGGGGGATAATTGAATGTATTTTTTGCAGCAGTTTAGGCAGTGCGCCACTGTGTTTTTGAAAGCTTTGATGGGCGTTTCCGCCTAATTTTTGTTGGGTGTCAGGTGAGTTGCTTAAATGAATTAATTGCTTGCTTAATGCGCTTTCGGTTGGCGTAATGGTGAGTGCATTGTCTTTGGCAAAGGTATCAAACAGTGCTTGCAAATTACTGTAAAAAGGGCCTGACAGTACGGGTTTTTTAAGGGCGGCAGGCTCTAAAATATTGTGCCCGCCAAAGGGCACAAGGCTGCCGCCAATAAAGGCGACATTGCAAACGGCAAACCAGAGCATAAGTTCGCCCATACTGTCGGCAAGATACACTTGCGTCTTTGTGGTAATCGGTTGGTTTTTGCTGTGCCGAGCAAAGGAGAGCTTGGACTCGACTATTTGTTGGGCGACTATTTCAAATCGCTCGGCATGCCTTGGTACAAGAATAAGCAAAGGGGGGGGGGTATTTTTAGGCTGTGCATCAATGAGTTGTTGGTGGGCTTGCAGTAACTGTTGTTCTTCAGAGGGTTGGTGCTGCTCTGGGTGGGCATGGGTGCTGGCGGCAACCCAAATAAAACGATTGTTTAGCTGTTGGCTGGTTTTCCATGCTTGTGCTTGTTGTTCAATATTGGGGGGCAGTTCAAGGTCAAACTTAAGGTTGCCTAAGGTGTTTATTTTATCTGGAGCTGCACCAAGTGCTTGAAAGTATTCGCTGTCAATGGAAAACTGCGTGGCAATAAGTTGTGTTTGGTTGAGTGCATTTTTAATAATTCCCCCCCCCCACTTTTTGTAAGCCAAAAACGACTTCTTTTTAAGGCGTGCGTTGATCAAAATAATGGGAATGTTACGTTCGGCACAGGCTTGGTAGAGGTTGGGCCAGATTTCTGTTTCGACCATGATGACTAACTTAGGCTGTATCTGATTGAGAAAGCGATTGACCGCAAACGGGTAGTCGTAAGGAATCATTTGATGTTGAATTTCAACGGGTGAAAATTGCAACGCTTGCAACGCGCCCTGTGTTGAGCCGTTGGTAACCGTGAGCGGGTGTTCAGGATAAGTTTGTTTGAGTTGAGAGAGTAGAGGAAAAATAGAGCGGGTTTCACCAACGGAGACGGCGTGAATCCAAATGCCACCCTGTTGAAATTGGTGTGGATTAAATCCAAATCGAGCGCGAAAGCAGTTGGGTAATAGGTTGGCGGTTTTATTCTGTTTTTTGCATCGCTTCCAGCCTTGATAGGCTACCAGAGGTAACGCTAAGGTGGTTAAGAGGCGATAGGTAAATAGGTTCACGAGATGCGCTTACCCATTTAAATCGTATATTTGAATAATGCCAACAATGGTATTTTGTTCAGCGCCTTCAACCAATAGAGTTGTGATTTTATGGGCATTCATTAACTCTTCGGCTTCGGTTAAACGCGCCTCGCCAGAGATGGTTTTGGGGTTATGCCCCATAATTTCTTTGGCGGTTAACGCCATAAAATGAGCGGCATCGTTCTCCATGTGACGACGTAAATCCCCATCGGTGATTATTCCTTTTCCTTGATCCACAATACACAATCCTAAACGCCCTTCGTTCATGGCGTGAATCACTTTTTTCATGGGGGCGTCGCCAGAAATAAATGGTAGGTTTTTGTGTTTCATCTCATGCTTAACACGCGTGAGTAATTTTCTGCCTAAGCTGCCCCCAGGGTGAAATCGTGCAAAATCATGGGGTTGAAAGCTGCGTGCCTCCATTAACGCAACGGCAAGTGCATCGCCCATAACCAAAGTGGCGGTGGTTGAGGAGGTGGGTGCTAATTGATGGGGGCATGCCTCTTTAGGCACGGCAATATTGAGGTGAAAGTTGGCATTTTGCGCCAAGGTAGAGCTTGGATTGTTGGTCATCGCAATGACGATATTGCCGTTGTCTTTTAAAAACGGCATGAGGCGAATGACCTCTTCGGTTTCGCCCGAATTTGAAAGGGCTAAAAAAACGTCCTCTGGCGAGACCATGCCGAGGTCGCCATGAAAGGCTTCGCCTGGGTGCATGAAAAAGCAGGGGGTTCCCGTACTGGCAAAGGTCGCCATAATTTTTGTGCCAATGAGCCCCGATTTTCCCATGCCACAAATCACCACACGACCTTTGGTGTTGAGAATGGCTTGAACGCTGTGATTAAAATCATCGGTCAGTTGGGATGAGAGGTTGGCAATGGCCTTGGCCTCAATGTTAAACACCTCTTTTGCGATGATTTGATAGTCGGTTGTTGGGTTTGATAACATGGCGAAACCTTTAAAATGAGTAAGCGACGTGTAGGCTGTGAAAATCGGTACCTGGGTTGGGCATTTCAATGCCCGCATTGGAAATGTGTAGGTAGCGATAGCTTACCTCAAGCTGTTTATGTTTAATACCTAAACCAAAAATACTGCCAAATTGAAACTGGGTGGATTTGTATTCGTTTTCAATGATGATGTTGCTTAATAGGTGCGGGCCGCCACCCATCTCGATAAAAGGGGTAAATTTCATGTGTTTAGGTTGGTAGTGAAAAACAGGCGTGATGCCAAAAATATACCCCTCGCTGTTTTTAGGGTTGTCTAACGTAGACCACCATTTATGCAAACTGCCTTCTAAGCGCCCAATCACTTGCCAAGACTCTGCATCATAAACGGGTTCTTTCCAATCGGCACCTAGGCTAATACGTGCTTGCTCGGTGGTTCTATCCGCTCCAATGTCTATGCTAAACGTCAGTGCATCGGTATTTATATTAGGCTTAAATGTACAGGGCGCTTTGCCTTGATAACAGGCCAGTCCAAAAGACCCCAGCGCCCCTAAAATCGCAAAGGACATCAGGTCATTGTTCTCTTTTTTCGCCTGAACAGAGGGGGGAGAAAACAGACTTAAAATAAGAGCCATGCTGATTGTGATGAAAAAGAGGGCTTTTGAAGCGACCATGAAGCTTAATCCTGATAAAATAGTGCGATTATTTTAATCGAAAATGACCTCTTTATGGGAACTGAATTGGTATGAAGCCGTATGCATGATTTTTCTCACGCTAATATTTTAGTGGTTGGTGACGTAATGCTCGACCAATATTGGACGGGTCGTGCGGGGCGCATTTCGCCAGAAGCGCCTGTTCCTGTGGTTAAGGTGGCAGATAAAGAAGTACGAGCGGGCGGGGCTGCCAATGTGGCGCTTAATATTGCCGCCTTGGGCGCGACCGCGCACCTTATTGGTGTCGTTGGAAAAACCATTGATGGGGCGGTGGACGAACACGGTCAACAGCTCGAAGTCATTATGACCACGGCGGGCGTTGGATGCAGTTGGGCATTGTCTGATAGCGGTACTATCTGCAAACTACGCGTGCTCAGTCATCATCAACAGTTGATTCGAATGGATTTTGAACAGCCTGTGCCCGCACAACCGGCGCAACAATTGGTTGATTACGTAAAAGCACAAGTGGCAAATTACGATGTATTGGTCATTTCAGATTACGCCAAAGGTGCGTTGCAGTTTGTTGAGCAGATGATTGAGGCAGCAAAATCACATCAAATTCCCGTTTTTATTGATCCAAAAGGGCAGGACTTTGCTCGTTATCAAGGTGCCACCTTAATTAAGCCAAATCAAAGTGAGTTTGAAGCGATTGTGGGTGACGCGCCGAGTTCGGATGAAGTGGTATCAAAAGCCAAAGAATTGATTAAAACGCTGGATTTAGACGCGTTACTGGTGACTCGAAGTGAGCACGGCATGGCATTGGTTACGACACAAGCGCAACCTTATCTTTTAACAGCGCAAGCGCAAGAGGTGTTTGATGTAACGGGAGCGGGGGATACGGTCATGGCCGCTCTAGCAACAGGGTTTGCCTCGGGCATGAGTTTTCAATCGGCGGTGCATTTAGCCAGTCAGGCGGCCAGTATTGTGGTGCAAAAAGTGGGCACCTCAACCGTCTCTAAAGCAGAGTTGGACGAGTCTATTAAAGCCTCGATGCGCCATCAAGGCTACGTGCCGATGAATGAAGATGAGTTGCTTGCACTGGTAAAAGAGGCAAAAAACCGAGGTGAACGAGTGGTCATGACCAACGGCTGTTTTGATCTGTTGCACAGCGGGCATGTGCGTTATTTAAATGAGGCCGCAAAGCTGGGCGAACGCCTGATTGTCGCTGTGAATTCGGATGAATCGGTGCAAATTTTAAAAGGGGACACCCGCCCCATTGTTCCGTTAAAAGGGCGTATGGAACTGTTATCGGCATTAAGCTGTGTGGATTGGGTCGTGCCGTTTAATGAAGAGACACCAGAGCGATTGATTTGTAAGCTAACGCCCGATGTATTGGTCAAAGGCGGGGATTATAAACCCGAAGAGGTCGCAGGCGCACAATGTGTTTGGGATGCTGGCGGGGACGTTGAAATTTTGTCTTTTTGGGACGGTTACTCCACCTCTAATATGGTGGCTAAAATTCAAAATGCGGAGCAGTTAGAAGCGCAATCGAAAAAGGCGGACGAATGAATATAGATTTTGAACACGCCTTGCAAGAACATCAAAAAGCCATTCAGTCGGTGTTGGTGCAGTCTGATAAAATTGAATGCATTGTGAATGAAATAACAACCGCCATTGCAAGGGGGGGGAAAATTATTTGGCTCGGCAATGGCGGCAGTGCCGCGGATGCACAGCACATGGCGGCCGAGTTGATGGTGCGCTATGTTAAAAACCGACAACCCATCGCCTCCATTGCCTTAACGACAGATACTTCTATTTTAACGGCGCATAGTAATGATTACAGTTTTGACACGGTGTTCTCTCGTCAAATAGAAGGCTTAGCACAACCACAAGATGTGGTGATTGGATTATCGACCTCGGGAGAGAGTGTAAACGTGGTGAATGCCATCAAAGCCGCTAATCAAAAAGGTTGTTTTACCGTGGCAATGACAGGGGGGGGAGAAAATTCATTAAGCCAATTATCCAACCTCTGTTTAAGCGTGGCATCCAAAGAGACCGCCAGAGTGCAAGAAGCACACAGCTTTGCAAGCCATTTGATTTGTGAAGGGTTGGATTCGGTTTTTGAGTGAGTCGGTGTTATTATCAGATTAGAGGGTAAGGTTTATTTTAGGAGAACGTGGCATGGGCGTACAAAAAACAGAGTATCTACCGCACTATACATGGCGAGACTATGAAAGCTGGGAAGGTGCTTGGGAGTTGATTGAGGGTGTTCCTTATGCCATGAGTCCCGCACCCTCTATTGGGCATCAATCCATCAGTCAAAAAATTGCGTTTCAATTAAGTAAATTGTTGCTGGATTGTAAGCAGTGCAAAGCATTATTGCCTGTGGACTGGAGAATTAATGATGAAACGGTGGTTCAGCCAGATAATCTAGTGGTGTGTGGCGAGGTTTCGGGGCAGTATTTAACTCGTACCCCTAAGATTATTTTTGAAGTGCTTTCGCCTTCAACCGCTCACAAAGATATGGGGATAAAATTTGATTTATACCAGCAAGAGGGCGTGGCCTATTATATTATCGTCAACCCCGAAACATCGGTGGCCAAAGTCTATCAGTTAACAGACGATGGACGATTGATTAAAAAATTAGATGCCAGTAATGAGTCGTATGATTTTAAGGTAGAAGAGTGTACATTGCATTTCAGGTTTTCTGAAATTTGGGATAATTAAAAGGTTTTTTTATGTGTGGAATAGTCGGTGGTGTTGCAGAAAGAAATATAGTGCCTATTTTATTGGAGGGGTTGCGTCGTCTTGAATATCGTGGTTACGACTCTTCAGGTGTCGTGGTCTTAAACTGCCTTGGTCACCGTTCAGAGCATCCCGTTTGCCAAATTCAGCGTCAACGTGCCTTAGGTAAAATCAAAAACCTAGAGCAAAAAATAGCAGAGACCGCTGAAGAGATCGTCGGTCGTGTGGGCATCGCCCATACCCGTTGGGCAACGCATGGTGTTCCGTCTGAAAACAACGCGCATCCCCATATTTGTAATCAAAAAGTCGCCGTCGTACACAACGGTATTATTGAAAACTATCAAGCCCTTAAAGCCCAACAAATTGAACAAGGGTATCGCTTTACCTCAGAAACCGACACCGAAGTCGTTGTACACGCCATTCACTTTGAGCTCAATAAAACAAAAGGCGACCTGTTACAAGCCGTAAGGCAAGCGGTTAAAGCATTTGAAGGTGCTTATGCGTTAGGCGTGGTCTCTATCGACAACCCCGATAAACTAATCGCTGCCCGAAAAGGCAGTCCGTTAGTGATTGGCGTGGGCATTGGTGAATACTTTATCGCCTCCGATGTCTCTGCACTTTTGCCCGTCACTCAAAACTTTATCTTTTTAGAAGAGGGCGACATCGCACAAATTCAAAAAGACTGTCTAATGATTTTTGATGAAAACGGCAAGGAAGTTGAACGTCCGATTAAACAATCCACTCTATCGGCCAATGCCGTTGAGCTAGGTGAACACCGTCACTACATGCACAAAGAGATCTTTGAACAACCACAAGCCGTCATGGACACGCTTGAAGGGCGCATTACCAAAGATCAAGTCCTTGTCTCCGCATTTGGTCATCAGGCCGAAACCATTTTTAAAGACATTCAACAAATTCAAATGATCGCCTGCGGAACCAGTTATCACTCAGGACTCGTTGCCAAATACTGGATTGAAGACATTTTAAACCTGCCCTGTCAGGTCGAAGTCGCCAGTGAATACCGCTATCGTAATCCGGTGATACAAAACAACACCCTTTTTATCACCATCAGTCAATCTGGTGAGACCGCCGATACACTCGCCGCACTTAAACAAGTCAAGCAACTAGGGGGGGAGAAAAATATACCCACCCTATCCATTTGCAACGTACCCGAATCCAGTTTAGTCAGAGAATCCAATTTAGCCTTTCTAACCCACGCAGGACCCGAAATTGGTGTCGCCTCAACCAAAGCGTTTACGACGCAACTGGTTGCGCTGGCATTATTAATGACGGCCGTTGGTAAGTCACAAAAAATCATGTCTGAAGAGCAAGAAAAAAACATCGTAATTGGATTGCAAAAACTGCCGAACCTCATTCAAAATGCACTGTCACATGAACCGACGATTCAAGAGATTGCTCAAATTTTTGCCGATAAAGAGAGTGCCCTGTTTTTAGGGCGAGGCACCATGTACCCCATTGCCATGGAAGGGGCGCTAAAACTCAAAGAGATTAGCTACATTCACGCCGAAGCCTACCCAGCGGGCGAGTTAAAGCATGGCCCGCTCGCACTCATTGACGAACACATTCCCGTCGTAGCGATTGCGCCCATGGACGACATGATTGAAAAATTAAAATCCAATCTGCAAGAAGTCAATGCACGTGGTGGAAGAATGATTGTCTTTGAAGACGAACAATCTAATATCAGCTCAGAAAAAGATTTTACCGTCTTAAAAACCACCACCAACGTAGGGCGCATTACCGCACCAATCACTTTTAATATCGCACTGCAACTGCTGAGTTACCATGTGGCACTGATTAAAGGTACGGATGTGGATCAACCTAGAAACTTGGCGAAGTCGGTGACCGTGGAGTAGGTTAAAATCCCCCCCTCCTATATTAAGGTTCGCTTTGCTGGGTTTTATACCGAAGCACGGTTAGAGCGATTCTCTTTTTTTAGTTTTGCAAAGAGGTCAAAGACCGATTTACGAATGCAGGCGTCTGGAATTTTGTGTTTAATGGTTTCATGCAACTCTGGTAATTTAGACCAGTGTACCCCTTGTTTAAAGTGGTGTGCGGTGTGAAATCCTAGGTTACCGGTAAGAATGTTAAACCATTTATCGGTGATGTTATGAGAGCTTGAAAATTGGTCTTCGGTGTCTAGCCCCGTGTGGTGTCCGTAGGTGGCCCATGCGGTGTACAGCAAGCTGAAAATCATGGGTAGAATGAAAATAAAGAAGGCATTGATTGGGTTGTAGAGGGTTAACCCCATTAATAGGGTTAAGGTAATGAGGCCATACACAATAAACTGTTTTTGCAGTTTCGGGTATTTTTTACCGACCTGGTAGCCTCTTGGGTAGGCGGTAAGCGCAACCTTTAATGTGTATTCCAACATGCCCATGGTTGAGCCATCGGCTCTTTTCCATCGGCTTTCATCTTTGTTTTGATCTAAAAAGTTACGGTGATGTCCTAGGTTATGGTGCAAGACCCAAAGGTTGGTGGTCACGCCTGTGTGCAGGGCATAGAAGAATTCAAGAATGCGGTTTAAGGCGTTGCTTTTAAAAACATGGCTGTGTTGATGGTGGTGGTTCCAGGCAGAAATAAGGCCTTTGGGAATCATCATAAGTAGCCAATAAGCGACTAATAACCAAATGTTTTGAAGGTAAAAAAAGGCAATAAAATCGATTAAGGTGAACAGTAAGATAATGAATACAGGTTTTTTATCGGCAGCGCATTTAAACATAGAAGGAGATCACTATTTTAAAAAAAACAAGCGACGGATTATACTCTATATTATGTTGGCTAATGGGTTTTAAATTAGGTTAGTATTGCTCAGTGATTGAGCTAGAATAAGTTTTTTTTAGGAAAAGTAAAAGAGCTTGAACTCGGAAAACCGAGTTCGATAAATAGGTCTTATTTAATCGCACCTAAAATAGCCAGTTCAACTTGATCAATCGGCAGTGTGCCATTGACTTTAATGTATCTAAGGGACGGGGTTTCTTTACTGGCTTTTTGATAGTATTTTATTAAAGGGGCTGTTTGTTTATGGTAAACCTCTAGGCGTTC
This sequence comes from Thiomicrorhabdus sp., assembly GCA_021648625.1. Taxonomy (GTDB): domain Bacteria; phylum Pseudomonadota; class Gammaproteobacteria; order Thiomicrospirales; family Thiomicrospiraceae; genus Thiomicrorhabdus. The sequence continues at coordinate 7,193 of JAKISK010000016.1, read as the reverse complement.
GGTGACCACTTCGGGTTTGTCATCGTCACGTTGTACCAAATTTTCGCCCGTTTTATCGTCTTTACCTTCGGCTTTAGGCGGGTTGTACTTAAGGTGGTAAGTTCGTCCAGAAGCTAAGTGGGCACGACGACCAGCCATACGGCTAACGATTTCAGCATCGGAGACATCAATTTCAATAACGGCATCAATGTCTACCCCCGCTTTTGCAAGCGCATCGGCTTGTGGGATGGTTCTTGGAAAGCCATCTAATAAGAATCCATTTTCACAGTCGGCTTGTGCAATGCGCTCTTTCACCATGCCGATGATAATCTCATCTGAGACCAATTGCCCTGCATTAATGGCTTTTTTGGCTTTTTTACCCAGTTCTGTGCCTGCTTTAATGGCCGCACGAAGCATATCGCCCGTTGAAATTTGAGGAATGGAGAATTGCTTGGTTAAAAATTGAGCTTGTGTGCCTTTTCCTGCGCCTGGTGCGCCAAGTAAAATGAATTTCATTTGTGAATACCCTAAAAGTTATAAACATTAATTATTATACGATGTTTGCTCAGGCGTAAACATCGTTTTAGATAGGGGGGGGGGAGAAAATTTATCCCCCCCCCTATCCATATTGTTTTAAGAGTTGTTTGATACAGGTTTCGACTTGTTGTAGATAGTGTCCGCCAAATAGATTGAAGTGGTTAAGTAGATGGTACAGTTGATAGAGCGGTTTGCGTTGTGGGTAGCCATGATGAATGGGAAATATTTCGTTATACCCTTTGTAAAATTCGGGGCTAAAGCCATTAAACAGTTCGGTCATGGCAAGGTCGGTCTCTCTATCGCCGTAATAGCAAGCGGGGTCAAAAAAGACAGGTTCGCCTTGCGCATTAAAGGCGCTGTTTCCTGCCCATAAATCGCCGTGCAGGAGTGACGCTTCAGGCTGATAATCTTGAAACCAAAAAGAAAGCACTTCAATAAGTTTGCACCCTGATTGATATAACGTATTGGGCGCACCTTTGAGTTGACTCAGTTCCAGTTGGGGCAGTAGACGATGTTGACCATAAAAGTGAACCCAATCGCTTGACCACGAATTACGTTGTAATGTTTGCCCAATAAAATTATCTTCAAACCAGCCAAAAGGCTGTGGTTTATGGTGTATTTGCTGGTGCATAAAGCCAAGGTCTCGACCTCGTTGAATCTCATCTCCCGATTGGGTTAACTGGATAAATTCCATTAATAACCAAGCCTGATCTTGAAACGTTCCTGTTGCATAAGGTATTGGGCAGGTGAGGGTGTTGGACTGTAAGATGGCATTAAGGTTGCGCTGTTCCGCTTCGAGTATGGAATGCTGGGATAAGGGCGCCAGTTTTAAAAAATAGTTTCTAGAGCTGGTATGCAGTTGATAGACAGCATGGCTGTCACCGCCTTGTTGGGCATGGGCGGATAAAATATGGATAGAGGAAAGGTCTTGTTTTACCAACTGTGTATTGATGCTTTGTGAAATGCCTTGCCAGTCCATGCTTAACTCCTATTCAAACAGTTCGTCCGTAATGAATTCAATTTGTTTTTGTGAAATTTTAGGAACTTCTGGTGCATATTTTTTTCTAAACAGCTCAAAAATAGCGCCGTCTGTTTCAGGAGGAACGGCTTCCCCCGTTTCGGGATCGATTTGAATGTTTACCAGCCCAGCAGGTCGTTTAATGGATTCATTGGGTTCATTTTTTAACGCTTCTTTCATGTAATTCATCCAAATGGGTAGCGCCGCACGGCCGCCTACTTCACTTCGTCCTAATGTACTCGGACGATCAAACCCTGCCCAAACGGTGGTGACAATATTGGGATTGTAGCCTGAGAACCATGCGTCTTTTTGATCGTTGGTAGTTCCTGTTTTTCCTGCAATATCGAGTCGTTTTAATGCTTTGGCTTTTTTGCCCGATCCAATGTTAATCACGTCTTGTAAAATGGAGGTCATAATGTAAGCATTTAGCGGGTTAATAATGCGTAGGGCATTGCGTTCGTCCCCTTCAATGCATTGGCTATTGCGACAGGCTATTTTTGGTTCGGCTTGGTAAATGATGTCGCCATTATAATCACGCACCTCCTTAATTAAATAAGGCGCTACTTTGTAACCCGTATTGGCAAAAGTGGCATAGGCCGTCACGAGTTGCAGTGGTGTAAATTCTACGCTTCCTAACGCCAAAGAGAGGTTACGGTGCTTATCAATTTCTTCCATGGGAAAGCCAAAACGGTTGAGGTAGTTGGCCGTATTGGCAATGCCAAGTTCTCTTAGAAGGCGAATTGACACTAAATTACGTGAAAAGGCGAGCGCCATTCTAAGGCGAGTTGGGCCATGAAAACGACCCGAATAGTTTTCAGGGCGCCACATATCTTCTAAGTTACGATCGTGAAACACCACGGGGGCATCATTAATGGTGGTGGCAGCGGTCATGCCTTTATTGAGTGCCGCTGAGTACACAAATGGCTTGATATTAGAGCCGACCTGACGTTTGCCCTGAGTTACTCGGTTAAACTTGCTACGAAAGTAATCGAATCCACCCACTAAGGCGTGAATAGCACCGTCATTCGCGTTGATTGAAATGAGCGAAGACTCTATTTTTGGATCTTGCGCCAATTGCCATTGGTTGTCTAAGTGCTGTAGATAAATGACATCACCAATTGCCAATACATTTTGTGGTTTTTGTGGTTTTTTTCCAATTCGATTAACATTTTTGTAAGGAGCCGCCCACGTCATACTTTTAAAATCAATGGTTACTTTTTGCCCATTCTCAAGCAGAACATACGTGTCAGTTTGTTTAAATCCTGTGACTACGCCTACGATTAAATCGCCAAAATTGGAAATGCTTTGCAATGCGTTTAAGAGCTCTTTAGTATTTTCAAGTGCCACGATGTCTAAGGTTTGAATTGCACCTCGGTAACCATGGCGTCTCTCATACTCTTGAAGACCTTGTTGGATTGCGGTGTTGGCTTGTGCTTGAAATTGACTGTTGATGGTCGTTACAATGGTTAGGCCATTTTGAAGCGCCTCGTCTCCAAAGTTTTTTAACGCAAATGCACGCGCCATTTCCGCAACATAATTTGCACGAACATCCACAACGGTACCATTGCGTCGCGCATGAACCTCTACGGTTTGTGCCGTAAGCATTTCCTCTTGGGTAATAAAGTTTAGCTCGTGCATACGACGTAAAACATAATTACGTCTCAGTATGGCGCGGGTTGGATTGGTAATTGGGTTAAAGGCAGATGGGGCTTTGGGTAAGCCCGCAATCATTGCAAATTCATCCAATGAAAGCTCTGTAATTGGAATGCCATAATACGTTAATGCCGCCGCGGCCACTCCGTAAGAGCGGTGCCCTAGAAAAATCTTATTTAAATACAGCGCTAAAATTTCTTGTTTACTTAACTCGCTTTCAATTTTGTAAGAGAGCATAATTTCATTCAGTTTTCGTAAATAGGTTTTTTCTTTGCTTAAATAAAAGTTACGCGCCACTTGCATGGTAATGGTAGAGCCACCCGACTGTTTTTCTCCCGTGGTGACCAACTCAAACACGGCACGAGATAGACCTTTGTAGTCGACGCCACCATGCTCAAAGAAGTTTTCATCTTCTGAGGCAATAATCGCTTGTGTCATACGTTCGGGTATTTGATGATACTGGAGGGGGATGCGTTTTTTGATGCCAATTTCACTGATGAGCTTATCATCTTCGGTCACAATTCTAAGCGGAACTTGATAGCTCACATCTTTAAGTTCAGCAGGGTCGGGCAGGGTTGGGTAGATTGTAACGGCATAAAAAATGACCGCAATCACGGGGAGTAAAATAAACCCAATAAAAACATTAAACCAAATGAACCAACGCAACCAGCGCCATTTGCTTTTAGGTTTGGTCTTTTTTGGGGAGGCTGGTGCGGTTTGTGTAGGCTCTATGTCACTCATGAAAAACTCTAGCAAGGGTGGTTTATAGTGGGTATTATAACGGAGTTCGAATTATGAATGTATCGAAACGAAAAAACCCAGTATAAAACTGGGCTTTTATGACTAACTTTGGGCGTTAGTGGCTATTTATTACTGTAACGACCTGTTTTAATGTCGCCGTACATCAAATATAAATTACCACCAACAATGTAGATAATAGCGAGGGCTACTCCTACAATACTTGCATATTCTGCAATAACGTCAGGAAGAAAGTTTGCCCAAACACCAAGGATGACAGCGATAGGAACAAATACCGCAACAACAACTAGACCTGTCAAAATTAAAAAATTACCCATGATTTTACGCCTCAGCTTAAGTTTTTTATTTTTTTGTATAACCGTTCAAACTATACTTAGGTTGAACGTAAATATCAATACTTTCAAAAAGAAAGGTTGATTTAGGTCAATAAAAGATAAGTTTTTGTTATTTAAGGCGTTATTGATAATAATAATTTTAGAGGTATAGAATAAACTTATGTCAAATTCAACGCAAGTGGTGTTGGCAACAGGCAATGCTGGAAAAATAGCCGAAATGACCGAGCTCTTAGAGCCCTACGGTTGGCAGGTCAGTCCGCAAGGCCAGTTTTTTGATTCGGAGGCCGAAGAGACTGGATTAACCTTTATTGAAAATGCCATTTTAAAAGCCCGTTATGCCTCAGAGCAAACAGGTTTGCCCGCCATTGCCGACGATTCGGGCATTGAAGTCACCGCCTTAAAAGGGCAACCCGGTATTTATTCCGCACGTTACTCTGAAGACATTTACGGAGATCAAACTACCGATCAAACCAATTTACAAAAGTTATTGGACGAGCTAAAAAGCGTACCTCAAGGGCAACGCCAAGCCAGTTACTATTGCGCTATGGTCTATGTTGAATATGGCAATGACCCTGTTCCCATTATTGGGCTAGGACGCTGGTATGGTAATGTTTTGGTGGCACCACAAGGCAAAGGCGGCTTTGGCTACGATCCTATCTTTTGGGTAGAGGAGCTCGATAAAAGTGCCGCAGAGTTGCCGAAAGAACAAAAAAATAGAATGAGTCATCGAGGCCAAGCGTTGAATAGCTTGGTGATGCAGTTACGGCGTGGGGCTTAGAAAAATAAACTCTATGTGCTAATTTTTTATAATAGTCGGCCTTAATTCGGCTAAAATTGAGTGGCTGATTATGGCCTCTTTGGTTAAGGAATAATAAAAAATGTATAAGTCAATAAAGCTTGAAAAGTTTACTGCTTTTGAACAATTAGAAATTGAATTTTCTAAAGGCATTAATCTTTTTGTGGGCGCGAATGGAACAGGGAAAACGCATATTTTAAAATTGATTTATGCAGCCAGTGATATTACACGCTCTCAAAAAAGCTTGGCTGAAAAGGTGAACAAGGTTTTTCTTCCATCTAAAGATCAGATAGGCCGCTTGGTGAAGCGTTCGGCAAAGAGCAGTAAAGGGTTTGTTGAATGGATTCGAGAGCAGGAAGTCGAGGGGGGAACGCTAGAAGATATTAAAATTCGCCTTTCGATGACGAGCCATACCAAAGACCCAGAAAAGGCAACTCTTTCAGGGGCGTATAAACGCTGGACGGGCTTTCCATTGGAATCTGTTTACATTCCTGTTAAGGATATGATGGCGAATGCACCTGGATTTCGAGCACTGTATTCACAGCGTCATATTCATTTTGAAGAGGTTTACCCAGATATTATTGATCGTGTCTTTGTTCCCCCATTAAAAGGACAGCCCGATCCTGATAGGAAGAGAATATTAGCTCTGCTGCAGGAAGCGATGGATGGCAAGGTGATTACTAAAAATGAAGAATTTTTCTTAAAAAATAAACAGGGCGAACTTGAATTTACCTTATTAGCAGAAGGGATTCGTAAGTTAGCATTGCTTTGGGTTTTGATTCAAAATGGAACGCTTCTTAAAGGGTCAATACTGTGCTGGGATGAACCTGAAACCAATTTAAATCCACGTTTGATGAAAACGGTTATTTCTATTCTAGTCGAACTACAACGAATGGGGGTTCAGATTTTTTTGTCTACGCATGATTACGTGATTCTTAAAGAGTTTGATTTACAAATAAAAGAAGGTGATCAAATTATGTACCATGCTTTTGATCGTAATGAAGAGTGTGGAGAGGTAGGTGTTAACAGCACCTCAAAATATTTAGAGATTAGCCCAAATGCGATTGATGAAACCTTTGGTGATCTCGTTGATCGTGAGATTCAACGCGCTATAAGTGGAGTTTAAGGCATGTATCTAACAGAAAGGGAGTTTAAATTTGATTTTTCAAATGCTATGAAAGCGTTTAAATTTGATGAAGAAGACCAAACATCACCTTGTTATCATGGAGCAACTCATTGTGGAATGAAAGCGGTTGACTTCATTGTTGAGCGTGAGCATGATTGGCTGTTTATTGAAGTAAAAGACTATTGTCACCCTAGAGCAAGCGTCGAAGGATTGGATAAGCCGAAACTTAGGTCAGCACTGATTATGAAATACAAAGATACTTTTTTATACCGTTGGGCAGAAGGGTTGATAGATGATAAACCGATTAACTATGTTTGTTTAGTCGAACTGGGAGATGATGCTTTAATCTTAAACCTTATGGATGATTTGAAAAAACAACTTCCAATTGGTTTGCCGTCTAAGCGTTGGAAAAACGAGCTTCTTAAAAGTGTTATTGTTGTCAATATTGCAAGGTGGAGTGTTCATTTTCCAGAATACCCAGTTATTAGAATTCCATCGGATTGAATATATTTACTTACAGCAAATTTGTTTTAGTGATTCCCCCTCCCTATATCCATTTTTGATAAACAAAGATACAGCGCTTTCTTAAATAAGACCATGTAAAATAAACCGCATTGAAATCAACATGGCTTATTCCGTGAACTTCACCCATCCCATCCCCTTAACTCTCTATGTACACTACCCATGGTGTGTACAAAAGTGTCCGTATTGTGATTTTAATTCGCACCACTTAAAGCCTAACTTGGATGAAGCGGCGTATATTGATGCGCTGATTAAACAGCTAGAGCAGACCTTGCCGATGATTTGGGGACGACCGATTCATGCCATTTTCTTTGGCGGCGGAACCCCCAGTTTAATTTCTGAAGAGGGGTTAAATCGTTTTATGTCCCATGCCAGAGCGTTGCTGGGGTTTGACCCGAGTATTGAGGTCACATTGGAAGCCAATCCGGGCACGGTGGATTTTGAAAAGTTTTCTGGCTTTTATCAAGC
>JAKISK010000015.1 GCA_021648625.1 Thiomicrorhabdus sp. | reverse complement strand
TACCACATTCCATGCCTTTATTCACTTCTTGTGCATCGTCTTTAAAGCGACGTAATGACTCTAATGTTCCTTCGTAAATGACTACGTTCTCACGTAATACACGAATTGGATTGTTACGTTTCACAACACCTTCTGTCACCATACAACCTGCAATTAAGCCAATTTTAGGTGCTTTAAAGACTTCACGAACGTCGGCCACACCCAAGATATTCTCTTGAATTTCAGGCGCTAACTTACCTTCTACGGCACGTTTAACTTCGTCTACAATTTCATAAATGATGCTGTAGTATTTTAGTCCAATACCTTCGACATCAATCACGCGTTTTGCAGCCACATCGGCACGTACGTTAAATCCAAAAATCAATGCTTCAGACGCAATGGCTAAGTTGGCATCGGTTTCATTGATTCCACCCACACCAGATGAGATTACATTCACTTTGATTTCGTCATTAGACAATTTAACCAGTGCATCTGTAATCGCTTGAATAGAACCTTGTACATCGGCTTTTAAAATGATATTCACGTTTTGAACATCACCCTCTTCCATTCGATTAAACATGTTTTCAAGTTTAGATTTTTGCTGACGTGCAATTTTAAGCTCTTTAAACTTACCTTGACGGAAGGTTGCGGCTTCACGTGCTTTACGCTCGTTGTCCACCGTAATCATCTCATCACCTGCAACGGGCATGCCAGATAAACCAAGCAACTCAACGGGAATCGAAGGTCCAGCTTCTGAAATTATTTCACCTGAATCGCTGATAAGCGAGCGAACACGTCCGTACACCATACCACAAAGGACAATATCGCCTTTTCTTAACGTTCCTGACTGAACGAGAACCGTTGCAACCGTTCCACGTCCTTTTTCTAGGCGAGATTCAACCACAACGCCTTTTGCATGACCTTCGGTAGGTGCTTCTAACTCAAGCATTTCAGATTGTAATGAAATTGCGTCGAGTAACTCATCAATTCCTAATCCAGTTTTTGCTGAAACAGGAATAAACTGAACATCACCACCCCATGCTTCAGGGACAACTTCTTCGGTTGCCATCTCTTGCATAACACGATCAATATTCGCGTCTTCTTTATCCATTTTGTTGACCGCAACCACAATACCCACACCCGATGCTTTGGCATGTTGGATCGCTTCACGCGTTTGAGGCATAACACCATCATCCCCTGCAACCACAATGACCACCACATCGGTGATTTCTGCACCACGTGCTCGCATGGCTGTAAAGGCCGCGTGACCTGGGGTATCAATAAATGTTACCCCCCCTTTGTCTGTATCAACATGGTACGCTCCAATGTGCTGGGTAATACCCCCCGCTTCACCGTGTGCCACTTTGGCTTTACGAATGTAATCAAGCAAAGAAGTTTTACCATGATCTACGTGACCCATGATGGTCACCACTGGCGAACGGGTAACCGTTGCACCATGGTACTCTTGGTTAATCACTTCGTCTTCAACCGTTACTTCGTTAAAGGCGATGGCATTATGTCCCATCTCTTCAACAATCAACATGGCTGTTTCTTGGTCAAGAATTTGGTTAATCGTTGCCATAGAACCCAGTTCCATCATCATAAATTTAATGACTTCACCCGTTTTAATGGCCATTTGCTCAGCCAATGCTGATAAGCTAATACTTTCTGGTACTTTAACGTCCTTAATAACCGGCTCAGTAGGCTGTTGAAATCCATGCTCATTGTCCATCTGTAGCGGAGCGCGACGCTTAGGCATTTTTCTGCCCCCACGCTGTGGACGACGGTTTCCGCCACCACGGTTATTCGTTTTTTTGTTAGCACCAGCTTTGGGAGCATCTTTACCAAAATTGCTCTTACGAGCTTCATGACTTTTTTGCTCTTTGGCTTTTTTAGCCGCATTAGAGTGATCTTCTTTTTCTGGTGGCGGTGCTACAACACGTAACCCAACGGCTTTCTCTCGAACAAATTTTTCTGGCTTAGAATTACTTGGTTTCGTTAACGTATTTGACTCTTTTTGAGGTTCTGAACCCGATTTAGATGTTGTTTCTTGCTTCACACCGTTATCTTGTACTGTCGATTTAACAGAAGTTGTCGCAACAACAAAGGGCTCTACCTGAGTTTGCTCAGGTGCTTGAGTTGTTTCAGTCGCTTCTTCTTTTTTAATGTAAGTTCGCTTCTTACGCACTTCAACCTTTACATTGCGCTTATCTCGACCTGCACCTGCAGACAAATTAAGTGTTTGCTTGCGACGCAAGGTGACTTTTTTAGGCGACTCTTCCGAGTGATCGCCATGAAGGGCTTTTAAATAGCCTAATAACTTAACCTTCTCATCATCACTGATAACATCACTGGATTTTTTACCTTTAATTCCTGATGCATCGAGCTGTGCCAACAATTTTTCTTCCGAAAGTTTGAGTGTTTTTGAAAATTCTTTTACTGATATCTCTGACATGTATTACTCTCCCTTTACTCTTCAAACCATGGTGCACGTGCTTTAAGAATTAACTCTCCAGCCGCTGCTTCATCCATTTCTACAAACTCTAGTAACTCATCCGTGCTTAATTCGGCTAAATCTTCTTGTGTAATGATGCCATTACCCGCTAATTTTTTAGCCATATCGAGCGTCATACCTTCAAGGTTTACTAAATCTTCTGCTGGCTCTGCTAATGCCAACTTCTCTTCTTCAACAATCGCATGCGTTAACAACGAATCCTTTGCACGTTGTTTTAACTCAGAAACGATATCCTCATCAAAACCTTCAATTTCTAACATCTCAGCGGCGGGTACATAAGCCACCTCTTCAAGGGTTGAAAAGCCTTCTTCGGCAAGCACTTCCGCCATCTCTTCATCAATGTCTAAAGCATCGACAAACAAATCAACTTGTGCACGGGATTCAACATCATGTTTGTCAGCCATATCTGTCTGACTCATCACATTCAGTTCCCAGCCCGTTAGCTCACTGGCCAGACGGATATTTTGACCGTTTTTTCCAATCGCTTGTGATAACTGTTCATCCTCTACCGCAAGGTCCATAGTGTGTTTGTCTTCATCCACCATAATGGAGGTGACTTCAGCGGGTGCCATGGCATTAATCACAAACTGGGCATCATTCACATCCCATTGAATAATATCAATGCGCTCACCATTTAATTCATTCGTAACCGACTGAACACGTGAACCACGCATTCCAACACAGGCTCCAATCGGGTCTAAACGTGGGTCATTGCCTCTAACCGCCACCTTGGCTCTAAAACCAACATCACGAGCAACGCTCATCACATCAATCAAATCATCACCAATTTCAGGCACTTCAATTTTAAACAGCTCCATTAACATCTCATTACACGCACGAGACATTGTTAACAGCGGGCCTCTCGGCTTAAACTCAACCACTTGCAAGTAACCTCGAACACGATCACCCATTCTAAAGTTTTCACGTGCAACCAGTTGATTGCGAGGAATAATCGCTTCGACATTGTCGCCTAAGTCTAAAATTACATCGCCACGGTCAACACGTTTGACTTGACCTGTTAAGATTTCGCCCACACGTTTGCTGTACTCTTCAACCACTTTTTTGCGTTCCGCTTCACGTATTTTTTGCACAATAACTTGTTTTGCGGCTTGTGCACCAATACGCCCAAAATCGATCGACTCCATAGGCTCTTCAATAAACCCACCAACTTCAATATTCGGATCTTCGTCGACGGCATCCATTTCACGAATATACCAGCCTACATTGTCTTCAATGGCGGTTGCATCCTCAATCACTTCCCAACAACGAAACGTTTCATAATCACCCGTATCGCGATCAATGGAGACTCGGACGTCAATTTCGTCTCCTTTACTTTTGCGTGTTGCCGTTGCCAGTGCGGTTTCAATGGCGTCAAAAATAATATCTTGATCAACGCCTTTTTCATTTGCCATGATTTCAACAACGGCTAATATCTCTTTACCCATTATATTTTTATCCTAAGTCTTTTTAATTAATTCTGTTAAAAATTCGTTGTTTTTTCTGTACCAAAAACAACGAAACTAAAATTCTGCAACCAAGTTGGCTTTTTCGATGATGTCATAATCAATTTCATATAACTCACCATCCACCTCTATTTCAATGCTCGTGTCACTTACTTGCACCATTAAACCTTTAAATCGTTTACGCCCTAAAACACCAATGGCCGTTCTTACTTGAACCGTTTTGCCTTGGTAGCGTTTAAAGTGGCTCGGCTTTAATAACAAACGATCCATTCCAGGGGAGGAAACCTCAAGCATATAGGCACTGCTAATGGGGTCTTCAACATCCATAATGGCACTTATTTGACGGCTAATGGTGGCGCAATCATCGACCGTTACACCCACGTCTTCTTTATCAATAAAGACCCTTAGGATAGAGTGACGACCTGCGGGTAAATACTCAAACCCCCACAGCTCAAAGCCCATTGATTCAATTGTGGGTTTAAACAACCCTTCTAGCTTATCTTCTAAACGCACTCAAAACTTCCGTAACTTAGAGAGACCTTTACACGAATCTAACCTTGCATAAAACGTCTTTTCTTAAATTCAAATAACAAAAAACCCCGTAAGAACGGGGTTTTTTAAAAGTTAAGCCGCCGTTTTATTTACCTCAAAAACGACGCTTAATAATTTTTTTAAAAAATCTATATGGAACTATACAGCAAAAGCATTGACTGTCAAGCCAAAATCCTGATTTTTAAAGGCTCTTAGGCTTTTTAAACTGCTCTAATACCGAAGGATCTTCTAAGGTTGACGTATCTTGCAGAATTTCCTCCCCCCTTGCTAGGGTTTTCAACAATCGTCGCATGATTTTTCCAGAACGTGTTTTAGGTAAATTAGAGCCAAAATGAATGTCACTGGGCTTGGCAATCGCACCAATCTCTTTTGCCACCCACTCTCTAAGTTCCTGCACCAAAGCTTCTCGCTCAGTTTCATCATGAGAGATGCCTGTATTCAACACGACAAACGCAGAAATGGCCTCTCCTTTAATGTCATCGGGGCGACTCACCACGGCGGCCTCTGCCACTTTAGGGTGTGCAACCAGCGCGGATTCGATCTCCATCGTTCCTAAACGATGCCCAGACACATTTAATACATCATCTACGCGGCCTAAGATCCAAAAATAGCCGTCTTTGTCTTGGTAAGCGCTGTCGCCCACCACATACAACGTCTCTCCGCCTGCCACACTGTCTTTCAGGGGAAAATACGTTTGCTGGTAGCGTGCTTCATCGCCCCACACATTACGAATCATTGAAGGCCATGGTTTTTTTATCACCAACAACCCACCTTCATCCGTGCCTAATGCACCGCCCTCTTCATCCAAAATAACGGCATCAATTCCTGGCAGTGCCTTAGCGCACGAACCCGGTTTAAGCGGAGTAACAGGAAAAGGCGCAATCATGTGTGCGCCTGTTTCCGTTTGCCACCACGTATCAATCACGGGACAACGCGCACCTCCAATCTCGTTGTAGTACCAAATCCAAGCTTCTGGATTAATGGGTTCGCCCACCGTTCCTAAAATTCTCAATTTGGATAGATCGTACTGGCTCGGTAGCTCTGCGCCAAACTTCATTAAGGCTCTAATCGCCGTGGGCGCTGTGTAAAAGATCGTGACACCATGGTCTTGGCACATTTTCCAAAAGCGCCCTGCATCGGGGTAAGTTGGCACGCCTTCAAACATTAAAATGGTTGCACCCACCGACAGAGGGCCATACGCCACATAGGTATGCCCCGTAATCCAACCGACATCCGCTGTACACCAAAAAACATCGTTATCGCTTAAATCAAACATCCACTCATTGGTCACATGGGCATTTAATAAATACCCCCCTGTGCTGTGCTGAACGCCTTTAGGTTTTCCTGTAGAGCCTGAGGTATAAAGTAAAAAGAGAGGATGCTCTGAATTGACCATCACGGGATCGTGGTAATTGCTCATACCCGCTTCTGCGTCATACCAATCAATGTCTCGGCCTGCTTGCATCGGCACATCATCATTGGTGCGCTTAAAGACAATCACCTTTCTAACGTGATCGCCGCCTTTTTCCAGCGCCTCGTCCACCGCCTGCTTGAGCGGAATGGTTTTGCCTCCACGGCGACCTGCATTGGCGGTTATGACCAGCTTCGCCCCAGCGTTTTCAATGCGATCTCGTAACGATTCAGCCGAAAAACCACCAAACACCACAGAATGAATCGCACCAATACGCGCGCACGCTTGCATCGCAATGACTGCTTGTGGAATCATGGGCATGTAAATCACAACACGATCGCCTTTTTGAATGCCTTGCGACACCAGCGTATTTGCAAAACGGCAGACTTGGTCGTGCAACTCTTTATAGGTATAACGATCAACCGAGCCGTCATCGGCTTCAAAAATAATGGCCAACTTATCGCTTTTTGTTGCTAAGTGTCGGTCGATGCAGTTATATGACACATTGAGTTCACCGTCGCTAAACCATTCAAAATGCGGGGCATTTGAGTCGTCCAAGCCCACGGTAAAAGGCGTTGACCAAACCAGCTTCTCTCGCGCTAAATCGGACCAAAAACCAACATGGTCTTTTGAGGCTTTTTCATACATCTGAGCAATAGAGGTTGCATTTAACGCCACCTGATTTTGTGTATTTTCTGATGCTTCAAATACTCGTGATTCCGTTAAAATTGACTCGATCTTAGACATATTTACCTCGCTCACCGTTCCGTTGGCTTATCCCTAAATCCGTAGTTTCATTGCGGATTCAGCTTATCATTTTGGTAGAATTACCACTCCAAATTTCTTAAATATTTAAACATTTCTCGGGCTGACTTTGGTGCTTTCTCTTGTGCCGCCTCTTTTTTAGCGTTTCGAATCCATTGGCGTAACTGTTGCCTATCTGCTTGCGGGTACAACGAGAGAAACTCATTTAAAACTGAATCCCCTTCTAAAATCATTCGATCACGCCACTGTTCCAGCTTATGAAAGTGTGCATTTTGTTGCTTTACTTTTGTTTCAACTTTTGCCAGTTTCTCTTTTATTTCAATAATTAATGGCTCGTCTTGACGCAACATTTTACCAATAAACAACTTTTGACGCTTTAAGGCGGGGCCTTTATCCATCGATTTTAATAGAAAAATTGCATCGGTAAACTTAACAGGTAGATTCATTTTTTTGATTTCAGTATCCGTCAACTCTGAGATTTGAATACCTAAATCTTTTACGGCCTGCGCCGCCTGTTTAATTTGCGTTCGACTTTCAAACTCCTCTTGCTCCCAGTCGCGCACTTCGATCACTTTCTTAACTCGATTAATATTACGAGGTCTAACCATTCGATTCTCCCATCATTTGAATCCACTCCACTTCCGATAATACCCTTACACCCAAAGCTTCTGCTTTTGCGCGTTTTGAACCTGCCTTTTCACCCGCAATCACAAAATCCGTTTTCGCCGAAACACTGCCCGTTATCTTGGCGCCAAGCGCCTCTAACTGCTGCTTGGCTTCCGTACGAGAGCCTAATTGCAATGCGCCTGTTAACACCACTACTTTACCAGCAAAAGGCGATTGTTGCTCGCTTGGCATCTCATGAACAACAGGCGTTGGCCACGACAGCCCAACCGACAACAAGCCCTCAACCACCTCTTGATTATGAGGTTGCTTAAAAAAAGTTACAATATTTTCTGCCACAATCCCACCGACATCTGGCACTTCAATTAAGGTTTCAACATCCGCTTGACGAATATTATCCAAGGTTACAAAATAATGTGCCAGTGATTTTGCCGTGACTTCGCCCACCTCTGGAATACCCAACGCATAAATAAAACGGGGTAATGTGGTCTGCTTAGCATCTTGAATGGCATCACAAACCTTTAACGCCGATTTTTTCGCCATGCGCTCCAATGTTTCCAATTTCTCAGGCAACAAGCGAAACAGATCATCGGGATGGTGTACCCAATTTTTTTCAATTAACTGATCAATCAGCTTATTGCCCAACCCTTGAATATCCAGCGCCTTGCGTGAAACAAAGTGTTGAAATGCGCGTTTTTTTTGTGCAGGACAAAACAGACCACCTGAACAGCGGTAAACCGCTTTGTCATGCTCTTTAACCGCATCCGAACCGCACTCTGGACAGTGCTTGGGCATCTCAAACAGGCGTACCGTCTTGCCTCGTTTAGACAGCACTGGGGCAACCACTTCTGGAATCACATCCCCCGCACGACGTACCACCACTGTATCGCCTATTCGTACATCTTTACGACGAATTTCATCTAAGTTATGCAATGTAGCATTCGCAACCATTACGCCCCCCACCAGTACAGGGGTCAACCGAGCCACAGGGGTAAGTGCGCCCGTGCGACCCACTTGAATTTCAATGTCCAACAATTGCGTCCAAACCTCCTCTGCTGGAAACTTTCTGGCAATCGCCCAACGCGGTGATTTGGCTGTAAACCCTAATGTTTTATGATGGGAAATTAAATCGACCTTGTAGACAATTCCATCAATCTCATAAGGTAAATCGGCTCTTTTGGCATACAATAAATCGTAATACTCCGACATTCCTTGTGCACCGATCACCACACGCGCATCCGCATTGGTGGGCAACCCCCACTGTTTAAATTGTTCAATCACTTTATGGTACTGTTTTGGCAGGCCATGCTCTGAACTGATCTCTCCCCACCCGTATAAAAACAAACTTAACTGCCTTTGTGCGGCAATACTTGGGTCAAGTTGCCTTAAGGTACCTGCGGCCGCATTACGCGGATTGGCAAAGGGTTTTTCTCCCGTTGCCACGGCCTGTTCGTTCAGCCGTTTAAATACCGATTTTGACATGAAAATTTCGCCACGCACTTCAAGCACACTCGGCCACCCCGACCCCTGCAGGCGTAATGGTACTGAACGGATGGTGCGAATATTATGGGTGACATCCTCTCCAATCGTGCCGTCGCCACGCGTGGCCGCTAGCACTAACGTACCGTTCTCATAACGAATATTAATGGCTAAACCATCTATTTTGGGTTCTGCGGCGTATTCCGTTGCGCCGTCAAGGCTTAACTTCTCTAAAACCTTACGATCAAATTCCACCAAATCATCTTGGCTAAACGCATTGCTTAAAGAGAACATTGGCGCCGCATGTGGCAGCGATTTAAAGTGCTCAATCGGCTGCCCGCCTACCCGTTGCGACGGTGAATCATTCGTCACCCATTCAGGGTGTTTTTTTTCAATTTTAAGCAGTGCTTGATAAAGCTGATCGTATTCCGCATCGCTCACAAGCGGGTTGTCCATGGCATAGTACGCATAATCATACTTTGCAATGGTCTGTTTTAGGCGTGTTAGTTCTTTGAAAGCCTTATCAAAGGAATCAAGTTGAGGCTGGTTCGGTTCTTGAATGGTGTCGGTTGGCATGTATTTAAACTTTATGTTATTTACAAAACAGGCGGAAAAAATATTTGTTTACGCTTGTACCTGAACCCTGAAAGGGATCGTGTGTAAACAATTATTTTTTAAGACAGTAAAGGATAGGGATATTTCAAGGGAGAGAAAATTTGTTACAAAAACACCAAACTATAGCGGATCCGATTCATATTTCACGGCTTTATCTCGCATCACTTGCAAATCCGATTCTTTAAGCAACTGGCGCTCCATATTATAAAGTCGTCCTTGCAAACGTTGCGAAATCTTACGTGCCATCATAATTAAATCATGCATGGCCGCAGGAGCTTTTACCGTACAAGGCAATTCTAAAATCATCGCCACACCAGTGGTCGTATAATTTTGCAACTCATCCGCAGGAAACGTCCCTGGCTCCATCAAATTAGCCACTTTAATAATCGTATTATCCATATTATCGCACTTTACATAAATTTGGCTTTCATTAAAAGACAGACCTACCCCCAATAAAGCGTGATTCATCTCTTGCATCGAAAACGCTTGCCCCGTGCTCATAACCAAAATAACAAAAACTTGAGGTTCTTTTTTCTCCGCACGGTTTTCAACCTCAGGAACTGGCTCCTCGTCGGGAATACCAAAAGATGGCTTTTCATGTTCGGGCGCAACGTATTGATACTTTCCTCCCTTCATACCAAGGTCTTCTACCTCTAGCATATGATGATTTCCACCTAACGGATTTTTATTTTCCGTATCTTCACTTTTTGTACGGTCGTTTATAGGTTCAGAGACATGGATTTCTGACGTTAAATTTTCATGCCTTAAATCGTCTTGAACCGCCTCTTTTTCGGTTTTTTTACCCCCCCCCTCAGACAATTCTGTAACAGAGTTTTCAGTCTGATTAAACGCTTCACCAAAGGGCAACATCCCTTGACTTTCGTTTACTTCAGGGGCAACCAAACCGTCGTCTTGTTTTGCAATACGCGTTTCAGTGTTTTGTGAGACGGGAATATGAGGCTCGCCTAACTCATTTAAAGCTTGAGACGCTTTTTGATAAGAAGCATCCGATTCGGCTCTTTTTTGTACGTTTTTTTGTCTATCCGCCTCTTTTTTAAGCACGGTTTGTCGGCTACGACTTAAAAAATAAAGACCAATCACCACGACAATGGCAAAAATAAGTAAAACCTGCTGTAACTCGTTCATGTATTTTATGGCTCCAAAACACGAATTTTCAAAAGATGGCTTAAAAAGACAACTTAGCTCAAATGATTACTCAGAATGCCCTAAAGAGACCTTTGCACGAGAGGGGTGCAAAGATCACCTAAAGCAATATCCGAATAATTGTACCTTTTATCCCCCCCCTATTTCCAGCAAATTACGTAAATCGATCATCTATTTTTAAACTTTTTATTCACGGCTTAACACCACGCATTATAATAAATACAAAATAATAAGCACAAAACTCTGGCACACAGGAGCCAACAAACATGGCGGCAGCTCCCCTTCAAAAAACACCTTCCAATTTCATACTCGGAATTGATATGGGAACCTCTGGCATTCGAGGCGTCATTGTTGAAAAAAATAGCCATTCACTGAATGATAACATTAGACACACCGAGTCCATATCCTTAAGCAGCTTAGCCCACTCGAACCCGACATCAAATGCTCTTAACACCGCCTCCCAAACGCCAGAAACATGGATAACATTACTTAACACACTTTTTAAAAAGCTATCTCATCAATTTGATTTAACTAAAATTAACCATTTAATAATGGATGCAACATCCTCCACCGTGCTGCTGTGTTCCCCTCAAGGCAACGCGCTTACCGATGCCCTCATGTACAACCATCAACAAGCCACTCAAGAAGCAAAACAGATTCAAAAAGCCACAGGATTTGATTCTGAAACCGCGGCACAAGGCGCATCCAGTACCCTTGCAAAAGTCCTGTTTTTACTTAAAAACCATGTAAAAAACACGATTTCTCCCCCCCCTATCATTTGCCATCAAATTGATTTTTTAAACCATTATTTATGCGACTGTCTCAATATTACCGATGAAAACAACGCACTCAAACTGGGCTACAATTCCAAAACCCAACAGTGGCCTAATTGGATTAAACAATTGCTTGCTCCCTTAACGCTACCCAAAGTGGTTGCGCCAGGAACCGTACTAGGAAACATCACGGCTCAACGAGCGAGTCAATACGGATTCTCCCCCTCACTCAAAATTCATGCTGGTACCACCGATAGCATTGCCGGTTTTTTAGCATCGGGCGCATCCCAAATGGGCGATGCCGTTATCTCACTCGGCTCAACACTCGCCATTAAAATAATTAGCCCCTCCCCCATATTTAACAAACAATACGGAATTTACAGTCATAAACTTAAAGAAAACTGGCTCGTAGGTGGCGCATCAAACGCAGGAGGCGCGGTGTTATTAAATGCCTATACGCTGCCTGAAATAGAATTCTTAATTAAAAGCCTTACTCCCTTAAATCAAAATAACCTTAAGGTGACCAACCAATACTATCCGCTTAACGCAACTGGAGAACGATTTCCCATTTCTGACGCTCAATTCACACCCAAAATGCCACCCAAGCCTAAGCAAGCATTAATACTCAACCCGACATCAACATCCGATTTAGACACGCTTAACGTTCACCAAACCTACTTTTTAAATCTCATCAAAGGGTTGGTATACATCGAAAGTTTAGCCTATAAAAAACTCTTTCAAGAGACGAAACAACCCATCAATAATTTGTACTGCGTAGGCGGGGGGGAGAAAAATTCACTTTGGCAACAATGCCGAACGGCACACTTTACCAACGCCAAAACATTCGATTTTCCCCTACCCACCTTAAAACAAGCACACTCACTCGATGCCGCGTACGGTGTTACTAAACTGATACAAATACCTAAAAAAGGAAAACGCATGACCCATATAAACCCAGTAAATCAACTTATCCAGCAACTAAACCAAGCTCCCGTTGATTTTAAAAAAGTTATGGAAGCAATTGAAAGTAGCTATGATTTTAGCCCAACCGAATTTAAAAATGGCAAATTAATCAATGCAGAAAATAGCAACAATGGCTCTTGCAAAATTTTTGCCTTTGGGCAACTCAACCAACTATCAGAGCAAGCGACACTGAATGCCTTTGGTCAGTTCTACACAAAAGACGTACTAGAAAACCCTAATGGAGACGACCATCAAAACATTCGTAACTTCATACAGTTTGGCTGGCAAGGTATTACGTTTGAAAAACGGGCATTAACAAAAAAATCAAGCTCAGAATGAATGCATTCGCGTTTACAAAATAAATGCAATAGGGGGGGGAGGAAAATCTTGAGAACAAAAAAGCCCCCGCCAAAAAAGAGATGTTAATCTTTTTTTTGGGTGGGGGCTTTTTTATGAAAGTGCGAGTCTAAGACAGCCTTCTAATCTGGCCAAACACGCTCAGAAGAAGCGATTGGCTCTACCTTGTTCGTCGTCTCGGTTTTCTTAGGTGCCGTAACAGGTTTATTCACAGCCTTTTTATTAGTTGTTGTCGACTGCTTCTTGACCGCTTCTTTATTCGCCGTGGTTTTTTGAGTTTTGGCACGACGTAAACTTTGTGCTAATTTTGAATCTGCTTGGGTGGTACTTTTCGAATTAGTCATAAAACTTCCTTAATAATTTCATCAATTTCTTGGGCGGCCGCCTCGCCACGTTTACCCATACAATAAACACTGGCTCCCTCTACAGCTGCGTTACGATAAATCGCTCGGCGACGAATTCCTTCCTTTAACGATGGAATATCAAACTCTTCTAATGCCTGTTTCATCGCTTTTGAAAGTGCGCTTCGAGGCTCAAGCTGATTCACCACAATGTAAGGCTTTAACTTACGGTTATGTATTTTGGCCTGTTCGATCGCATCCGTCAAACGAATACTTGCCCACAAGTCAACGGGGGAAGGCAGTACTGGAATAAGAATCACGTCCGATATTTTCATCGCCAACGACATCGTATCCGTTTCTAACGTGGGTGGGCAATCAATCACCAAAAAATCATAATCTTGGCTAAAACGCGTCGCCTCACGCGCTAAGTTACCCCCTATCGAAATCACAGAAACCGGAAACGGCCGATGATCGGGAGATAAACAACTCCACTGACCTGCGGAGCCTTGAGGGTCGGCATCAATGACCAAAACCTTACCGTGCTTAGACAAACCCGCGGCAAAGTTCATACTCAGCGTTGTTTTGCCTGTACCGCCCTTTTGGTTCGCAATTGAAAAAATACGTGCTGGCATAAAAAAATCCAATAATGTTAATTTAAAACCAAATGAGTCTATTCATTAGAATGTAAATAATACCCTAATTCACAGGTAGAAACACGCATACTTCGCTAACGCTCCATTCCACAGCAACAAAAAAAACGTTGCGATTCTAGTTCACAGACAGCCTCTTAAATCATATTACCCATATGATCGTTCCAAAAGCTACCAAAAATTAAGCTAAAGAAAATGCCTGTTCCGCAAACCACATACCAATAACGACGTCTTTTAATATCCTCTTCAGTCTCATTTTCAGCTCGGTCTTTAAAAAACACAAGCAACAAAGCGATTGCACCTATAAAGCCTGCCACATTTGCAAGATGGTGAATTCCCGACAACATCGAGGAAGCACCTAACGCTAGAATGATCGTATAGGTAATGAGTAGTGTTCGCATAATCTAATGTTTTCCTTAAAATCGAATTTGGCTTTGCTTATGAGGCTCTCATTGTATGGAATTAAAAAAATATTACCTATTTTTTTAGCTCTTCTCATACAATCTATTGATAATATAACGCCTGAGCCGTCTTTTTTTATACTTAGCGAGGCATGTGCACTGATTGAGTGCGGTATAATCTTGTGCTTAATGCTGATTGGATTTGGCATTAGAGTGAAGCTATGACACGTTACAATCTAAAAGGAATTTGATATGGGATTTTTCAGTAATTTACTTTATTCTAAACCAAGCAATGACGTACAACAAAAAATTGAACAGATCATCGGTGATTATAAAAACCCACTTGATGATACGCTTGAAGGCATCAGCAAAAACATAAGCGATGCGAACAACAGTTCCAGATTTTTATCCGCCAAATCACTCTCAAATCTAACACTTAAAAGAAAAAACTTAACCTTTACGCTGGCTCTGCCCTACCCATGTAAAAGTTTATGGCCGAGCATTGAGCAGTCATTGGCACATGAACTCACGCAATTGGAAGAGATTCAAACCGTTTTCATTGCCTTTAAAACCGTTATTGTTGCCCACGATGCACAAAAAGGCATCTCCCCTCTGCCTGAAATTAAAAACATCATTGCCATCGCATCGGGAAAAGGAGGGGTTGGAAAATCAACCACCAGCGTAAATCTAGCGCTCGCCTTACAGCAAGAGGGCGCAAACGTGGGTATTTTAGACGCGGATATTTACGGCCCAAGCATACCAAGCATGTTAAATATTACAGAAAAGCCAAGCTCTGAAGACGGAAAAAGCATGCAACCACTGTCCGCTTATGGGCTACAGGTGATGTCAATCGGTGTGTTAATTGAAGAGGATTCCCCTATGATTTGGCGTGGCCCCATTGTCACGCAAACCTTAACGCAACTGCTAAAAGAGACGCAATGGAAGGCGTTGGATTACCTTATTATTGACCTTCCCCCTGGTACAGGCGATGTTCAGCTTACGCTGTCGCAACAAATTCCTGTAACGGGCGCGGTGATCGTCACCACACCGCAACCCATCTCAGTGATTGATGCTAAAAAAGGCTTAAAGATGTTTGAAAAAGTCGAAATTCCTATTCTGGGAATTATTGAAAACATGGCCACCCACGTTTGCAGCCAATGCAACCATGAAGAGGCCATTTTTGGTGCACACGGTGGGCAAGAAATGGCCAAACAGTATTCGGTTGATTTTTTAGGCAGCTTGCCACTGGATAAGCGCATTCGAGAAGATGTGGATCAAGGAAAACCCACTGTTACCGCACAGCCTGACAGCGAAGTGGCACAAAAATATCGCCAGATGGCGCATCAAATAAGTTATAAAATCGGGACACAAAAGCGCAATTATGCCAATGTATTTCCGAAAATTGAAGTGTTAAACAGCTAGAAGGCTGTCGGATTTAGGTTTAACAGATGAATAATGGGCCAAGAATAAAGCGTTAACGTTACGCTTTAGGCTCAATCACAAATAATTTATTAAATTGCGCAAGTTCTAAAATACTTTGAACCTCTTCTCCAACATTAATCAAGCGCACACGCGTTTTATCGCCTAGGGT
Source organism: Thiomicrorhabdus sp. (assembly GCA_021648625.1). GTDB lineage: Bacteria > Pseudomonadota > Gammaproteobacteria > Thiomicrospirales > Thiomicrospiraceae > Thiomicrorhabdus. Next base: position 16,179 of record JAKISK010000015.1, on the reverse strand, counting down.
TTTCTCCCTTAGCAACAACAACATACCCAAGGCCGAGCTGTCCATATAGGTCGCCTTCTCTAAATCAATAATAAAAACATTTGAATCGGTTAAGTATTTTTCGCAATCTTCTTTAAATTCTTCATAAGCACTAACGTCAAAGCTCCCAGTAACAAAGATGGTCACACCCTCATCTTTATTCACTACTGTTTTTATACCCATAAACTTTTTGCCTACCCTAATAAATTTTTTATTGCCCGCTATCATAATGCAGTGTGTAGAGTATCTCAACTAAGAAATCACGAAACTTGGTTTTTAATCCAATAGATAGGAACACAAATCTAGGCATTAAGGCAATAAAGCTCAAAATAGAACCTTGAATATCGCTATAATATTCGGTTATCTTTTAAAGGACAAGTTGGAAAAATCACATGTCAGACTCTGCACAACGCCCTAGAAAAATACTCATTACCAGTGCGCTTCCCTACGCCAATGGCCCGATTCATTTAGGTCATTTAGTTGAATACATTCAAACCGATATTTGGTCACGTTTTCAAAAAATGCGTGGCCATACCTGTACCTATGTGTGTGCCGATGACGCACATGGCACGCCCATTATGCTCAGAGCGCAAGCCGAAGGCATTACGCCTGAGGCCTTAATTGCCAAGTCATCCGAAGAGCATCAAGCCGATTTTTCAGGCTTTAATGTCGCGTTTGACCACTATGACAGCACAAATTCTCCAGAGAACAAAGCCTTTGCAGAACGCGTGTACCTTGCCTTAAAAGAGAAAGGGTTTATCTCTCGTAAAACGATCTCTCAATACTACGATCCAGAAAAAAAGATGTTTTTACCCGATCGTTTTGTGAAAGGCACCTGTCCAAAATGCAAGGCAGAAGATCAATATGGCGATAACTGTGAAGCCTGTGGCGCAACCTACAGCCCTACTGATTTAATAAACCCTACCTCAGCGGTATCTGGCGCAACGCCCATTGAAAAAGAGACCGATCACCTGTTTTTTGAGTTGAATCAATTTGAAGAGATGCTCAAATCTTGGACACGCGAGGGGCACTTGCAAACTCAAATTGCCAATAAACTCGATGAATGGCTCGAAAGTGGCCTACGTGCATGGGATATTTCCCGCGATGCGCCCTATTTTGGATTTGAAATTCCGGGTGAAAAAGACAAATATTTTTACGTTTGGCTGGATGCCCCTATTGGCTACATGTCCAGTTTTAAAAACTATTGCACCCAGTCTGGCTTAGATTTTGATGAATACTGGAAAGAGGGTTCCACCACGGAGTTGTATCACTTTATTGGCAAAGACATCATCAACTTTCACGCCCTGTTTTGGCCTGCCATGCTGTCTGGCGCAGGGTTTAGAACACCAAGTGCCATTTTTGCACACGGGTTTTTAACCGTTGACGGTCAAAAAATGTCAAAATCTCGTGGCACCTTTATTATGGCAAAAACCTATTTAGAGTTTTTAAATCCTGAATACCTTCGATACTACTACGCCGCCAAGCTCACCAGTCGCATTGATGATATTGACCTCAACCTTGAAGACTTTGCACAACGTGTTAACTCCGATCTTGTAGGTAAAGTGGTTAATATCGCCAGCCGTTGCGCAGGCTTTGTGGTTAAAAAGTTTGATGGCAAACTCAGTGCCGCTTGGTCACCCGAAGCCACCGCCTTATATCAAAGCTTTATAGACAAATCTGAAGAGATCGCTGGTCTTTATGAAAGCAGAGATTACGGTCACGCCATGCGTGAAATCATGGCATTAGCAGATAAAGCCAATGAGTATATTGCCGAAACCGCCCCTTGGGTACTCGCCAAAGAAGCGGGTAAAGAGGCACAACTGCATGAATCGGTCAGCCTAGGCATTAACCTGTTCCGCGTACTCATCAGCTACTTAACCCCAGTGCTTCCCGTAACCGCAGAGAGAGCCAATGCCTTTTTAAAGATTAACAACGTACAATGGAATGACATTAAAAAACCACTGTTAGATCATGAAATTACTAAATTTAAGCCTTTGTTAACCCGTTTAGAAATGGCTGACATTCAAAAAATGGTTGATGCCTCTTCACAAACACTCAACACACAAAAAACGGTTGCAGACGGAAAAAAAGACAGCTCAAACAAGAAGAAATCCAAGGCACCTGACTCCGTCAACGCTTCTGGCTACGAACCCATTGCAAATGAGATTAGCATTGAGGACTTTGCCAAAATTGATCTACGTATTGCAAAAATCATTCACGCCGAAGCCGTGCCCGAAGCCAAAAAACTACTCAAACTCACCTTAGACATTGGCAGTGAGCAACGTCAAGTATTTGCAGGCATAAAATCGGCCTACGACCCTGAACAGTTAATTGGTAAATACACGGTAATGGTCGCCAATTTAGCCCCCCGTAAAATGCGTTTTGGGCTGTCCGAAGGGATGGTACTCGCCGCAGGTTCAGGCGACAGTGATCTTTATATATTATCGCCCGATGATGGGGCAACGCCAGGAATGTGCGTTAAATAACCGTCGTAGTAAGGAAATAACCCATAATGCAAGAGTACGTTTTAATTTTGATTAGTACCGTACTGGTCAATAATTTCGTATTGGTTAAGTTTTTAGGACTTTGCCCCTTTATGGGCGTGTCTAAAAAAACCGATGCCGCACTGGGTATGGGGTTGGCGACCACCTTTGTGTTAACCCTCTCATCGGTATTAAGTTACATTATCTACAGCTATTTGCTCCAACCTTTTGGACTGGAGTACTTGCAAACCATCGCCTTTATTTTAGCCATTGCGGCTGTCGTGGGCTTTACCGAAATGGCGGTTCATAAAACCAGCCCCACACTGTATCAAGTACTGGGCATTTACCTCCCCCTTATTACCACCAACTGTGCAGTATTAGGGGTGGCGTTGTTAAATGTTACGGAAAACAATAATTTTTTAGAGTCCGCATTTTTTGGCTTTGGCGCCGCCGTTGGCTTTACCTTGGTTATGGTGCTGTTTGCCTCACTGCGAGAGCGTATTGATGCCTCCGATGTGCCTGCCCCTTTCAAAGGCGCACCCATCGCACTCATTACCGCTGGGCTTATGTCCATGGCCTTTATGGGATTTGGAGGGATGGTTCATTAGTATTACCGCCGCCATTCTTATCTTTGTAGGGCTTGCCATTGTCTTTGGCTTATTACTCGGCTACGCCGCCATTCGCTTTAAAGTGGAAGGCAACCCGATGGCCGAACAAATTGATAAGGTTCTGCCTCAAACCCAATGTGGACAATGCACATTCCCAGGTTGCAAACCTTACGCTGAGGCACTTGCCAAAGGCGAAACCGAGGTCAACCTTTGCGTCCCAGGTGGCACAGACACCATGATTCTCATCTCTGAAATTACAGGCCTTGAACCTAAGGAGATGGAAAACACCGAAGCAGAGCATAAACCCAAAGAGACAGCCTTTATTGATGAAGACGTTTGCATTGGCTGTGTTTTATGCATTAAAGCCTGCCCTGTCGATGCGATTTTAGGCGCGACCAAATTAATGCACACCGTCATTCAATCCGAATGCACAGGGTGTGATAAATGCGCCCCCGTCTGCCCCGTAGACTGTATTGATATGCGCCCCCCTTCGGTTTCCATTGACAACTGGCAATGGCCAGAGCCCAAAACCAAACTAGAAAGTTCGTTAGAAATAACATTGAAACAAAATAGTAACCTGTTGATTAAAAACCAAAAAGGAGAGATTAAATGAACGCAACGTTTATGCACACGTTCATTCGCCCTCTCGCCATTCTTTACCCCATGGCAAAACGCTGGTTACACCGTTTTCATGGCGGGGTGTTTCCTCAAACGTACAAATCACTCTCCTTAAAACACCCCATTAAATCCACGCCCATTCCAGAGCGGTTAATTTTGCCTGTTAAACAACTCTCGGGGCAAAAAGTAGCATGGCATGTGGCAGTGGGTGATACCGTACAAAAAAATCAATGCTTAGTCCGTGCCGCTAAAGAGAATAAAAAAGGCATTATTGTCCCCATTCACGCCCCCACCTCTGGGGTAATTCACGCCATTGAAATGCGGCCCTTACCACACCCTTCTGGGTTAAACGCTCTGTCCATTATTATCAAGCCAGACTTTAAAGACTCCGCGCTTAATAATGCACTCAATGTTAATGGCGAGGTTCCCGAAACCCCGCAACAGCTTAAAGACATTCTGCTTAATGCAGGCATTGTTGGATTAGGTGGCGCAGGCTTTCCAACCTTTGCCAAGTTGCCCAATCAAACAGGCATTATTAATACCCTTATTATGAACGGCGCCGAGTGCGAACCTTTTATAACCTGTGATGACGTGCTCATGCAAACGCACGCACAAGATATTTTAAAGGGTGCGGTAATGATTGCTCAAATACTGGGCATACCATCCATTATCTGTGGCATTGAGGAAAATAAACCCGCCGCGATTCAAGCCATGAACGCCGCGGCCAAACGACTCACAAAAAAGACATCTCAAATCAATATCACCATTCAAACATTACCAGCGGTCTACCCCATGGGGGGGGAAAAACAACTGATTCAAGAACTCACTGGCATTGAAATTCCTGCAAAAACACACGCCATTGACAGTGGATTACTGGTCTTTAACGTCGCCACCTTTGCCGCTATTTTTAAAGCCATTACGCTTGGGGAGCCTCTCACACAACGTTTAGTAACCGTTGCTGGATTAGGCTTAAAACATTCTTACAACACCTACGCACTGCTTGGAACGCCTTTTTTAACCTTAGCCAATGCAGGTCAACCGACGCATTCCATACAAGATCCACTGATAATGGGGGGGCCAATGATGGGGTTTCAGGTGGCCGATAATCACGTCCCCGTCATTAAAACCACCAATTGTATTTTGGTGCAGCCGCCCAAACCAGCGACAGAAATCATGGTCATGCCCTGTATTCGCTGTGGCGAATGTATGGACGCTTGCCCCGTAAACTTGCTCCCCCAACAGATGTTCTGGCACAGCCAAGCCCATGAATTTGATAAGGTTGAAAAGCTCAATATTTTTGACTGCATTGAATGTGGTTGCTGTAGTTATGTGTGCCCCAGCCATATTCCACTGGTGCAGTTTTACCGCCATGCTAAATCCGAAATCAAACACAACCATGCCGAACAGCAAGCGGCAGAGTTGGCCAAGCAACGCCATGAATTTAGGCTGGCACGTATTGAACGTGAAAAACAAGAACGCGAAGCACGTATTAAAGCAAAAAAAGCCGCGGTTAAAAAACAAGCACAAAAACCCAGTGACGCTTCTTCGGCAAAATCCGCGGCCATGAAAGCCGCCGCCGCACGCGCTGCCGCAAAACGAGCAACCCAACAGGAGTCAAAACAAGAAATAGAACAAAGTGCACAAGCGGATGAAATTTCACAAAATTCTCCCCCCCCCCTCTCCGCACGCCAAAAAGCCATTGACACGGCTAAAAAACAAGCGGCCGCTAAGGTAGGCTCTAAGGTTGCACCCAATAAAGACCCTAGAACCTCAGCCAAGCAAGCGGCCAAAAAAGCGGCGGCCATGGCAGCGGCAAAACGCCGTGCTCAAACAAGCCTTAAAAATGATTCAAATGTAACTGCACCTAAAACAGAAGCCAAAACAGACTCAAATGCAAACCCTACACAAACCACCGAACACTCAAAACAAACGATGAATGATAAACGCACACAAGCCATGGAAGCCGCTAAAAAACGTGCCGCTGAACGAAAAGCACAACAGGAGTCCCCCTAAATGAGTCCGCTTACGCCGCAGTCTTCACCCCTTTCATCCCCGTTTGCGCATAACAATCAATCGGTTCGCCAGCTCATGTTTAAGGTTCAATTGGCGGTCATTCCTGCCTTACTGGTTCACATCTACCTATTTGGCTTTGGCATTGTTATTCAGTGGGTCTTGGCGTTTGCCACCCTACTGGTGGTGGAGTTCACCATGCTTAAGCTCCGAAATCGACCCGTTCGCCCCTTTATCACCGATATGAGCGCCATGATTACCGCCACCGTTTTGGTCTTTTGCATTCCCGCAGGTGCGCCTTGGTGGATCATTGTGAGTGGAACCGCCTTTGCCCTTATTTTTGGTAAACACATTTACGGGGGGTTAGGCTATAACCCCTTTAATCCCGCAATGTTAGGCTACGCTTTTTTATTGCTCTCATTTCCCGTGCAGATGACACAATGGACAGCCCCTACTGAAATTCTCGACTATGCCGTTAGCTTTACCAACAGCCTACACCTAATTTTTACAGGCAACCTACCGCAAGCCGCCTTAGGTGCCAACCTAGATATGATTAGCGCTGCCACACCATTAAGCCAGTTACAAATAGGACTTACCCAAGGACAAGGGGTTACAGAAAGTTTAACCCCCATTGCATTAGAAGCTCAAACGCACTACCAAAATGGTTCTGTTATAAATGGCTTCTTTTACAGCACCGCCCAATTTTTTAGCTTAAACAGTTGGGCGTGGGTCAATGTTGCCTTTTTAATTGGCGGACTCTGGTTGCTTGCCGTCAGAGCCATTCGCTGGCAATACCCCGTTGGCTTTTTAAGCAGCTTAAGCTTAATCAGCTTTATCTTTTACACCATTGACCCCAACACCTACCCGCCCGTAGATTTCATGCTGTTATCGGGCGGTACCATGCTGGCGGCATTTTTTATTATTACCGATCCTGTGACCTCCAGCACCACGCCCAAAGGACGTTTTATTTTTGCCTGTGGCATTGGGATTTTGGTTTACGTGATTCGTACATGGGGCATTTTTCCAGACGGCATTACCTTTGCGGTATTACTGATGAACATTGCCGTGCCTTTAATTGATCAATACACACAGCCTCGTGTGTATGGACATAAGTAGGGGGGGGAGGAGAAAAATGACAAAACACACCGCATCACACTCTAAAAATACATTTAAAAGTCATCTACTGAATCACATGTTTGGCTCTGCCTATAAATTAAGCCTGTTTATATTTGTGTGCATTATATTATTGTTGACCACCTACCACTTTACCGCACCCAAAATTGCACACGAACAGCGTGAGGCGATGCTTAAAACCTTTCACCAAATTTTACCCCCCCCCCTCTACAACAATATCCCCTTAGAAGACACGCTTATCATTTTAGACCCCACACAACTTGAGCAATTAGGCAGTGAGGCTCCCGTAACAGTGTACCGCGCCCGCAAAGACAACCAACCCGCTGGGCTTATTTTTCAAGTGGAAGCCCGAAATGGTTACAGCGGGCATATTTCACTACTTATGGCGGTATTGCCAAATGGCCATATTTCAGGTGTTCGTGTTTTAACGCACCGTGAAACGCCTGGGCTAGGTGATAAAATAGAAGCGCAAAAAAGTGATTGGATTTTAAGCTTTAATGGGCGCACAATTCAAGCCAACAATCCAAATGATCCGCGTTGGGCCGTTAAAAAAGATGGCGGCGAATTTGACCAATTTACCGGCGCCACCATCACCCCAAGAGCCGTGATTGCCGCCGTAAAAAAAGCCTTGCTCTTTGTTCAGCAAAGTGGAGAATCATTATATGAGTAATACAAACAGCGCAGAATCAACGCCCGCTCCAACCCGTTGGCAAGCCTATAAACACATCATGGATAATGGGCTATGGAAAAATAACCAAGCCCTCGTTGCACTGCTTGGGTTATGCCCACTGCTTGCGGTGACCAACAATGTTGTCAACGGTCTTTCACTCGGGCTGGCCACCTTAGCGGTGCTGTTAATATCCAATGGCCTCATCTCCCTCATTCGAAACCATGTCTCCAGTGACATACGCATTCCCGTGTTTGTTGCCATCATCGCCACCGCTGTTACAATGATAGATCTGCTCATGAACGCCTACCTTCACACCCTGCACGGTATTTTAGGCATTTTTATTCCACTGATTGTCACCAACTGCGCCATTTTAGGACGTGCCGAAGCTTACGCCTCTAAAAACACCTTAGACAAAGCCCTTGTGGATGGTTTTTTTATGGGGCTTGGCTTTCTATTTGTGCTGGTACTGCTGGGAGCACTGCGTGAAATGATTGGTAACGGTACGCTATTTGAACATGCGCATCTACTGTTTGGTGACATTGCTCAAAACTGGACGATTCACTTTAGCGACAACTACCAAGGCGTACTGCTCGCAGTTTTGCCCCCCGGTGCATTTATTGGATTAGGGCTTCTCATTGCACTTAAAAATGTTTACGACGCAAAAAAGACACGCAACCACAACAATGCACTAGGCATTCCCATTGCCATCACCACACCCAGTACGCCAAACTCTAACCAAACAGTCAGTAACAGCCCATGAATAAAGAGATTCGCCTTAAAATTTTTGAACGGCTTTCAGACGCCATTCCTAACCCCGAAACCGAGCTTAACTACAGCAACCCTTTTGAGCTACTCATTGCGGTGATACTCTCCGCCCAAGCGACCGATAAAGGGGTCAATATCGCCACCAATAAACTCTTTCCCGTTGCCAACACCCCCCAGGCCATCTACGATTTAGGCGAAGAAAAGCTAAAATCCTACATCAAAACCATCGGACTTTTTAACACCAAAGCCGCCAACATTATTAAAACCTGCAAAATGCTGGTCGAGCTTCACAACTCCGTTGTGCCAGACAACCGAGAAGACCTCGAAGCCCTACCTGGCGTTGGTCGAAAAACCGCCAATGTGGTGCTTAACACGGCCTACGGGCAACCGACCATGGCCGTAGATACCCATATATTTAGAGTCTCCAATCGAACCAGATTAGCCCCAGGAAAAAACGTGCTTGAGGTTGAAAAAAAATTACTGAAAAATATACCAAAGCAGTACCTCCTTCCCGCACACCATCTACTAATATTACACGGACGCTACACCTGCGTGGCACGAAAACCCCGCTGTGGCGCCTGTTGTATTTATGATTTGTGTGAATACAAAGATAAAGTAACGGAAGAATAAATTCCCCCCTCTCTTATATCAAATCAATAAATGAAAAAAGCTTATGTTATATACTTCAGAACGAGACAAACTTAGACAATTTTATGTGGATACTTGGCAAAAAGCACGCTTTGGCAGCCCCATGGATCCCATGGAAACCATGGTCGCACGGGTAATTGAACAACACCCCGAATACCACCAAATGCTGACCAACAGCAAACATCTCGGTAACGAATACAAGCCCGAAGACGGTGAAACCAACCCCTTTCTGCACATGGGGATGCATCTCGGACTGCAAGAGCAAGTTTCAATGGATCGCCCTATCGGCATACAACAGGTTTACCAACAACTGGGTGAAAAGCTGGGCGACGTACACCAAACCGAACACACCATGATCGACTGCCTAGCCGAATCGCTGTGGAGTGCACAACAAAACGGCGTTGAGCCTGATGAGAAGTCCTATCTAACCTCTCTACAAAACCTACTGCTAAAATGACCGAATCCATTCAAATTCACATTTACAGCGATGGCGGTTATTTCGAAAAACAAGATGTGGGTGGCTGGGGCGCAGTTATCTTTAAACAGAAACAAGAGTTACAGCGCCTATCGGGTTGGCAAAAACAGTCCTCCAGCTTAGAGATGGAACTTAAAGCCGCTTTAAACGCCTTACAACAATTCGATAATAGCCTCTCTTCTAAAATGCCTGTCCACTACCAAATCACACTCTTTACCGACTCCCGCATTCTCATCGAAGGCCTAAGCCAAAAAATTAGACACTGGCGAAAAAATGATTGGATACACAAATCAGGCAACCCAATCAAATATAAAACACTGTGGGAAGCACTGGACACCCTCACCCAACAATACCAAATAAATTGGCAGTGGGTCAAAGGGCATAATGGCAATTACGGCAACACTCTAGCCGATCAATTGGCGCGGGAGGCGGTAACGGAGCGATTATTAAACAGAGAAGTGAAAAGATAGTATCTGGATCGTATGAAAACGCCTGAAAAATGGAGGATTCAGGCGTATTAGTAAAACGCAGTAAAGCTTAATCGTTACTATGAAGTGCGCTATTTAGTCCGCCCCACAACGTACCATCCGTTACAATAGCTTCAACCGCGCCCGTTTGGCTGTGGCGTCTAAACAGTAATTTAGATGAACCAGACAATTCTCGCGCTGACACAATTGAACCGTCTGGCATTTTTACTTTGGTTCCTGCGGTTAAATACAAGCCAGACTCCACAATACAGTCGTCGCCTAACGAAATACCCAGTCCAGCATTCGCACCTAATAAGTTGCGTTTACCCATCGAGATAACTTGCTTGCCACCGCCTGATAGCGTGCCCATAATGGATGCACCGCCACCAATATCGGTGTTTTCGCCCACGACCACACTGGCACTGATGCGCCCTTCTACCATTGAATTACCCAATGTGCCCGCATTAAAGTTTACAAACCCTTCATGCATAATCGTTGTACCAGACGCCAAGTGTGCACCCAATCGAACACGATCGGCATTCCCGATACGAACACCTTCTGGAATCACGTAGTCGGTCATACGCGGGAACTTATCAACGCAAGTCACATTAAATTGGTGCACTTCACCTGCAATGGCTTCACGCAAGTTTTCAACCTCAGACGGTAAAATGGGTCCCGCAGTTGTCCATGCGACATTATTTAGTAAGCCAAACACACCGTCTAAATTAATTTCATTGGGTTTTACGGCACACTCAGACAGTAAATGAAGGCGAAGATACGCCTCCTCTGCTGAGGTGGGCGCATCATCAACCGATGCTATTTCTACGGTTACAAAATCACTTTTAATCAAACCCGTTTGCAACGCCAAACAGTTACGGGCGATCTCTTTATTTGCGCGTGGAAACCACACATCTAAGGTTACGCCTGTTTTACTGTCGCTATAACGGTGTCCGATTCGTTTGATTGTCATAATGCTATATTCTCTTAAAGTAAACATAAAAAAGAAGTATACCTTTTAACAACAAATTTTACAGCCTATACTGTGTCGTAAATTTTAAAAAAAACAGCAGGAAAAAACAATGATTTTATACGGCATTCCCAATTGCGATACTGTGCGCAAAGCACGTAAGTTTTTAGAAGCCCACCAACTCAACTACCAATTTCATGACTTTAAAAAAGAGGGACTTTCGCTTTCACTGATTCAATCATGGCTCACACAGCACCCGATTGAAAAACTGGTCAACAAACGCAGCACCACTTGGAAACAGCTAAGCGATGCACAAAAAACGCAACTGATGTCTCAAGAAAACCTTTCCATCCTAACAGAATACCCCACGCTAATTAAACGCCCAGTGTTGCAAATAGAGAACAAAACCCAACAAGCCATTATGATTGGCTTTGACGAAAAATCGTACCAATCACTTAAGTTATAATCAAAATCTCCATCAAAGGCTTCTCAAACGCCAATAGAACGCCTAGAATAAGAGAACTTTTTACTAAAACAAGAAAAATCGCATGCCTGACCACACCACCGAAACCATTCAACTCGCGCAACGTCTCATTCAAATTGATTCTGTCACACCCGATGATAAAGGTTGCCAAACCATTATTTCTGAGCATTTAGAGCCGTTGGGGTTTCAGATTGAATCCATGCCATTTGGTGAAGTTGAAAATTTATGGGCGCGCAAAGGGCAAGACAGTCCTTGTTTTGTCTTTGCGGGTCATACCGATGTGGTGCCTACAGGCCCTGAAACAAAGTGGACACACCCCCCTTTCTCAGCACACATTGATGACAATGGCATGATGTACGGTCGTGGCACGGCCGACATGAAAAGCAGCATTGCTTGCTTTATGGTGGCCACCAAACGGTTTGTAAAAGACTACCCCGACCATAAAGGCTCTATTGCCTATTTAATTACCAGTGATGAAGAAGGACCCGCCTTAAATGGCACCGTTAAAGTCATTGAAACCTTACAAAATCGAGACGAACATTTTGAATACTGCTTGGTTGGCGAACCCTCCAGCAGTCAAAAATTAGCCGATTCCATTAAAAATGGTCGCCGTGGTTCTTTAAATGGCCTTTTAACGGTTAAAGGTGTACAAGGGCACATCGCCTACCCTGAACTGTCACTGAATCCCATCCACCAACTTGCACCTGCTTTAGAACAACTGGTGCAACTTCAATGGGATCATGGAAATGAATACTTTCCCCCCACGTCATTTCAAATTTCCAATATCAACGGGGGCACAGGGGCAACCAATGTTATTCCTGGTAACGTCGAGGTTCTGTTTAACTTTCGATTCTCAACCGAACACACCGCTGATAGCTTAAAAACCAGTGTGCACAACATTCTTAACCAACATAAAATTGAGTACGATTTAGAGTGGACACTCTCAGGCCTGCCGTTTATTACGCCATCAAACGGCCCACTGATTCAAGCGGTTAAACAAGCCTCTCAGACTGTTTTGGGGTATCAGCCTAAACTTTCAACCGCTGGTGGTACGTCAGACGGACGTTTTATTGCCCCCACGGGCGCACAAGTCATTGAATTGGGACCGTTGAATGCCACGATCCACCAAGTTGATGAGCGCGTCAGTGTGGACGATCTCAATCAACTCACCGAAATTTACTACCAAACCCTAATTCAACTGCTAGCTTAACCCGTTTAAGATAAGGGGGGAGATTTTTATGATTGAAACAGAACTACCTGCAAACATTCAATACTTGCTTATCGCCTTCCAAATTATTGCAACCATCGGTTTTTTATTTATTATTTGGCCTTACGTTCGTAAAGAACGCTGGCGCGAAAAATTTATTGAAAACAAATCTGCCCGCTCAATCCTCATTGTGTTTGTCATTATCTTCGCCTTTACTTACGGTATGGCGGGATTTTTTGACGCTTTTTTTCCTGTTGAACGCTTGGATGTTGCGCCCAAATAAACGGCTTAATAAAATTCTAATACTGCAATTTTCTCCCCCCCTCACCACATAAAACACCTTCCTAAAAATACGTATCATTACCTGTGATATAGGCGTAGAATATAAGCATTGATTAACTTATAAAAAGGAGAAAGCAATGCCTGTTGCAAAAAAAATTATCAATTCTGTTTTGGGTCAAGACCTAAATGAAAAAGAGTGTGAGATACTTGCAAAAGCCGTTAAAATTCACAAAGTTGCAAAAGGAGATATCTTATTTGATGCGGGTTCAAAGGATGAGACCTTGTACATTTTAGTCTCCGGAAAACTTGAAGTATTAAAGATGCTCACCACCGATAAGTCGCTCTCTATCGATATTCTTAAAGAAGGCGCGATGACGGGTGAGCTAAGCTTTTTAGATGGTAACCCGCACTCCATGCGCTTAATTGCCAAAAAAGACAGCGAAGTCCTTATGTTGCAACGTAAGCAATTTGAAAAGATGATTGAAGAACACCCGCATCTAACCTTTAATGTAATGCGCTCCATCTTGCGTTATTCTCATAAACTGCAACGTAAAATGAACACCAAATACCTAGAAATGCACCGTATGATTCAAAACCAATACACCGCACAATATTAAATTCATTCAAAATAAAAAAAGGGGGGGGATAAAATTTTTATCCCCCCCTATCCTACAAAACTGTTGTATGTAGTGGTCTAATAAACCTGACATGAAACCATTACAACAATCGTAACCCATCAAATCTGTTTAAATTTTACCCTCCTCTTTTTTAAGTGCATTCCACACATAAATTGCATAAACCGATAAGCTTAAGGCAATCATCCAGATCACGCTGTCGGATTCAACCAAGCTCGATGAAAATACCACCAGTACCGCCACAGGGGATAACCATTTTAAATCCAGTAGTAACCAGTTCATCCAAGGTGCTTTTAAATCAATTTCCGCCTGAACCTGATCTTTTTTCATGACCCAAGCCATAAAGACCGCCATCAATAACCCGCCTAACGGTAACATAATATAGGAGGTAAGGTAATCAACCGAGTCAAAGAACGTACGCTCTCCTAAGAAATGAACATCTTGCCAAGCGTTAAAGGACAGCACCGTTCCCACGCCTAGTGTCCAAATAATTCCGCCTAAAACCCACACAGCCTTCTCTCGTTTAATGCCCCAGTTTTGATCAAACCAGCTCACTACAGGCTCAATTAATGAGATGGCTGAACTCAAAGCCGCCATGACCACCAATGCAAAAAACAACGTACCAAAAAACCAACCGCCCGCCATTTGACCAAACGCCACAGGCAATGTTTCAAATAACAGACCTGGTCCCGAGCCTGCTTCCAGACCGTTTGCAAATACAATTGAAAAAATAACCAAACCGGCAATTAACGCAATCGCGGTATCCGCAAAGGCGATCCATAAGCTGGCTTTTACAATCGAACCTTTTTTAGACAGATAAGAGCCGTACACCATCATGGTTCCCAGCCCTATACTCAAGGTAAAAAAAGCATGCCCCATGGCAATCAATACTGATTCCCATGTTAATTTTGAAAAATCTGCGGCAAACAAAAAGTTAAAACTTTGACCAAATGCTCCCGTAGTGGTGGCATACCCCAGTAGCACCAATAAAATCAATAGCAACGCAGGCAACATTAAACTGATCGCTTTCTCTAACCCCTTTTTAACCCCTTTCGAAACAATGTAAATCGTTGCCAAAGTCATCACGGTATGCCAAAACAACAGTTCATACGGGCTGGCCATTAACCCTTCAAAATGCGTGCCCGCCTCACTGGCGCTGATGTCCACAAACGCACCCGAAATACTTTGCACAAAATACGACACCGCCCAACCAGCAATCACCGTATAAAACGATAAAACCAAAGCGCCCGCTAACACCCCATTTAACCCTAACAGCGCCCACAGTCGGCTCGCGCCATTTTCTCGCGCCAAATTAGACATCGCCTGAACGGGGTTGGCCTTTCCAGCTCGACCCAATGCAATTTCAGACATTAAAACAGGAATCCCAATCAACAAAACACACGCCAAGTACACCAATACAAATGCACCGCCACCATTTTCACCGGTAATGTACGGAAACTTCCATAAATTCCCTAAACCAACCGCCGAACCCACCGCTGCTAAAATAAAAACGGTCTGAGAAGACCACGCATCGGTCGAAAGTTTTAACTGCCCCATTGATTCTTCCTTTATAATGAAAAATTATTGGTAACTACTCAGCCTCCTGAGCCGTTACTCTATATATTGACTACTCGCTGAGTAGTTACAACTATTGAAATTAAAACTATTATACACAAGACCCTTATGCACATTCAGGCCAACTACTCACTGCTACCCCACAATACGTTTCAAATAGACGTTAAAACCCAATATTATATTGAAATTAACCGCCAAAGTGACATTCTAACCCTTAGAACTGATCTAAAACTCGCCTCACTGCCTTGGCGTATTATTGGTGGCGGCAGTAATTTGCTGTTGACCCACGATCTCGAAGGGGTCACCATTCGCTGTACCTTTAAAAAAATAACGGTGGTAAAAGAGGACGAAGATAATATCTGGATCTCTGTTGGTGCGGGCGTTGCATGGCATGACTTGGTGACTTACACCGTAAAAAACGGTTGGTGGGGACTTGAAAATTTAGCCCTTATTCCAGGAACAGTAGGCGCTGCACCCGTACAAAACATTGGCGCTTATGGCACAGAAGCACAAGACCGAATAACACTCGTAGACACGCTAAATATTTACGACGGTCAACGTAGAAGATTTAGACCGTCAGAATGCCAGTTTGGCTACCGAACCAGTATCTTTAAACAAGAATTTATCAATAAACTACTGGTGTACCGTGTTAATTTTCGTTTAAAAAAATCACATGCGGGAAAAGCAAACTTAGTCTATGAACCACTTAAAATTGCATTAGAGGCGTATAAAAAAAACGACTTAACCCCAAAAATTCTCTACGATACCATTATTAAAATTCGTGAAGAACGAATTCCCGATCCAAGTAAAGCAGGTAATGCGGGCAGCTTTTTTAAAAACCCCGTGATTGATACGGAATACTTTGAAAAACTGCTGGAAAGCCATCCAAAGATGCTCCACCACAAGATGCTCGATGGTAAATACAAAATACCCGCAGCATGGCTTATCGAACAGGCAGGCTGGAAAGGAGAGTTACGCGGTCATGCGGCGGTGTCAAACCAACATGCCTTATTTTTAATTAATTTAGGCGGCGCCACGGGCTCTGAAATAGAAACACTTGCACAAATGATTCAAGAAGACGTCAACCATAAATTTGGAATCTACTTAGAACCCGAAGTGATTATTTTATAGCG
>JAKISK010000014.1 GCA_021648625.1 Thiomicrorhabdus sp. | reverse complement strand
TGTATCGTCCGTAGGGATTGTAGAGGGGGTAGATGTCTGGCTCGCCGCCTTGGCGTTCTTGGTAGAGAGTGTGTTCTTGGTTGTAACGTGGGTTTTTAAAGCAGTAGTCGCGTTGTTTTAGATCGGTGGAGCCTGCGGTTTCTTGCCATGAAAAGCGTTTGATGTATTGGTCTTTGGTGGGACCACTGGGAGTGTTGTTGTATTTTAGGTTGGCGGGGGTTAAGGGGGTGCCGAGTTGACTGTGGTCGGTGAGTATGAGTTTGGCGTCGGCTTGGGTGTGTTCCCAATAATAAAAGATGCCTTCTTCGCACAGTAGGCGGTTAATGAAGTCTAGGTTGCTCTCTTGGTATTGCACGCAGTATTCGCGTTCAAGATGGGGGTCGTTGAGTCTAAATTCGTGGGGGACAATGCCTTGGTCGTTGAGCAGTTTGGCGACGATATCTGGCACGGTTTTTTGTTGAAAAATTCGGGCATTGGAGGTGAGGCTAAGGCGATGGAGGTTGGAGCGAATGTTGAGTGTGTAATACGCCCAGCCGCCTGAAACGTCTTTGGCGTTTAGGCTTTCGACGATGCCGTGGAGGTAGCGGATTTGGGGGTCGTATTTGTGTTTTATTTCGATGGTTACGGCTTGGTCTATGCAGTCATTAGGATCAATGTTGGGGTCACGACTGGCAATGGTGGCGGTGGCTTGATCGCACGTAGATAGGGTTTCTGTCCATTCAAAAAAGGTGAGTCTTAGGCTGTTGGGCACTTGACCTGCTAGTTTAATGGAGAACTCTAAATCGTGTTTATTGCGCATTTTGCGGGGTCTCTGTTTTTATGTTGAAAATAGTGCGTATAGCTTACAATAACGTGGGGTTTTTGTTTGTTTTTTTTAAAAAACATAATACCCTAATCCCCAGATAGAAACACGAATTAGAGTGCAAGTAATTGATGTGCATAGTAAATTCAAAAAAGGTAAAGTCACCTTATTGGTGATGCGCTCTTTTTTGGATTTGCTAGGTACGTCAAGGACTTGTGCTATAAACGTGTTTTCTATCTGGGGATTTGGGTAATACCTTAAACCCTTGAAAGCAGCCAAGCATTTAATTCTTGTAATGAATCAAGCTCCGCAACGGGGTTGTAAGGCGACAGCACTTCCATTTGATGCACGCCATGACTTAACGCCACACGATCCATTTCAATATTTTGCGCCATCTCCATATCAAACGTGGTGTCACCAATCATGACCGCTTCATCCGCTGACAAACCAAATTCTTCTAAAATTTGCGCCAACATTAAAGGGTCTGGCTTTGATGCCGACTCCACGGGCGTACGTGTCATATCAAAATACACACCAAAGCCGCATTCACTTAATACACGATCTAAACCTTTACGACTTTTACCTGTTGCAATGGCTAACTTAACGTCACTTTGGCTTAAGTTAAACAACAATGCCTCGGCGCCATCAAACGCTTCCATTTCGACATCACTCTCTTCTAAAAAAAATTGCGTGTACGCCTCGGCCATTGCAATAATTTGATGTTGATCTGCATCAGGGTACAACCCTAACATAGCGTTTTCTAAGCTCAACCCAATAATTTGCTTGGAGTCATGCTGAGAAAGCACTGGAAAACCACACGATTTTGCCGCGTGCTGAATCGAATTAACAATGCGGTTTTCTGAGTTCATTAAGGTGCCATCCCAATCAAAAATTACGGCTTTATATTTTTTCATTACTTCTATTACGCTCACTTATCTTGCTTCAATTTATTAATGATTTGTTTAAAATCCGCAGAGAGAGGTGCTTCAAATAACACTTGCTCTTCCGTAACGGGGTGGGTAAACCCCAAAAACTGGGCGTGCAACGCCAGACGTTTCATACCCAGCTTTCGAAAGCGTTTATTCTGTTCACGATCACCATAACGATCATCGCCCAACAATGCACAGCCTTGCGCCAGTGCATGCACTCGAATTTGATGCGTTCGACCCGTTTTGAGTTTAACAGTCATCAAATCACAACCATTTAAGTGCTGCTCCAATCGAAAATAACTCACCGCCTCTTTACCACTTTTATTGACCGATACATGCCAGCCGCCTTCTTTAAAATTCTCTTTAAGTAACGGCAAATCGACTTTTTGTATATTTTTAGGCCACTGCCCCGTCACAATCGCTAAATAGCGTTTATCAAACTGATTGGCTCTAATTTGTGCATGAAGGTTTTTCAATACAGACGCTTTTTTAGCAATTAATAAACAACCTGAGGTGTCTCGATCAATACGATGCACGAGTTCCAAACGCCTAGCAAGTGGCCTTAAAACACGAACCACCTCAATTAACCCCCAATTTAATCCCCCCCCACCATGCACAGCGATACCAGAAGGTTTATTAATAACCATTAAGTCTTTATCTTCAAATAAAATACTGGCTTCAATGCGCTGTAATTGTGCATAAGGAATTTCTGATACGTCTAACTCTACTTTCTCAGGCACGCTAACGGGCGGAATACGAACCCTATCGCCTGCCTTTAAGCGCGTACTGACCTTTACACGACCTTTATTAACGCGCACCTCACCCTTACGGATAATGCGATAAATTAATGTCCGAGGTGCTTTACGAAGATGCCGCATCAAAAAGTTATCAACCCTTTGCCCCTCATCCTCTTCCGTTACCTCAACAAATTTTACATTTGCCATATTATTTTTAAATTACCCACAGATTATTCACATTTTTGCCACAGTTTACAGATTGAACAGCACGTTGTCATTGCATAGAATGAAAATGAATGCTATATTTGCTCAGCTAAATTTGTAGCTAATGTCATTTTTACTGCGTTTCAGTAAAAAATAACACGAAAAGAATTTCAAACACAGGTCAATAAAAGCTTAATTTAAAAGCAAACTTTATGACCAAATAAAACGTTTAAGATATACATACACAGATAAAAAGCCTAAAAAATTGATTGTCGCAGAACGCTATTTAAAGATTCCTAAGACGCCAATACAGTGATACGAAAATATAACGAGACCTTTAAAAAGATCATTTTAAAAGCATTGTAAACAACAGGCCAATAAGTCTGCCGGCTAGAGCAAAACAGCCTAAAATAAATAACGTAGAAAAAACTCCGTGCGTTTGCTCAATACCAGTGTTACACAAAAAAGACCCGAAACATGATTTGCAATACGGCAATTCATAAGCCAAGCATGGCGAGCTAATAATTAAAACAACAATTGAAAGCCTTTTAAACAGTACCTAAAGTTAGGTGATCTAATAAAGATCAAAAGCAAAGACTGAAAAGACAGAATCGCTTATATTTAAAAAATCAAAAAAATATAAACGCCTTACTCTTTCTTACCTAATTTACTGACTGATTTGCGCTTACCTAACATTTGTATGTTTTAGCACCCACACCGTCTATTTTGTGCATAACAATCCGCCTAAACAAGCTTTATACTGCCTCTTGAAAGTGTTAGCCCCACCATATTTTCGTCTACTTTTATTCCTGTTCTGTGTATCTCTTAACCAAACAAAAAAGAGAAACAGCATGAAAAGAATGCTCATTAATGCGACTCAAGCAGAAGAGACGCGCATCGCCCTTGTAGACGGGCAAACCCTATACGATTTAGACCTTGAAACCCCACATCATCAAAAGAAAAAAGCCAATATATACAAAGGCCGAATCACACGTGTAGAGCCAAGCCTAGAAGCCGCTTTTGTCGATTATGGCTCCGAACGCCACGGCTTTCTTCCCTTTAAAGAAGTGGCTGAAGAGTACTTTCCAAAAAATAAATCCGATTCCGGTCGCCTCAGTATTCGTGACGTTCTAAAAGAAGGTCAAGAGATCATCGTCCAAGTTCAAAAAGAGGAACGAGGAAACAAAGGCGCAGCACTCACCACCCAAATTACCCTTGCGGGTCCCTACGTTGTAATGATGCCAAACAACCCAAAAGCGGGTGGCATATCAAGACGCATTGAAGGCGATGAGCGTTCAGGAATTCGCGATACCTTACGCGATCTTAATACACCAAACGGCATGGGATTGATTATCCGTACCGCGGGTGTTGGCAAAAATACCGAAGAGTTGCAATGGGGGGTAGACTACCTTGTGCAACTTTGGGAGGCGGTTCAAAAAGCCTCTAAAGAAAAAGCTGCACCCTTTTTGATTCATCAAGAATCCGACATTGTTATCTTGGCGATACGAGATTATTTGCGCCAAGACATTGGTGAAATCATCATTGATAACATGGAAGTATTTCACAAAGCCCGCGATTTTATTCAACATGTTATGCCACAGCAAGTGTATAAAGTAAAACCATACCAAGATACAATTCCGCTGTTTACCCGCTTTCAAATTGAATCTCAAATTGAATCGGCCTATCAACGCGAAGTGACCTTGCCCTCTGGTGGCTCCATTGTGATTGACATTACCGAAGCCTTAACCGCAATCGACATCAACTCAAGCAGAGCCACCAAAGGCAGTGACATTGAAGACACCGCCTTTAATACTAATATGGAAGCCGCGACAGAGGTCGCTCGTCAACTGCGTTTACGTGACTTAGGCGGTCTTGTTGTCATTGATTTTATTGACATGCATTCAAACAGACATCAACGAGATGTTGAAAATAGAATGCGTGACTCTGTAAAATCGGATCGAGCGCGTGTACAAATCGGAAAAATTTCCCGCTTTGGTCTGCTCGAAATGTCTCGCCAACGCTTGCGCCCTTCTATTGAAGAGTCCACACAAATTGTTTGCCCACGCTGTCATGGTGTTGGCGTTATTCGAGGCGTTGAGTCATTAGGACTTTCCATCCTTCGTTTGCTTGAAGAAGAGAGCATGAAAGAGCAAACGCGCCGTGTGACCGTTCAGTTACCTGTAGACGTTGCCACCTTCTTACTCAATGAAAAACGTAATCAAATCATTAAAATTGAAGACCGCCATAGCCTTCACGTATTGATTGTGCCTAATGAAAACTTAGCCACGCCACAATATGTTATAGAACGCACACGTAACGGAGACGAAACGCCCATTAATGCCAGCTATGAAATCAAAGAAATGATTACACCAGAGCTGTCACAACAAGAAGAAGCTGCTCAGAATCAGAAAGCACCAAAACCAAAAGAAGAACCTGCTGTAAAAGCCATACAACAAACGGCACCTCCTGCACCAATGCCTATGGTACAAGAGAGTAAACAGAGTCTGTTTTCGCGTATTTGGTCGTCGCTGTTCAGCAAAGAAGAGGAAACAACGCAGGAAGAAGCGCCTAAAAAGCCACAGCGCCCTCACCAACGCAACCGCAACAACCATCGTGATGAAAACCGTCCACGCCGTACCCATCGCAATCGCCGTCAAATTTCGGACGATCAAGATAAAAAATCGACCAACCACGGTAAATCGTCAGCCTCCGATTCGTCCAAAAAACCGCACCACCGTTCAAATAACGAGAATCACACTCGTAAAGAGAGAGAGGTTAAAGAGCAGTCTACGACAGATAGCAATGCAAACAATGACACCCGCAATGAGGCAAACAGCACGCAACAGAATAAAAAACCTCGTTCTGGTGGTGGGCGTAGTCGTTACAATAGCCGCAACTACAACAGTCGCCGTCGTGCACCTGCTGGCGCGGAAGAGATGTCAATCAACTCCGTTATACCCAATACGATCACGGCGCCTGTAGAAACAATGACCAATGCCGTAATTGACACTGCTGTAGAAACAACCGTACCAACGGAAACGTTAGATATTGCGGTTGAAACAGCCGTGCAAGAGACGACAACTGAAGTTATTGTGAAAGCTCCACCAGTACAAGAAACGATTTCTGAAACCGTTGTTGAAACCGTAACACAAGAAGCAACGCCTGAAATTCTTGTCGAAGCACCAATACAAGAAATAGTGCCTGAAACATCCGCACAAAACGTAACGCCTGAGACAGTTATTGAAACGCCCCTACAAAGTTCATCTTCTGAAAATGTGACTGAAATAACGGAAGAAAAAAGACCAAAAGAGTCTTAATTCAATTATTTTGTTTTAACGTTAAAAAAGCCCTCAATCAAACTTATTGAGGGCTTTTTTTATTCCGTATTTTTTTAAAATATTCGTAACTGCTCAGACAGTCTAACTTACGATAAATGCGTTTTCTTAATCACTTGTAGCAATCCTTGCGAAGCGGACTCAACCAAATCAAAAACATGATCAAACCCTTTCGCCCCCCCATAATACGGATCGGGTACTTCTGTTTCAGAAAATTTTTGTGAGTACGCTAAAAATAGCTCAATTTTTTCATAATGCTCAGGCAAAGCCACGTCTTTTAAATTAGAAAAATTTGCTTCGTCCATGGCAAGTACATAGTCATACTGATAAAAATCGCCTAAATCGACTTGGCGCGCTCGCAAGTCTGTCATATCAATTCCTCGCTCGTTTGCCACTTGCATTGAACGACTGTCAGGAGATTTTCCAACATGAAACGCGGCGGTGCCAGCAGAGTCAACCTCAATTACATCTTCTAACCCCGCCTCTTGCACCATGTTTCGAAAAACACCATGTGCCGTTGGTGAACGGCAAATATTACCCAAACACACAAATAAAACAGACACTTTTTTTGACATATTTTTCATCCCAGTCGTTTAAAATAAAGGCCTATCTTACAAGGCAACCCACATAAATGCACCCTTCCAATTCAAATCGTCCTCAAACCCAGTTCACTTTTCATCATACATGGATTCAATACGCCGACAACGATATTGTAATTGCCAACAAGCCCAGTGGTTTACTCTCTGTTCCTGGACGTGGGCCTGATAAACAAGAGTGCTTAGCCTTCCATCTAAGCCCGCTTTTCCCTACAATCAAAATTGTACACCGATTGGACATGGACACCTCTGGCCTCATGGTACTGGCGTTAAATGCCGACGCACACCGTAACCTAAGCCGCCAGTTTCAAGAGCGTGAAACCGCCAAAACCTATCACGCGATTTGTGCAGGCATGCCTTTAACACATCAAGGAACCATTAAGCTCCCTATGCGCTGTGATTGGGAGAAACGCCCCCTGCAAATGATTGATTTTAAACAAGGAAAATCTGCCGAAACACACTGGAAAATTATCAAGCAATACGCCAATCATTTTCTCATTGAACTCTCCCCCATTACAGGGCGTTCTCACCAATTAAGACTTCACATGAAATCACTCGGTCACCCTATTTTAGGCGATAATCTCTATGCCGACCCCATCACTCTCAACCAATCAAAACGCCTGCTGCTCCACGCAACAACCCTCTCTTTTACTCATCCCGTTACCCTGCAACCCCTTCGATTTCATGCCCCTAATAATTTCCCCCCCCCTCAAAACTAACAAATGGCACATAATATGCTTTTTTATTGCTAAACCCTAATCCCCAGATAGAAAATACGTTTATAGCACAAACCCTTGCCGCACCTAGTAAATTCAAAAAAAGACGCATCACCAATAAGGTGACATTGTTTTTTTTGAGTTCACTATGCACATCAACTGTTTGCACTCTAATTCGCATTTCTATCTGGGGATTAGGGATAAATTAAACGTAACTACTCAGCGAGTAGTCAATATGTATAGTAACTGCTCAGATGGCGCCTGAAAAGGGTCAAATCAAGGCGAAAAATGTGAGTTTACACCTGTAAATGATCATTTTTTAACACAGAGTTGACCTTTTTCAGGGGCTAGCTGAGTCGTTACAATTAAACACGCGATAGGAACCTTAGCCATGTCGGACATAAACATTAAAAAAGACGATCAAGCCACACAAGAAATGCTCGAAATGATGGGCGAACTTTCAGAAGAAATGGACAGCACCCTGCAATCAAAAGACGGCGTGCAAACCGATGAGCTACTCGATGAACTAGAGGGGTTACCCAATGAACTGGAAGAAGAGCCACTCGCAACGATTGAAACCACAGAACCACAAGAAGAAACGCCACTTGATGTAGATGACATTGACAGCCTCATGGCTGAAATTAATGAAGACACCGAAACCTCTATTGAAACCTCCCCCCCCTCTATTACTGCGGCACCTAAAACCATCGAAAATACGGCATCAAAAGATGCCGACGAACACATGGAAGTATCAGCAATAGAAGACGAAGATAACTTAGAGACAACAGCGCAAGATGAAATAGAGATGGATTCAATCACGAACGAGGACAATATTGCCCCTCCCTCAGAGGATATTGCCGATATAAATGCCTCAGTCATCGAGGACGAAGCAATAGAGAACGAACCCTCTGCACCAAAAGAACAAACTGAGCCAACGGTTCAGGTCGAACAGCTAATATCACAAACGCAACAAGCCGTTGATACAATGGTGGAAGCGATTCAAATCGATCAAGAAATTCAAGAAATTGCCTCCAGTGTGCACAATAATGCCCAAGAGGCGATCCAAATAGCTATCTCAACCAGTGAGCAAGCGCAACAGTCGGCGGAACAAATTCAACACGCCATTGAAGCCACCTTTGCCGCTTCCGACAACGCTTTTAATGCGGCAAAGGAGGCGGGTTATCACATTAATTTAGATGACATCAACACCGAAAAACCCGCCGCTGAAATTATCGAACAATTGCAAGAAATCGAAACGAAAAATAAAAAATTAAAAGAAGTAAATCAAAACTTAAAACAACGAATTTCAGAGTTAAAATAAAATTAACACAAAAACATAGGTAGCCCCATGAGCAACATCGTTGACGACTTACTTCAAGATGTCGAAGAACTCGAAGCCAATACACAAGCTATGGACAGCAATGTTCAAGACCTTGACCAACAAAAGTCCGCTCTAAACGATCGCGTTCAAGCAACGCACGATAAAACATTGCTCGAAACCGCCAAAATATCACAAGAATCTGCCAAGCAAAGTCACTCTGCTGCTGCGGCTGCCATTAAGCTATCCGAGCAACTTAAAGCCCGAAATACAGAGCTTGAAGAGCTCAGCAACAACTGGCGACAAGCGGTACGAAACACGCTAAGAGAACAGCAAACCGCCAAAAAATACTTTGCCGTTATGCTCGGTGCAACCCTAGCCATTAGCATCATATCACTCGGTTCCATTGGCTATTTTTTCTATCTACTCAATCAACAAAATACGCAGCATAAAGGTGAAATGCTTGATATCATTCAAACCGAAAGCAAGTTGCTCAGCAATAAAATCACGGTAAAAACAGACGAACTTGCCTCGCTTACCGAAGCCATGAGTGCTGATGTAAAACGCCTAAGCAATCAAAACATTCAAAATAGTGCTGGTGATATAAAGCAAGCAACCGTTAATGTCGGCGATACCCAAAAAATCGCCAAAACGGAACTAGCCAAGCAGGCCGTCACTCACGCCTTAAACATGGAACAACTTAATGCGCAACACAAAGAACTTAAAGCCTTAATTCAAAAACTGCTCACTCAAAAACAAACGGTTAAAAATATTCCACAAACCAAACAACCTACAGCCGATCCTGCACAACTCAAAAAACTAAACGATCTAAGCTGGCTCATCCGCAAACAAGACAAAGCGTTAAAAACCATGCAAAATACCCTATCAGGAAAATTTGCTAACCCGTCTGACAACAGAAAACTTCAAAAAACGTTAACCGCACTCAAGGCAGAACTGGGCACGCTCAACCAGCAACAAAATGAGATTAAATTGCAACTCAAAACGCTGCAAAAAAGTGTTGCAATACACTTTAAAAAGCCAGTGCAAAAACCGCCCTACAGCTATAAATCGACCACCGATTACAAGTTAAACTAAAGACCATCTGAACAGATACGGTCAACGAAAAAAAAAGCTCTATGCAAAATAGAGCTTTAATTTTTCACAGAGTGATTTACACGTTCGATCAATTCAGAAGGGGATTAGGGTATTACTCAATCCCTGCAAACATATGTTCAACATCAATCAAAATAATAACATTATCTTGAAAATGGGCAATACCTTGAATATAACGAGAAGCGCCCTCTTTTGAGGCTGAAAGTGGCTCTATTTTATCATCAGGAATGTCCTTAACTTCCATCACAAAGTCAACGAGTAGCCCAACGGTTCGCTCTTCATCTAACTCAACAATAATAATTCGAGACAAGTCATCAATCTCTCGACTGGGCATATTGTACATACTGCGAGAGTCTGCAACGGTTACGATCACACCGCGAACATTAATAACACCTAAGACCCCGTAGGCTGCCCCCGCAACATTGCGAATATTACCAACTCTTAAGACTTCTCGTATTTTTTTAACCTGAATCCCATACACTTCGTTTTCTAACGTAAACAACACGCAACGAGTGCAAGGGCCTAAGTACGCAGGTTCATCACCGTAATCATCTATTTGTGCATTGTTGCCAAAAGAGGGCATCTCATTTGCTGCATCCATCTCTACGATTCCTTTTTATATTAACTTATTGAAAACGCTCAACCACTCCAGGAAGGTCTAAAATTAAGGCGATACTTCCATTACCCGTAATCGTTGCGCCTGCATATCCAGTCGCATCTTTTAGCATTACGCCTAATGGTTTAATGACCACCTCTTCCTGACCGTTTACTTGATTGACAACAAGTCCTGCACGTTGATTTCCTACTGCAACAATCACCACTTTATCTCCTTTGTAATTGTCTTTGGGTTTGTCGGACGCAAGCCACTCATTTAAAAAATACAGCGGAACACTTTCATCTCTAAAACGCACCATCATTTGGCCATCAATTTTATTGGTTTTTTCAGAATTAAAGTCAAAAATTTCTTGAACACTGGTTAAGGGAATCGCATAGCTGTCTTCATTAAAGCCAACCATTAACGTAGGAAGAATAGCGAGCGTAAGCGGCACTCGAATACTAATCTTAGAGCCCTCTCCCAATGCCGAGTCAATATCAATACTGCCATTTAGCTTGGCAATCATGGTTTTCACAACATCCATGCCTACGCCACGACCCGAAATATCACTCACCTGCTCTGCGGTTGAAAAACCTGCGGATAAAATCAATTCAAACGCCGACTTGTCATCCAATTGACTGGCCGCTTGTTCATCCATCATGCCTTTTTCAACCGCTTTTTGACGCAATACATCAGGATCCATTCCCTTACCATCATCGGTAATAGACAATAGAATATGATCACCTTCTTGTTTGGCTGCCAGCACCACCGTACCCGTTTCTGGCTTACCTGCGGCCGCACGAATATCAGGCATTTCGATTCCATGATCCACCGAGTTTCGTACTAAATGCACAAGAGGATCGGCAAGTGCTTCAACCAAATTTTTATCTAAATCCGTCTCTTCACCTTCGAGTTTTAACTCTATTTTTTTACCCAATTTTCTGGCTAAATCGCGTACCACACGAGGAAAACGCCCAAATACTTTTTTAACGGGCTGCATACGTGTTTTGAGCACAGAAGCTTGTAAATCAGTTGTAACATGATCTAAATTTGCGACGGCATTGGCAAGGTCTTCAGGGTCGGTATTTTTACCTTTTAACGTCAACAAACGATTACGAACCAGTACCAGCTCACCCACTAAGTTCATAATGTCATCTAAGCGTTTGGTGTCCACTCGAACCGTTGATTCGGTTGTATTTTTAGTCACAGGCTTCGCTTTGTTATTTTCACTCGGTTTTGGTGTTGCTTTAGGCGAAGGTTTTGGGGGTGCTTTAGGGGGGGGGGAAGAAATTTTAGGGACAGGGCTTGGCGCAATTTTTGGTACTAGTTTGCTCGTATCTCGTTGATTTAACAACGCATCAAACTCTTCATCGGTCATATCGCCATCTGGGTCAACGCCTTCAGGTAACGATAACGCTGCCGAATCACTGCTTGCAGATCCGCTGGTATCTCGCTGATTTAACAGCGCGTCAAACTCTTCATCCGTCATATCGCCATCCGGATCAACACCCTCAGGTAACGAGAGTATTGCCGAATCATTTTTTGCAGAACCACTGGAATCTCGTTGATTTAACAGCGCCTCAAACTCTTCATCAGACATATCCCCATCAGGATCCGCACCTTCGGCTAATTGCAATGCCGATTCAGTCGAGTTCGATGCGTTCAAAACAGGTTTTTCTACTTTTTTTCCCGTTAAAGCATCCAAATCAATTAACAGTTGGGGGTCATTTTCAGGCAACTCTCGTGCGCCATCGTTTAATTGCTCCATGGATTCACTAATGACATCAAACGCTCTTAAAATAACCTCCACAGCCACTTCATCGTATGCAACATCGCCATTACGAATTTTATCAAAGACGTTTTCAGCACGGTGGCAAACTTCAATTAAAGGGGTAATGGCAAGAAATCCAGCCCCCCCTTTAATGGTATGAAACCCTCGAAACACCGCGTTTAATAAATCACTGTCTGTTGGCGAGTTCTCCAAATCAACCAGTTGATCATTTAATTGGTCTACTAGGTCAGCAGCTTCAACTAAAAAGTCCTGTAAAATCTCTTCATCCACAGCGTTTACTCCACTTGATTATATGTGCTTAACATAAGCAAAGCTAAAGCAATCATTGTGCCACAAGAATTTACCCCCCCCCTACTGATTCGTGCAAAGATCTCGTGTAGTGTATTAAATACCAAGATCATCCAGTAAATCGTCTACGGCATCTTGAGAGTCTACGGAGTTTTGTTTTGATTTTTGAGTGACATTGGGGCCAATGCCTTTCATTTCGTCCTGTTTTTGTTCGTCATCTTCTTTATCGGGAATAGCATCGTAGTCATGGCGTGAGTCTGAAATAAGCTGGATTAAACTTTGCTCTAATGCAGAAACGGTTAGCAATACACGGTTTAAAACTTGACCCGTTAAGTCTTGAAAAGACTGTGCTAATAAAATATTGGTTAACTCTGTGTCTAACTTTGTGGTTAGCCCATTCAACTGTTTTTGAAGCGGTTCCGATAGATTTTTATTTGAATTCTCTTGTATCAACAAGGCAATCGACTCGCTTAAATCCATTGCCCTTTCCGTTGATGATAACGTTTTTGAACACGCTTCATCAGTGGATGACAATACATACTCTAACCGTTCGGTCACATCGGGAAGATCATGTTTTGTTTGCAGTAATAAACGATTATCCACCAACCCATCTAAGGTATCGTGTAAATTATTGGTGAGACTGCTTAAACGTTGATAAAGCTCGGACTCTCTTAACTGGGTCAACTCATCTAACAAAACCGTCGCCTGAATTTGATCATTTTTTTGTAACGCATTAAGCAATGCTTGAACTTTTTCTATTTCAATGTGAGTTGCACATGTCATTGAGTATCACTCCAATATCTTTCATCAATTATCCGAATTACCAGACACAAAAAAACCCTATACAACGCCATTATCGTATAGGGCTTTCATTAAAACCAATCATAATTTTTTATATGGTCTTTTAACCACTTTGTCTAACCATTTTGCCTTTCTGCAACGCGTTCAAAAATTTTATGAATTTTTGCATTCAATGTGGCTGCCGTAAAAGGCTTTACAATATAGCCATCCACGCCTGCTTGTGCGGCTTCTAAAATTTGACTGCGCTTTGCCTCTGCGGTAATCAATAAAAACGGGGTGTTTTGTAAATTTGCGTCTGATCGAACATGCTTTAATAAATCAAGGCCGGACATATTTGGCATATTCCAATCACTGACAATAAAGTCGTACTTTCCTGTCTGTACCATGGGCCAAGCGGTTGCACCGTCGTCGGCTTCATCAAATTTGTGAAAGCCTAGCTCTTTTAATAGGTTTTTAACAATTCGTCTCATGGTAGAAAAATCATCGACGACCAAAATATTCATATCTCTATTCATTTGCATTTTTTTATTCCTAAGACTACTTAATTCACTATTTAATCCAATCAGCCATACGAGATCGTATTCTTTTAATGGCTTGGCTGTGTATTTGACTGACGCGTGATTCACTCACAGACAGTACTTCACCAATCTCTTTTAAATTTAACTCTTCATCGTAATACAGCGACATGACCAATTTTTCTTTTTCTGGCAAACTGGAAATTTCGTTCACCAACGCTTCTTGAAAGCCAGATTCAACCAACTCTGCAAACGGGGTTGCGCTGTTGCTAACCATTCGATCTTCCGACAACTCATGGTGGTCTGGCAAATCAATTGAGAGCAATTGCACCGAGTTGGTATCTTGCAAAATATGATAGTACTCATCAATTGAAACATCCATTTGCATGGCAATTTCATTGTCTCGTGCTTCTCGCCCTAAGCGCGATTCAACTTGATTAATGGCCTCACTCACGGCTCTTGATTTACGGTAAACGGAGCGAGGTGTCCAGTCGCCTTTGCGAATCTCATCCAGCATGGCGCCTCTAATTCGAATCCCCGCATAGGTTTCAAAACTCGCGCCTTGATTCGAATTAAACTTTTGCATGGCTTCCATTAGCCCAACGATGCCTGACTGAATTAAGTCATCCACAAACACACTGTCGGGCAAGCGGCCTTTTAGGTGATAAGCAATACGCTTAACCAAGGGCAGATACTGCTCAAGCTCTTGAACCCCGTTGGCCGCCTGTTTTTGAACGTCTTCGTATGCAGATGTACCTGTCATAGAACTCTAATGCCCTAATTAAGGCCTTTGCACGAAAGGATGCACGGATTAAAAAGGCTAAAATAGGCCTGATTTTCGTTAAAAACCTTGCGAATAGCTGGCTATTCCCTGTGGTTTTCGCCTCAATCAGTCAAATTTTATCACTTTTTTCTCTCGCGCCCCTCTCGCTCAAAGGCCTCTGATTGAAATAAATTTTCAACAAAAAACTGTAAATAACCCGTTGCCCCTTTTGGAACAGGCCATTTTTCAACCTGTTGCGCTATCACTCTAAATGCTTGTGCTGACTCACTGTGCGGTTTATAAACCGTAACAGGAATTTGTTTTTGCACGGCATCGCGTAAGTCGTGATCAAAGGGGATTGAACCCAAGTAATCCAAACGTACATCTAAAAACTGTTCGCATACTTTAGCAAGTTTTTCATACAGTTGTCGACCATGTTTTGATGAGCGGCTTTGATTGGCCAATAATTTAAAACGCGTGAGTTGTTGTTCTCGGCTTAATACTTTAATTAAGGCATACGCATCGGTAATGGAAGCGGGTTCATCCGTTACCACCACCACCACTTCTTGCGCTGCTCGGCAAAAACTCACAACACTGTCGGCAATTCCTGCCGCGGTGTCTACAATTAAAACATCCAGCTGGTCGCTTAACTCAGAAAAGGCATTAATAATACCGGCATTTTCTAGGGCACTTAGCTGAGCCATTCGGCTTACGCCCGATGCTGCGGGAATAATTCGTAAGCCGCTTGGCCCTTCTACAATGACCTCTTCAAGTGTTTTTTTGCCTTCCAAAACATGCAATAAATTATATTTGGTTTGCAGTCCTAACATGATATCAACATTGGCCAGTCCCATATCGGCATCCATCAATAAAACGCGATTTCCCATTTTACTTAATGAAACCCCCAGGTTGACCGAAACATTGGTTTTGCCCACCCCGCCTTTTCCACTGGCAACGGCAATGACTCGCACGGGTTTGTGTTGCTCTGTGCTTGCCATGGTTGGTTTTGATTGCATTGCTCGCAAACCAGCTGCTTGATCATTGAGCATCTGTTATCTCCTTTCCCATTCCCATACGGAATGCTTGTTCATTTTGAGAGACATTTTGAGTTTGATGCCCCAATACAATGGCTCGGTCAATCAACTCTCTGCTTCTCACAGCCTCTAAGTCCTCGGGTACACGTTGCCCACTGGACAACAATGCAATGGGCAGTTGCGCTTCAATTAGAAGCGTTAAAATATTGCCTAACTGTAAGGCTTCGTCAACCTTCGTTAAAATACAACCTTTCAGCCCCATTTTGCCAAATGAACTCACAATATCCGTCATTACATTTAGCTGGGTTGCGGCAGAAAGAACCAAATAATTACGCACATTGCTTGCCCCTTCGTGCCCCGAGGTTAGCTGTTGCGATAACTGTAAATCTCTTTGGCTCATTCCTGCCGTATCCACTAAAACCATTTTTTTATGCCTTAATGAGGCAAGCAACGCATACAGCTCTCCTTGTGTGGTTGCAACATGCACGGGAACATGAATTAAATCGGCAAATGTTTTCAGTTGCGCTTGTGCCCCAATTTTATAACAATCTGTGGTGATTAATGCAAGCTCTTGCGGTGCATTTCGCATCACAAAACGGCTGGCTATTTTTGCAATGGTGGTTGTTTTTCCAACCCCTGTCGGCCCAACCAGTGCAATAATGCCTCCGTGCTCAATGATGTCACGCTCTTCTTCCAGAAGATCACGTTCCATATTCATCAAAATATTCGACCAAGCCTTCGGGCTATTTGCGTCAACCGCTTCAACCAATGTTTGGCTCAAGTTCCAGCCTATTCCAAGCTGTAATAACTTTTTAATCAATTCGATTTTATGAGGGTCATTTTGTGCGGTTTGCCCCCATGCCAGTCCAGACAGCTGATTTTCAAGCATCGCTTTAACCGCTTTGATCTCTGCGGCCATTCCTGCGAGTTCCTGACTATTTTCTCCCCCCCCTATCGAAGGAGAAGAAACAGCGATTTCTGGACTGTGATACGTACTTCCAGACGCCGTATTAGGATCCGTGTGCGCTTCTTGATACTGCATGGCTTCGGGGTCCAGTGCCGCCACGATTTCTACCCCCCCCTCCACGTCTTTTGTGGACAAAATTACCGCATCGTCACCGTGTTCTTCACGTACTAAGTTCATGGCCAAGCGCATGGTGGGTGCAAAGTAGCGTTTTATTTTCACTCTAACCTCCTTGCCCTACGTTTGCGACAACACTGATTTGTCGGTTTTCTGGCACTTCAGAATACGCCAAAATAAACAGCTCTGGTAAGCTGTATTTAAATAAACGCGCCAGTTGTGCCCGTATTTGGGGTGCAACCAATAAAACAGGGGACTGCCCCGCCGCTTCGAGTTTTTGAGACTCCTCTTTTAGCGTGGTGTGCAACCTTTCTGCTAACCCTGGCTCAATTGCCAACTGTCCATCTGGCGCACCCTGTGTCGCTTGAAGCAAAATTTGTTCCAAACTTGGCTCCAAGGTAATAACTTTTAACTCCTCTTCGCTGCCCACAATCTCTTGAACAATGGCGCGACCCAATGCAACCCGCACAAACATCGTTAATTCATTTGGGTCTTTTGTATCTGTTGCGGAGGCCGTTTTTTCAGTCAATGCTTCCAAAATGGTTCGCATGTCTTTAATGGGCACTTTTTCTCTTAATAAGTTTTGAAGAACACGCACCACAATCGCTAAAGAGAGTTTATCTGGCACTAACTCTTCGACTAACTTAGGAGAGCTTTGCTTTAATTTATCGAGCAATTGCTGGGTTTCATCGTGACCAAACAGGTCATAAGCGTAATCCTGAACCACTTGACTCACATGCGTTGCCACCACCGTACTGGCATCCACCACCGTATAACCTAGTGCTTGAGCTTGGTCTTGGTCACTGGGGTTAATCCAAACGGCATCCAGCCCAAAGGTTGGATCTTTGGTGGCAATGCCTGCAACATCACCAAACACTTGCCCTGGATTTATCGCCAACTCTTTTTCTGGAAACACTTCTCCCAACCCCAAAGGAACGCCCATCAACATCACTCGATATTGATTGGGCTTTAAATCTAAGTTATCACGAATGTGTACGGGGGGAACCAAAAAACCTAGCTCTTGCGACACCTTACGCCGAACCCCTTTCACCCGATCAAGCAACTGTCCATTTTGCGCTTGATCCACCATCGGAATCAGTCGATAACCCACTTCTAAACCCAGTACGTCTACATTTTGAACGTCATCCCAACTTAAGTCCGCAGGTTTAACCTCCTCTTCTGTTTCAATTGCCGATAAATCCATATCGGATTCAGGGATGGCTTGTTGCTTTCGGTAGATCAAATAAGCCCCGCCGCCCGCAATGCCCGCAAACGTTAAAAAAGCAAAGTTTGGCATTCCAGGAATCAAGCCCATCACACCAATAATACCTGCCGCCGTTCCGAGCGCTTGGGGGGTGGCAAACATCTGCTCTTGCATTTGTTCGCTCATGTCTTTTCTATCCGCCCCCGTTACACGGGTAACAATAATTGCCGTTGCGGTCGAGAGAAGCAGTGCAGGTATTTGAGCAACCAAGCCATCACCGAGCGTTAAGATGGCGTAAACTTCTCCCGCCTCGGTAAAAGGTAACCCATGCTGGGTCATTCCGATGGCTAAACCGCCAATTAAATTGATAAAAAGAATTAAAATTCCCGCAATGGCGTCGCCACGAACAAACTTGCTCGCCCCATCCATCGAGCCATAAAACTCGGCTTCCATGGAAATATCTGCACGTCTTGTTTGCGCTTCTTCTTGGGTGATTAGCCCCGCGTTTAAATCGGCATCAATGGCCATTTGTTTACCGGGCATGGAATCTAACGTAAAGCGTGCGCTCACCTCGGCCACTCGACCCGCACCTTTCGTAATAACCACAAAATTAATGATCACTAAAATAGAAAAAATTACTAAACCAACGGCTAAGTTGCCGCCAATAACAAATTCACCAAACGCTTCAATCACTTGACCCGCGGCGGCGCCTCCCTCATGCCCTTCAAGTAAAATAACGCGGGTGGAGGCAATATTAAGCGATAAACGAAACAACGTTGCTAAGAGAATAATGGTGGGAAAGATTGCAAAATCGAGCGGTCTTTTGGCGTATAAAGTCAAGACCAATACCACCAAAGACAGGGCGATATTAAAGGTAAAAAAGATATCCAATAAAAACGGAGGCATCGGAATGGTCACCATTCCAAGCAGTGCAAGCACGGCAATTGGAATACCTAAACCACTTTGTAATACCTCTTTAACTTTTATAAACCGTTGTTTAAAGTCCATGCGTCGCTTAGCTCTTTACTTTTATGAGATCTTTGCTCGTGAGGGACGCGAGAGAAAAAAGTGATAAAATTTGACTGATTGAGGCGGAAAGCGCAGGGAATAGCCAGCTACAAGGTGAATGGAGCTTGCTCCAGAGAGGGTGCCCTGGGGTATTCGCAAGGTTTTCAACGAAAATCAGGCGTATTTTAGCCTTTTTCATCCGTGTATCCTTTCGTGCAAAGGTCTCTATATATCTGTTTTCATGTTATCAGGTATGGGTAAGGTCGCAAAATCAACTTGCTCTGCCTTGCCATGCTCTTTTAATTGGTAAACATAGGCTAAAATTGAGGCCACCGCTTTAAACAACTCATACGGGATGGGGCGGTCAATCTCAGCATTATAGTATAAAGCACGCGCCAATGGCGGTGCTTCTATAATCGTTATATTCTTCGCGGTTGCAACCGTTCGAATTTGAGCGGCCATAAAGTCAACGCCCATTGCTAATACAATCGGTTCCTGCATCGAATCCGTGTCGTATTTTAACGCAATGGCAAAGTGCGTTGGGTTGGTAATAATCACATCCGCATCAGGTACTTTTTCCATCATTCGGCGCTGCGACATATCGCGTTGAACCTGTCTAATTCGGCCTTTAACCTCAGGATTACCCTCTTGCTGTTTATGCTCCTCTTTTACTTCTTGTTTGGTCATTAACAGTTGTCGATTGTGATCCCATAACTGAAATGGCACATCAATGGCGGCCACAATCAATAAGGATAAACTGACAAAAATAAACGCTTGCACAATCAAAAGACCCGCATGACCCAAAGCCGACCTTAAAGGGTCTAAACCTAACGCTAAAATTTCGCCAAAGGTTGTATAAATAAAGAAAATCGCCATGGAAAAAACCAACGTAAACTTGGCAAACGCTTTAAATAACTCCAACAAGGCTTTGGTTGAAAACATTCGCTTAAGCCCTGCAACGGGGTTGAGCTTACTCAGTTTGGGTGACATTGCCTTCACACTAAAAGACCACCCCCCCAATAAAACAGGGGCGACCAACGCAACAAACGTCATCAACAAAAAAAAAGGCAACAGTAAATAAAATGCTGTCTCAACAATCGAGCCCACCAAGCTAAACAACGCCAGCGTATCAAACGCAATGGCTCGATCAAAACTTAACCCTTTCACCATAATGACTTCAAAATCAGCAATCATCTGTGCACCATAAAACAGCAAAAAAACCGCTGCCGACAGCGTGACTAATAAGGTGGTTAACTCTCTTGAACGTGGAACTTGTCCTTTTTCTCTGGACTCTCGTAATTTTTTCTCGGTGGGTTCTTCGGACTTTTCGGAGCCGTCTGCATTTTCAGCCATTGCCCTAAGTCCCTGTTAATCGCAACTGGCTTATGGTCACAAGCGCATTGCGAATTAATTCTTGTAGATGAGGCAACATCAAGGGGGTAATGAGCGAGAGTAAAATAAGCCCCGCCAACAAGGTAATGGGAAAACCAACTGCAAAAATATTAAGCGCGGGCGCGGCGCGTGTCACCACCCCAAATGCAATGTTTACCAGTAACAGTGCCGTCACCGCTGGTAAAGCAATTAAAACGCCCGATAAAAAAATATAACTGCCAAACTCAAACACCAATTTTAAACTTTCTCTGTTTAAAAATGACGTGCCAATAGGTAAGTATTCAAAGCTTTCCACCACCACTTGAATCACCAATAAATGTCCATTGAGTGCTAAAAATAAGAGGGTCACAATAATCATAAAATATTGAGAGACAATGGGGGATTGCGCCCCTGTTCCAGGGTCAACCATTGATGCAAATGCCAACCCCATCGCCATCGCGACCATATTCCCTGCCATAACAAATGCTTGAAAAATCACTAAAAAAATTAACCCCATCGCAAGGCCAATTAATATTTGCTGAGAAATAAACATAACACCTTGCCATGTAAACGGATCCACAGGTGGCGGCAGCGCTAAGGAAGGTGCAATGGCAAGGGTAATAAAAACGGTTAACATGAGTTTAAATTTAACCGAGACGGAACGTGAGGAAAAAATAGGAATGATCGCAAACATGGCAGAGATGCGCACAAATGGATAAAAGTACAACCCCGCCAACTGTAAAAACTCAGAATAGCTAAAGGTCATTTTGCTACCACCCTCACATTACCCAATCATTGCAGGAATGTTTAAATACAACTCTCGTGTAAAAGAGATTAAGGTTGTTAACATCCAAGGCCCTGCAACCACGAGTGCAACCCCAACAATCATGAGCTTTGGAATAAAGCTTAAGGTCATTTCATTAATTTGAGTGGCGGCTTGAAACATACCTACCAATAACCCTACCAATAGCGCAGGAATTAACAACGGCGCCGTAAGCATGGCAACCACTTCCAGCATTCGCTGGCCTAACGTTAACACAAATTCTTGCTGCATCAAATACCTCCCGCGACGACAAAACTATTGACTAAAGTACCCGTTACCAATACCCAACCATCAATTAAAACAAACAACATTAATTTAAATGGTAGCGAAATAATCATGGGCGACAGCATCATCATCCCCATTGCCATCAATAAACTCGCAACCACTAAATCAATAATTAAAAAAGGAATAAAAATCATAAACCCAATTTGAAATGCGGTTTTTAACTCGCTCACCATAAACGCAGGAATTAGGACTTGAAACGGCACAGATTGAGGATCGGATAAGGTAATATCGGCCATTTCCGCAAACATGCCCAAATCATCTTCTCGTGTTTGTTGCAGCATAAATTGGTGCATCGGCTTTGAACCGCGTTCCACCGCCTCTTTAAACTGAATCTCTTCCTCTAAATAGGGGCTAACCGCTTCATTGTAAATTTTATCCAACACTGGCGCCATAATAAAAAGGGTTAGAAACAATGCAAGCCCAATCAAAACTTGGTTAGAAGGCGTTTGCATCGTACCCAATGCTTGGCGAAGCAGAGCCAGTACAATCACAATTCGTAAAAAAGAGGTGGTGGCAATCAAAGCCGCTGGCAACAAAGTTAACCCTGTCATCAGCAACAATATTTGCATGGTTAAGGTATAGTCTTGTGACCCTTCCGCATCGGTTTCTACCGTAAAAGCGGGGATGCCAGGCATCGCCCACGATAAAATAGGAAAGAGAGCGAACGTAAGAAAAAGTGCTGTTTTAAGAGTTTTCACGATGCGCTTTTGAGGCTTCCTTATTTGAGGCTTTCCTATTTAAGGATTCCCTATTTGAAGTTTCATTAGGGGGAACAGCCTTTTTTTTAGGCTTTAGAGCGTCTTGCAACCGTTTAGAAAACTGACTGCTCAAGGGCAAGTTATCCTTTACTTGCACGAGTTCTTCCAGCTCGTGTAACGTGGTAATTTTACTCGAGGTAACGCCAACCAAAATTTGCGCTTGCCCAACCTGTAATAGAAGAATTCGCTCTCTTTGACCCACCGATAACGCGCCAATAACTTTTAAATTACCGTCTGCCACGCCCGGAAAGCGACTGTAGCGACGCAGCACCCATGCCGCTAAAAAAATAATAAGCAAAACCAATACCAATGAAAGCATAATTTGCCCAAAGTATTCGCTGGGGCGCGTGACCGATTCCCCAATCGCCGCTGTCTCAGCAAAAGAGACACTCGTATAAAATAAGCTCGTAAATAAAAAGCCTAATAAAGCGAAAGTAAAGTAGGGTTTATACATTATTTTAATTTCTTAATTCGATCTTGGGGGCTAACAACATCGGTTAAACGCACCCCAAACTTATCATTTACCACAACCACCTCACCATGTGCGATGAGCGTGCCATTGACTAATAAATCCAAAGGTTCACCTGCCAAGCGATCCATTTCAACCACCGAGCCTTGCGTGTAAGACAGTAGGTTTCGAATGGACACTTTGGTGCGCCCTATTTCCAATTGCAAGGTCACGGGAATGTCAAGCAGAACATCTAAGTCTACTTTATTTTTACCGTCTCCGCGCTCTGCCGCCAGTTGATCAAATGCTGCGGAACTTACATCGTCAGACTCTGCGGATGCTTCCGCGTCTGCTTGCTCAGACAGCGCATCGCCCCATGGGTCTGCTTCGGCAGAATCACCAACGGATTCTTCCGAGTCCGCTTGTTCTGCTAACGCATCTCCCCATGCACTTAAATCTTCCGTTTCATCTTTTTCACTCATTGTACCATTCCTTCACATTTTCAATGGTTCGCTCTTCATAAGCGGGGTGATGCAATATTTGATCCACCTTCACTGCTTTTTTCTGATTACTTTCACCCAAAACACCGCGCATAATTGAAATACCTTCTGCCTGAATGGTAACCTGCTTAGGCATATCCAACGGAATAATATCGCCTTTTTTCATTTTCATCAGGTCGTCCATGCTCATTTGCAACTCGGTTAAGTTCACACTCAGCCCTATTTCAATATGTTTTGCTTCTTCTTTAAGGGTTCTTGACCAACGATTATCGCTCTCACCTTGTAAATTTTGAACACCCTCTTCCAATTTATCTCGAACAGGCTCTAACATGGCGTAAGGCATCACAATATCAACACGCCCTTCCACGCCTTCAAATCGTACATTAATTTGACTCACCACAATCATATCAGTTGGGTCAACAATGCCTGCAAATTTAGGGTTCATTTCCGAATGCATGTATTCAATATCAATATCCATTACGGGCCCCCACGCCTTGGCAAGGTTTTCGGTCGTAATATCGAGAATACTGCGCACCATACTCATCTCAACAGGCGTATACTCTCGACCTTCAATTTTAAATGGCAAAAGCCCTGTGCCTCCAAAATAAATATCCACTGCGGTAAAAATCAATTTAGAGTCCAAAATAAACAGCGCAACCCCATTTAGAGGGTCAATTCGATAAATATTAAGGCTGGTGGGTACAAACAAATTACGCAAATAATCAATCATTTTAATGATTTTAACTTCGCCCGCGGTGACTTCTACACTGGACATAATCATCTCATTAAAATGTCGCTGAAACCCTCTGGCAAATCGTTCATTAATAATATCCAATGCAGGAAGCCGCCCACGAACAATTCGTTCTTGGTTGGTAAAATCGTAATTTTTGGCTTCCGTTCCATCCCCCGCATCATCGTCTTCTGTGTCAACGTCCCCCCCTCCCATTCCTTTTAAAAGGGCATCGACTTCATCTTGGCTGAGTATATCTTCCATAGTTCAATGCCTTACTGCATTACAAATCGGGTCATGTAAACATCTTCTACTAACTCGGGGTAAATATTATGCGCTTCCAAAACGTTATGCACCACTTTAAGTATATCTGCTCTCAAGTGATCCGGCCCTTCTGCCGTGTTTAGCACACTAAAGGTTTGATTACGCAATAACCGCTGAATATCATTTTTTAAAATAGGGCGTAAATTTTCCATCTCACCATCCGGTCCCACCACTTGAGGGTAATAAGAGAGAAACTGCAAATCCACCGCTAAAAACTTCGCTTTGCCTTCGCCATTAAAATTCACCACAAATTTTTCCATCACAAAATAGACAGGCACCGCCTCTGGTCCTGGTGGCTCAAATTGTTTGTATTTAGCTGAGTACTCTTTCGCGTGGCTAATTTCTTCTGGCTCACCATGCTCAGCAGAACCATGTACCTCGGTATCATTTGAAGCGTTTCCGTCTTCACTGCTTGATCCCAACAACAAGTACACCAATGCACTAACGCCAACCAAAAGCAAAACAACCAATATAGCTAACGCAATGATTAACCCTTTACCACCCTTTTTTTTCTCTTCAACCACTTCTTCTTCAGCCATGCTATTTCCTTTATATCATCAAACAATTACAACCTTGTAAACGTTTATTTTAGTGCGCTAATAAATTCATTTGACTCGTTAAATCCTCCACCTGTGGGGCGTCACTTAAGCTTCTTAATCGTGCTTCGGCTTCTTTATTCAGTACGATGATACTAATTCGCCTATTTCGAGGATTATACGGATTTTCTTTATCAAAAGAGACGGTATCAGCCATGCCCACGGCTTGCGCAATCTTATCAGAATTTACCCCCCCCTCTAATAAAAGTCTCCGCGCGGCATTGGCTCGATCGGATGACAATTCCCAGTTGGTGTATTCTGAACTCGCATGATACCCCGATGAGTCGGTATGGCCCGCAATGCTGATTTTATTTTGACTAAACGCCAACACCGCACCCACTTCTCTTAATAATTTTGCCGCATACGCTTTTGGAAGATCAACCCCTGAACCAAACATAGGCCGTTTTCGATCGTCCAAAATTTGTATTTGCAATCCATTAGGGGTAATGTCTATTTTCAGCTGTTCCTTAAGTTGATTTAATTCTGGATTTTCTTTAATTCGTTGTTCTAACGCAGCCTTCATCGCTTCTAAACTGGCCATCTCTTGTGCTTTACCCGCGCCGTCACCTTCGCCATCCTCTGCACTTTTAGGCGCGTCTTTAAACCCCCCCATATCAATCATGGCGTCCGCCGTTTGTCCCGCTTCTTTCGAGTCAACCAGCGTTGAAGGCGAGGCATCAATCACGGTGGGGTCTCTAAAAAATTCCGCCATCGCTTTCATCTCTTCATCATTAACCCCGCCTAAAATCCATAACATTAAGAAAAAAGCCATGGCCGCTGTCATAAAATCCGCAAACGCAATTTTCCATGCCCCACCATGCGCAACATGCGGGCATTTATTTAACCGTTTGATAATTATGGATTCATCATCACTCATTGCAACGTAACCTTAGTATTCGGTCTAAATTAGGGCTAACTATTTTTGAGTTTGTAAAAACTCATCAACCTCACCAAAAGAAGGTCTCTGTTTACTCGGAATCGCTTTACGAGAAAATTCAATTGCTATTTGAGGTGCGTAACCATTTAAATTGGCCATTAAGCTGGTTTTAATGACCATAAAAAAAGCACTTTCAGCCTCCGCTCGATTGGCCAAATCCGATGATATCGGCGCCACAAAACCATAGGCAAACAAAATCCCTAAAAAGGTTCCAACCAATGCAACCGACATATGATGTGCAATTTCCATTGGCCCAGCATCCAAATACCCCATAGTCACAATAATACCCAATACCGCCGCGACAATACCAAACGCGGGCAATCCTTCGGCCACTTTTCCAATCGCAGCACTGGGCATCATGGCCTCATGGTGATGCGCATCCAATTCTAAAATCATTAAATCTTCCAATTGATAAGGATTGCTTGCGCCACTGATCATCAGCCTTAAATAATCACAAATAAAGTCCTGAGCATGGTGGTTTGCAGCCACTTTAGGTGCACTGTTAAACAGCTCACTATCATGTGGGTCTTCTACATCCGCCTCAATAGACATTAACCCTTCTCGGCGTGCCTTATTAAAAATTTTAAACATAAGCCCCAAAAGTTCCATATAAAGCGCTTGGTTATAGGGGTCTGGCTTAGCCAACGCTAAACTGTCCGTTACCCCTGCTTTTATAACCCAACCTGGGTTGGCAATAATGTAAGCACCGATCGCACCACCACAAATAATTAACACTTCAAGTGGCTGTACAAGTATCGCAAACCCGCCATGTGGCAAGTAACCTCCCAATAAGGTCGCGATAACAACTAATGTACCGATAATAGCCTTCATTTCTGGCGTACCTGCTTTAGGTTAAAAGAAAATTGGGAAAGGGAATTACGCACGTTTAATTGCACCAGACAGCTCATTCTGAGCCGATTTCAGCTCAGAAAGTGTTTCGACAATATTGTTTAACACATCGTTTACTTTATTCGCTTGTGTTTGTGTTACACCCACTCGGCTCTGGCTTCCCTCCATCATTTGAACCGCATTGCGAGCATGCTGTTGCAACTCTTCTATAATGGTTTGAATGTCTTTTGTAGCTTGCTGAGTTTTGCCCGCTAAAATTCGAACCTCATCCGCCACCACAGCAAATCCTCGTCCATGCTCGCCCGCTCGTGCCGCCTCAATGGCTGCATTAAGTGCCAACAAATTAGTTTGTTCGGCAATGTCTCTAATCAGAACCAGTACCGCACCAATATTGCCACTGTCCGCTTCCAATCGTTTTAAAACACCCGAAGCATTTGAAACCTCCTCCGTTAAACCACCTACCTCTGCAATCACATCACTGTTAACACCAATCACCTCAATCGAGTGCTGATTTGCTTGGCTAACCAACCCTTCAAATTGAGAAGACAAGTTCACTAATTCGGAGCTGTCAAAACTTGACGCAGCCATAACAGGCGCTTGTTGCTGCTGGGCATAACACGCGGCCAAACTCTCATTAAGCTCCTCCATTTGAGTTTCAAAACTCGCCACTTTTGCTTCCGCCTGTGAGGCTTCAATCATTTGCATGGTAATTTTATTTGACGCCATTTCTAACAACTTATTAAGCGTAAACAATAGTTTAGAATCAATGCTTTCGGATTTAAGTGTCACCGAAAAATCTTCAGATTTAATTACCGATTCAACCTCTTCAATTAAGACGCTTTGATCGCACGTTGGCGATTTGCTGCACCAAAACAAATACATGAGTGCGCCAACCACCACCGCAGTAATTAAAAAGGTAATAATTACCACACCAAGAACAGGAGTCCCTCCCGTTTCCGAACCCGCCATAGCCACCGTAGACCCTAAAGCCAGACTCACGGCAAACAAAAATCCTACTGTTTTTTTAAAAAAGGTCATCTCGTGCTCCTAAGCATAATAGTCGATAATATTATCGGTTGAACCAGTCATTAATAGAGGGCGATCTTCCGCTTTGTCTTCCTCAACTAACGTATTTTTTGAAGCACCTTGCCCATGATGTTCTTGAGCATCACCACTTTCTGAAAACTGTTTTTGATCACTAATATTCACCGAAGCCAACTGAATACCTGCTTGCTCCATCATCTCTCTAAGCCTAGGCAGTGCATTTTCCATGCTCTCTCGCGTCGCACCATTTTGCGCCACTAAACTAACGTGCATTTGCTGATCTTTATCGAGTTGCAACATCACTTGAATTTGCCCCAGATTTTGAGGATTTAACGTTATTTGTGCTTGTTGCAACCCGTTGTTCGACATAAAAACAATACGTTGCCCTAATGCTTGCCC
The DNA here is from genome assembly GCA_021648625.1 of Thiomicrorhabdus sp. Lineage (GTDB taxonomy): Bacteria > Pseudomonadota > Gammaproteobacteria > Thiomicrospirales > Thiomicrospiraceae > Thiomicrorhabdus. The sequence goes on along the minus strand of JAKISK010000014.1, from coordinate 4,012 downwards.
CCATTGCGGATGCTTTACAGGCACGTTAATGGTTTGTAAACCGAGTGGCAAATTACCTTTTCGATCCAAAGAGGCAATTTCTGCCCCCCCCAACAACTCTCGTCCTTCTGTTTTAGAAACCGCATCATCCATCACTCTAACAGCCGCTTGCTGCTCTAACGATTGCTGTTTGCCTTGGCTCATTTGTGCAAACATCATAGCCTGTTGCTGTGCTGTTTGACCTGAACCATTTTGTGAAGGTTGACCAGACGACTGACCTTGCTGTCCAAACCCCTGTGATGTCTGAGCATCTGAACTCTGTGCTCCCCAACTCACGGTAGAACCTTGAACAACGCTTTGGCTCGGTTGGCTCAATTGACTCGTCCCTAAGTTTGAGCTAGAGACAGAACCTGTCGCCTGATTTAAAGCGGGGTTTGAGACCATGCTCTCTTTAATCACATTCGGTTCAACAAGTGAACTATGGTTTAAAACCTCTGCTTGAGCGCTCGAAAAAGCTAAATTAAGTGCTTGGGGAGACACCTCAATAGCTTGATCCGTACCTAAATTTACCCCCCCCTCCTCCAAAAGTACGTTAGTAGAAACCGCGTTGCCTTTTAATCGCTCTGAGGTTATTAAATTTTCTCCCCCCCCCTCTATACTAAAAACGTATGGTGCGCTTAGATCAGAAACCTGCTCGGTATCAGGGGTATTTAGTGGAGTGTTTTGCTGAAGTAACTCAAGACGACTAAGCCCTAGGCTGCTTACATCAACGTCATTTATTTTTTTGGCTGGTTCCAGTGCAGGGTTTAACATAGCGTTTAACGAATTCAATGGCGCGGTAGCATCATCCAAAGGTAACGATTCTATTTCTCTCCCCCCCCCAGATTGCGCCGCAACCATTGAAGAAAACAGACCTGAAAACCCTGTACCGTCTAATCCTGTACTGTCAGGCAAGTCTTGCACATCCAAAGTCGAAAAAAGCACGTCCGAAGGCTGTTCTGCTGGTGCCATTTTGTTTGTTAACATCATAAGCGTTCACCCCAAAAGTATTAGTTGCCATCTTGAATACAGCAAAAGCAACATCTATACCAAACTATTCATTGGAGGCGCAGGATGTATTTGCAATCACGCTCTAAGCCGCCAGCTCATCCAGTATTCGTTGCTCTCGCTTATCTTGTTCAACTTGATGCTTATCCCTAATCCCCAGATAGAAATGCGAATTAGAGTGTACCAACAACGACTCTTTTCGCATTCTTTTTTCAAGCACCTCTTTTAACCGGATCTCTTTTTCGGTTTGAGCGTCAATTGCTTGGTAAAGTTTGTCGCTAAACCCTCGCTAAGACTGCAAATCAATTGCCGTTATCTCTTTTTTTTGAATCGATATTTTGTCTGAAATCTCGGAAACATAGCCCGTTAATGAACTGAGTTTCTTCTGAACTCGTGCATTCTGATTGCAGATAGGCCAGTGTTTGTGCGGCTTTGTCCAGCTCAATATTCGCGTTCAAGGTGGGAGTCGTCTAGTTTAAATTCGTGGGGTACGATGCCTTGGTCGTTGAGCAGTTTGGCGACGATGTCGGGTACGTTATTGTTAAAAGATTTGGGCGTTGGAGGGGAGGCTCAGGCGATGGAGTGTGGAGCGGATGTTGAGGGTGTAATACGCCCAACCGCCTGAAACGTCTTCGGCGTTTAAGCTTTCTACAATGCCGTGGAGGTAGCAAATTTTAGGGTCGTATTTGTGTTTTATTTCGATGGTTACGGCTTGGTCTATGCTGGCATTAGGCTCAATGTTGGGGTCACGACTGGCAAAGATGGCTTCTGGATTCATTTTAAATAGGGGGGGTATTTTTACCCCCCCTCCCTATAACGACAAAAAACAACGATTTTCAGGCGGATAAATATTTTTAAGGATACCGTCCCCGTTTTTTTCATTAACTCGACTTTTACTTACTCTTCAAACACTCATCCCAATAAGGTGTACCAGAAAAATATTCAACTAGATAATCCACCAAAGCTCTCACACGTTGTGATAGGTGGCGGGTTTGGGGATAGATGACGTAAGCGTTTAAATTAGCTCGACTGTACTCTGGTAGAATTGGAACTAAAGCCCCTGATTCTAGCGCTTTATACGAGATAAAAGACGGTAACATCACGATGCCCAGCCCCTTTATCGCAGCATCACGTAAAAACTCTCCATTGCTGGCTTTCAAAAAAGGCTGTATCTTAACTGTGTGCAACTTACCAGCCGTATCTTGCAAGTGCCAATTTTCAAAATCTCGCATCAAGCTATATACCAAGCACTGATGTCTTATTAACTCACCTAGTGTTTGAGGTATGCCCATTCGTTTTAAGTAATTAGGACTGGCGCACATCACGGCTCGAATAGGGACGATTTTGCGGGCAATTAAAGTCGAATCCATCAGTTGCCCAATGCGTATCGCCACATCAAATCCTTCCTGCATCAAATCAACTTCACGATCACTAAAACTCAAGTCAAATTCAATACTGGCGTGTAATTGCAAGAAATTATTCAGTGCAGGGCCTAAATGCATTAGACCAAAACTCAATGGCAAAGCTACTTTAAGGCGCCCTTTTAATTCACTATGAATTTGTGAAGTCGCCAACTCTGCCTCCAATACATCTGCCAATATGCGCAACGATTGCTCATAAAAACTTTGCCCAGTATCTGTCAGGTTCATCTTACGTGTGGTGCGGTTAAACAATGACACCCCCAAATGGGCTTCCAACTCTTTTAGCCGTCGGCTCACTGCCGATTTTGCCACCCCCATTCGCTCTGCAGCACCGCTAATACTGCCCGCTTCCACAACTCGAATAAATGTATCCATACTCTCTAAGCGACCCATACCCCATTCCTTTGTTGCTAATACAAGAACAATCATTTCATATTATTGCTGTTTACTCGATTTATTACAACGGTAATAATAGATTTCATCACAACGATTTAAATAAACAACGGAGCTTTACAATGAAAAAAACACCTCAACAAATCGCGCGTCTATTTTTAGGACATATTTTTTTGCTAGCAGGAGTTAGTAAAATTGGTGCTTATGCTGGAACACAATCTAACATGGAAGCTATGGACGTTTCTGGAGCATTAGATGTAACAAATATAGGTGCATTTGAAACTATAATAATGTAATTGAGTTTCATCAAGGACTGAAATTAAGGTAAAACTTACTTCAAAAAATCTAGCTCTTTATCTAACCTTTTCCAATAAATCATCAACGATAGGATTGCCTCATGGCTTTTAAAAATACTAACCTTAATTACGGCGTTGTTTCTCGTACAATTCACTGGCTTACAGCTTTCATTTTTCTCAGTTCAATCGGCCTTGGTTTATTCATGGTTGACTTAGATGACAGTGACCTAAAACAAGATCTCTACTCTTTACATAAATCATTGGGGGTCGTAATCTTAGGTCTGATATTTATACGTTTACTGTGGTTAAAAATCAGCCCAAATCCAGAGAAACTTTCTACAAATAAATTTGAATATAGATTAAGCCTAGTTGTTAAAGGCATTCTGTATTTTTCCCTGTTGGGTATGCCTATTTCTGGTTGGATTTTATCTAACTCCGCTGGTTATGACGTGGCTTTCTTTGGTTTATTTGTGTTGCCCTCTCTTGTAGGTGAAAGTGAAATGATTGATGAAGTTGTCAGAGACATACATGAAATTTTCGGATTCATACTCATTGGGGTTATCCTACTACACATTGCAGGTGCTCTAAAACATCACTTTGTCTATAAAGACGGTACTTTATTACGTATGTTGGGCCAAAATAAAGAGCCAAAATAATTAGTTAGGGGCTGTCCTAGATAACTAGTTCAGTTCCTTTCTAACCCATTGATTCAATTCTTTAATTTGTTTTTTGGGGGGCTCTTCTCCGATCTTGTGAGTGAAAAAAGATGCCAATTTTCATGTAATCTGTTGATATATAAAGTCTCTCACCACTTTATATAGGACAGCATATGAGTATCGACATCTCGAAGAATATTTTGGGTCTCAATGGACAGCG
>JAKISK010000013.1 GCA_021648625.1 Thiomicrorhabdus sp. | reverse complement strand
GAATGTCGTAGCCAATCACCACCTGTTTGGGATTGAGTTCACTGGCGTAAGCTCGGCCAATTTGATAAGCGAGTGCTTCGTTGAGTTGCTCAGGGACTTTTCCACGGATATCGTAGGCTTTAAAGGCGGTTAAGTTGTGTGTCATGCGGTTGTTTCCGTGTTATCGGCCAATGCCGTAATAAGTAAATTGGTTGTCATTGAGCCATGTTTTATCGTAGAGGTTGCGACCGTCTAAAATCAGTGGGGTTCTCATCTTGGCTTTAAGTTGCTCTAAATCGAGCGATAAAAAGGCTTGCCATTCGGTAACCAAACATAAGGCATCGGAATTTTGTGTGGCTTCATACATATCGGTTGCAATGTGCACTCTTTTTTGTTGCTCTAAAGAGAGGTTTTCTCGCATCCACATTGTAAAATCAGCATCCAGCATGGGGTCAAAAATTTGTAAGATTGAACCTTGGTTTAAGAAGGCCTTAATCAGTTCTAAGCTGGGAGCACCTTCAATGGAGGTGGAGTTGGGTTTGTAGCTAATGCCCCACAGTGTAATGATTTTGTCTTCAAGATGGCAATCAAAGTGTTGCCAAGCCTTGCGAAATAGCGCCTCTTTTTGTTGATCGTTGATGCGAATCACAGCATCAAGTAATCCCTCTTTGGAACCAGAAGGATTAATGAGATTGTGAATGCGGTAAAGGTCTTTGGCAAAATGAGTACCGCCAAAGCCGATTCCTGCGTAAAGGTAAGAGGTTCCTATACGTTGATCCGCGCCAATGCCTTGGCGAACCTCTTCAATGTCGGCCCCTAACGATTCGGATGCCTCTGCCAGTTCGTTCATGAGTGAAATTCGTGTGGCAAGCATCGCATTAGTGGCATATTTAGTCAGCTCGGCCGATTCAGGTGACATTTCAATCATTACATTTTGATTGCGATTAAAGGGGGCAAATAGGCGTTTAAACTGGGTAAGCGTTTCAGGCGTTCGGTGACCAATAATAATACGGTCTGGGCGCCGAAAGTCCTGAATAGCTCGTCCTTCTGAGGCAAAATCGGGGTTTACAATACAGGGAGTTTTAGCCAGTTTTTCAATGGTTTTGGTGGTGCCCATCGTAAAGTTGGAGCGAATAATGATGCAACGATCTGGGTTGTGCCCTTTTGACAAGGAAAGTGCGATACGCTTGCCCTCTTCGCATTGTTCGGGATCAAAGGAGATAATTTGGTATTCGGTCTCAATATCAAATGCGCTTGAAATATTTAGCCGTCCAGCATCGATTTGAGTGTCTAATAGTTTGGTTAAGTTTGGTTCAGAATGCTCATTGTCTCGATGCCCCACAAGAACAACGTGGTTGCCCGTCTCAGCTAAACAGCCTGCGCAGACTAACGCACTGATGTTGTCACCAAATACATTAATTTTCATGGCGTTGTTTCCAAATATTTTTTAGAAGGTTGGCGGTGGAGCTGTCTAGATCATCGACAGATTGCGCTTTAATGTGTTCGAAAATATCGACGGCCAGTTTTTTACCAAGCTCCACCCCCCATTGATCAAAGGGGTTAATGTCCCAAATAACCGACTGCACAAATACCTTATGTTCGTACAAGGCGACCAGCATCCCTAAATGGTAGGCATCCAGTTTTTTTAACAGTAACGTATTGGACACTTGATCGCCAGGGTAATCTTTATGCAGGTCTTCATTGGCATCTCCTGACATCATGGCTCGGCTCTGTGCTAAACAGTTGGCAATGTTTAGATTATGGTGATAATTTTCTCGGTCTCGGTCTCGGTCTGGTTGAGATACGCCTTGTGAAAAAAGAATAAAATCAGACATCACGCGCTCTGTCCCTTGGTGCAACAGTTGATAAAAAGCGTGCTGTGCATTGGGACCCACCTCTCCCCATAAAATAGGGCAGGTTCGATAAGTGATAGCCGTTCCATCTCGCTTGGTGCGTTTGCCGTTGCTCTCCATTTCGAGCTGTTCTAAGTAGCTGGCAAAGTACTTTAAACGGGAGTCGTAAGGTAAGATCGCCTGAGCAGATAGGTTTAAGAAATTGGTATTCCATACGCCAATTAATCCCAACAGTACCGGAATGTTTTGCTTAAAAGGTGTTTGCTTAAAGTGTTGATCCATGGCGTGCGCGCCCGCCAGCATGTCGTTATATCCTTGCATTCCCAACCTTAGTGCGATGCTAAAGCCAATGGTGGACCATAATGAAAATCGACCTCCTACCCATTCCCAAAAAATCAACTGATGTCTAAGAAGAATTCCCCATTTGGACATTTTAGTCGGGTTAGTAGAGATGCCGACAAAATGATTCATGACGACCTCTTGGTTTGGAGCGTGCGCCTCTATCCATTCTTTAGCTGTGTCGGCAAGCGAGAGCGTGTCAATGGTGGCAAATGATTTAGAGGCGACAACAAATAATGTTGTGGCAGGGTCTAAGCGCTTGAGTAGCTTATGAAGCTGTTGAGCGTCTAGCGTTGAGACAAAATGGACATCAGGTGCATGTTCATGTTTGTCTTTATCAAGCGCGTGCGTCACCATAAGAGGGCCTAGATCACTTCCTCCTACACCAATGTTAATGATGTCTAAAATGGGTTTTCCTGAGTAGCCCCTAAACTGTTTTTGGTGAACTTGATTCACCAGTGATTCCATCTTGCGCCACTGTTTGGCTACCTCAGGATTTGGCGAGCTAACATCTCGTAAAGCCGTGTGCCAAGCGGCACGGTTTTCGGTGTGATTAATTTTATCGCCGTTAAACAATCGTTCAATCCACGTGTCTAGTTGCTGTTCAGTGGCAAGGTTGAGCAGTTCGTCAATGATCTCTGTGTTGATTTTTTGTTTTGAAAAGTCAAAGAGTAACCCCTCTTTTTCAAGATGGAATGGTTTAAAGCGCTCAGAATCTTGAGCAAAAAGTTCCTTAAGGTGTTGCGCCTTCATAGATTCTGCAAGCGGTTGTAACATGGCGTACGCGTGGGTATGAATCATTTTGTCAGTTCGGTCTTAAACGTTTGTAACCAGCGGGAAAACTCTTTTCCAAGCTCAGGATGATTCGCAGCAAATTGCACAGAGGCTTTCATGTATCCTAGTTTATCACCGCAGTCATAGCTTTTACCCTCTAAACAGTAGGCTTGAACGCCCTTGCTTTCAATCAGCTCTGCAATGGCATCGGTGAGTTGAATCTCATTACCTGCGCCTTTGGGGGTGGTTTTAAGTAAGTTAAGTACACTGTTGTCTAGCACATATCGCCCTGTGACCGATAAATTAGATGGAGCGTTTTTGGGTGACGGCTTTTCAACAACGCCTTTCATGGGTTTTGAATCCGTGGGTTCAAGTGCTTCACCGCCACAATCGGCAATGCCATATTTGTCTACCTCGTTTTTCGGTACTTTTTCAACCATGATTTGGCTTTGATCGCTTTTTGTGAATGCCGTGACCATCTGTTTTAGGTCGTTTGAACCAGTGTTTAAGATGACATCGGGTAAAATCACCGCAAAGTGCTCATCGCCAATGACCGGGGCGGCACACAGCACGGCATGGCCTAGTCCAAGTGGTTCGGGTTGGCGAACGGAGATGATGTTAATATGGGGGGGGATAATTGCCTTAAGCTTTTCTATGAGAGCAACCTTGTTTTTACGCGCTAAGCTCACCTCTAATTCAAAGTTATGGTCAAAGTGGTTTTCAATGGCTTGCTTACTTGAGTGAGTCACCAAGATAATGTCGGTAAAGCCCGCACTCACTGCTTCTTGTACCACGTACTGAATCAGCGGTTGATCCACTAAGGTAATCATCTCTTTGGGAATGGCTTTGGTTGCGGGTAAAAATCGAGTGCCTAAGCCAGCAACGGGGATTACAACTTTTTTCATGGCGTGGTCCTGTTTTGGTTATTTTAAAATTGAGGGTATTTTAGTACAAATGATCGACAATGCGTAATTATAAGGGTGATTTTTTAGGAAACGCAAAAAGAAACTGTTTTTAAATAAAAAAGTTAAAAAATACTTGCGACTAAAAAAAAACGCCCTATAATACGCCCCATATCGAATGGTTTATTTGATGTTTTTCAATCCCGATTAGTTCAGTTGGTAGAACGCCGGACTGTTAATCCGTATGTCGCTGGTTCGAGTCCAGCATCGGGAGCCAGATTTTTGAAAAGCTAGGGCTTGCCTATTGCTTGGTTCTTTTATGGGTGCTAAGCTGGGTAGCTCTGGCTTTTTTTATGTGCAAACTTGATATAATTGCTTAGGTTGTGCGTCTTTTTTGATAGTGTGTCTTTTTTAGTGTGTGGTAAAGTGGCGTTATTTTGTTTTTTACGTTCACTAATGCGGTATTGTTCGGTTAGTTGAAATAATTGAGGTTGTTGTTTATGTTAAAGTTTATTTGTTACGGTATCTTTTTTTCAGTAATCGGCTTGCTTTCTGGTTGCGGTGGTGAGGAGTCAGAGTCTGCGGAAAATACGCAGGTGGTTGCGAAGGTGAATGGTGAAGAGGTAACCATTCACCAGCTTAATCAGTTGTTGTCTCGTGTTAGAGCGCCAGAAGGTGAGTACTCTAGAGGGGATCTTGAGAAGAAAGCGTTGGATAATTTGGTTGAAAAGACACTGGTGTTGCAGGCGGCTAAAGGTGTAAAAATAGACCGTGAGCCAGCGGTGCTGAGTGCGCTAGAAGAGGCGAAAAATAAGGTATTAATTGAGCGTTATGTGCAAAGAGCACTGGAGTCGGTCGCTAAGCCCACGGACGAGCAGGTGCAGCGGTTTTATGATGATTCTCCAGAGTTGTTTGCGGAACGAAAAATGTATGTATTTACGAAGCTGGCCATTTCAGCGGGCGATGAACAGGTTGAGCAATTGATTGAGCAAGTAAAGCAGGGGCACACGATTAAGCAGGTTGTGGCCTTGTTGGAGCAAAAGGATATTAAATATAAAAGAATGAGCGAGGCTAAAGCAGAAGGGAAGATTGCTGGCCCAGTCCTTCATTTTTTGAGTGCGCTGCAGGCAGGTGATGTTGGCTATTTAAAAATGACCGACGGTCTGTTGGTGGTGGAGTTGCATAGGCTTTTAGATCAGTCGGTTACTTTGGAAGAGGCTAAGGGGGCGATTGCAGGACAGTTGTTGTTGGAGGCTCGTAAGAAGGCTTCTAAAAAGCTGGTTGATTCATTAAAAGAGACCGCTGAGGTGGAGTATGTTGGACAATTTGCCCCAGATTCAAAATAAATACTGTAGAGGTTGCAGTAAGCGCAACTTAATTGATGTGCGTCAACTAAGTGTTCTATTTTTTCTCTTGGTTTCTGGTATCGTTAGCCCCGCTGTAAATGCAGAGGGAGAGTTGACCCCTTATGTAGATTTTAGCGTAGTAAAGGATGATAATTTATATCGTTTGGATTCGGATGATAATACGAGTGCTTCGTCCATTAGTAAGGATGATACGATTTATCAAGCCAAAGCAGGGCTTGCTGTTGATTGGGAATTGAGCCGTCAGAAAATACTGGCGGATTTTTCAATTACGGATAATCGGTTTGAAAATAATTCAAACTTGGATTACACGGGTCAGGACTTAAGTCTTAAGTGGAATTGGTTGTTTGGCAGTTATTTGACGGGGCAGTTGGGTTGGAGTCAAAAACAAACGCTTAGTGATTTTTCGAATACCAATGCGCAGACTTCAAGTAAAAAAGACCAACAAACCCTTAATTTTCTTGCTAAATGGCGCTATGCACCAGACTGGGAGATGGGTGTTAAGCTGTCTGACTACGATTTAAGCTATGAGTTGCAGGTATTGCAAGCAAGCAATCGAAAAAGCGTTAAGAAAGCACTTTTCTGGAATTACATTACGCACGCGGGTAATCGAGTGGGTATGACGTGGCAGCGTGAAGACGGCGAATATCCTAGGCGAGAATTAACGTCATCAAGTGTTATTGATAATGAATATCAGCAAAATTCTTTGTTGTTAAATGTGGTTTGGCAGGTAACAGTTAAAAGTAAATTGTCGGCGGATATTGGTTGGAATGCGCGAACGCATCCAACGCTTTCTAAGTGGGATAATGATGGGTTTAATACTGAAATTGCTTACGCATGGCTCCCTACCGCAAAAACTATGTTGGATGTAAGTTTATACCGTCATTTGGTGTCCAGTAATAATGTAGACTCAACGTTTAGTGAAAATACCGGTTATGCATTGAGCGGTGCTTGGCGGCTGTCTGAAAAAGTCTCTTTTAATGGTCAGCTTAAGCATGAAACTAGGGATTATGTTGGGTCAGACAGCGGATTTAAAGAGCGTTATGATTGGATTGTTGCTGGGGTAACTTACCAGCCCTATCGAATGCTAGATATTTCATTGAGGCTTAGTCAAAGTCTAAGAGACTCTACGCAACGGTTAAGAGATTATCAGTCGCAATCCATTGTTCTGGGCGTTAACGTTAAATTTTAAATGAGATGGGTTTGTTCTCTTTCAAAACAAGAAGAAGTGTATTATGAAAAAATTGATTGTTGCGTTGTTTTTATTCTTTTCAACGGCGGTGTTTGCGGTTGATAGTGTGCTGGATGACGGCGATATGGTTCGTGTGTCAGTCTATGGCAATCCAGACTTGATGACAGAGGCAAAGATATCGGCTTCTGGAATGTTAAGCTTTCCTTTGATTGGAGAGGTTAAGGTTGGGGGTTTGAGTGCGCCAGAAACAGAGCAGTTGATTGCTAGTCGATTGGTTGCAGAAGGGTTTTTGAAGCAGGCACAAGTGAACGTTATTGTGTTGCAATCCAGCGGTCAGCAGGTCTCAGTTTTGGGGCAGGTTATGAAACCAGGTAAATACTCGATTGAATCAGGAGCGAAATCACTGTTTGACTTTATTGCGCTTTCAGGCGGGGTATCGGCAAAAGGTTCTAGTGTGATAACAATTCTTCGGATGTCGGAGAATCCACCTAAGCGATTTTCTGTGAATATTGATCAACTTTATCTTAAATCCAGTGTAGATGTTGTCAAGCGAAGTAATATAAAAATGATAGCAGGTGATATTGTTTACGTTCCAGAGGCACCTGTTTTTTATGTGTTTGGTGAAGCTAATCGTCCAGGTGTGTATCGCTACAAGCTAGGGATGACAGTGGCACAATCAATATCTGCGGGTGGCGGTATTTCTGCTAGAGGAACGGTTCGAGGGATTGAAATTGATCGTCGAAATGAAGAGGGTAAGCTAGTTAAACTGAGTGCTTCTCTGTCATCGGAAATTTTGGCCGATGATGTTATTGTTATTCAAGAACGATTATTTTAAGGGTTAAATAGAATGAGTTTTTACCAGTTTTTGATTGTATTGAAGGCAAGAAAAAAAATAGCTCTTTTTGCTTTATTGGTTACGGTTATTTCAGCAGTCGTTATTAGCCTTGTATTGCCTAAGACCTATGAAAGCAGTACGGCCTTGGTTATAAATTATAAAGGTGTTGACCCTATTACAGGCTATAGTGCCCCTAGCCAGTTGATTCCAGGGTATTTAGCCACGCAGGTCGACATTATTAGCAGTCAAAATGTGGCATTAAAAGTGGTGGATAAATTAGAGCTTTATACCAACCCAGACGTGCTTGACTCATTTTATGAGGCAACGGAGGGAAAGGGGGATGTTCGTAATTGGCTTGCGGGCTTGTTATTACGGAGTCTTAATGTTGTACCCTCTCGTGAAAGTAGTGTGATCACTTTAGGGTATGAATCGAATAACCCAGACTCCGCGGCCACTTTTGCAAATGCTTTTGCTGAGGCTTATATTGAAACGAACTTGCAATTAAAAATTGAGCCCTCTAAGAGGGCTTCAGAGTGGTTTAAGGCTCAGGTTGAAAAGATGCGTTTTGATTTGATTGTCGCGCAGAAGCGGCTGTCTGACTATCAAAGAGAAAAAGGGATTGTTTCTGCAGATAAGCGAATGGACGTTGAAACGGCACGATTATCTCAGCTTTCTCAGCAGTTGGTGATTGCACAGTCAGAGTTTCTCCATCAAAAATCAAGACAAGAAGCGGTGTTAAAGGGGGGGGTAAATAAGTTAGACAGTGCTGTTTTAGCGGATCCTATTATTAGAGATCTTAAAGTGTCTCTTGCACGTTCAGAGGTAAAGCTTTCTGAGTTAGCAGAGCGTTTAAGTGATCAACATCCTGAATATCGCGCGGCAAGATCTGAAGTACGCAGTTTAAGTCGCAAGTTAGCATCGGAGTTTCGCTTTGCAAAAGATCGAATTAGAAGTGATGTAGCCATCGCTCAGAAAAAAATAGCTGAGCTTGAAAGTGCGATTGAAGTGCAAAAGCAAGTGTTATTGGGCATTAATGACAATCGTAACATGCTAGATATTTTTACACGTGATGTGTTAGACGCGCAGCAAATTTTAAGCCTTGCAACACAGCGCTTGAGCCAGGTAGCCTTAGAAGGTGCGTCTCAAGAAAGTGACGTATCCGTTCTTAATGTTGCTGTTCCTCCTATTAAGCCTAGCAAGCCAAATGTAGTGGTTAATGTTATTTTATCGGTATTTTTAGGGTCAATTTTAGCCATTGCCATTGCCCTATTGGCTGAGTTGTTGAACCGGCGAGTACGAACAGAATATGATGTTGTGCAGGGAGTTGGCCTTCCTGTATTGGGCGAAATCCCTTTTTCGAAACCTTCCACAAAACGATTGATGGCGCCAAGCCGTAAATCAACATAAATTCTAGGAGTTAACGTGGAAAATCAACTGATTGAAACCAGCCCAAATAAACGCACCATCGGCCACTTACTATTAGAGGCTGGAAAGTTAAAACCGCAAGATGCCGACTTAATTGTAAAAACACAACAAGAGCAAGGTTTACGCTTTGGTGATGCCGCAGTTCAGTTAGGGCTTATTACTGAAGAAGATATTATGCAAGTGGTATCAAGGCAATTTGATTACTCTTGCTTGACCGTGGGAGATGATTCCATTGACCCAAGTGTGATTAGCGCTTTTTACATTTACGGAAAAGAAATTGAAGCCCTTAGAGCTTTAAGAAGTCAATTGTCACTTCGCTGGTTTACCGAAAACAAATCATTAGTGATTACCGCACCTACCGCTCAGCAGGGCACAAGTTACATTGCCGCTAATTTAGCCGTTCTTTTTGCTCAGCTAGGGCAAAACACCTTATTAGTGGATGCTGATATGCGAACACCTACGCAGCAAAAAATGTTTTACACTGCAGGCAGAATTGGGCTATCAGATGTCTTGGTTAAACGAGCAGGGCTGGATGCAATTCAAGTGATCCCTAAAATTGAGAATTTATCGTTGCTATCTTCAGGTACCATTCCTCCAAACCCTTTAGAATTGCTAGGTCATGCACGATTTGGTAACTTAATCGGCGCTCTAGAAGAGCGTTATGACATTATTATTATCGATACCCCGGCTATTCTTGAAAGCTCCGATGCACAGTCAATGGCAGCTGTAACAAAAGGGGTATTGTTAGTTGTGAATAAAAATGAGGCAAAAATTGCAGACGTAGAACTTGCAAAACAACAAATCAGCGTTGCGGGTGCGGAGCCTGTTGGTGTTGTTTTGAATAACGCGAAGCGTTGAGAGATAGATTTTTTAAATTGAATGCTGAATAAGGCTTTGGTCATGTTTGGTGAGTTTTATTTTTAGTATAAGGTGTGGTGTGGTGTCTAATAAAGTTGCATTAATAACAGGCGTAACAGGTCAAGATGGCTCATATTTGGCAGAGTTTTTATTAGAAAAAGGCTATGAAGTACATGGAATTAAACGTCGTGCCTCTTCATTTAATACACAGAGAGTGGATCACATATACCAAGATCCTCATGTCGATAATAAAAACTTCATTTTACATTATGGTGATTTAACCGACTCCTCTAATCTAACACGAATTTTGCAAGAAGTTCAGCCAGATGAAGTGTATAACTTAGGAGCTCAATCGCATGTGGCGGTTTCATTTGAATCGCCAGAGTATACGGCCGATGTAGATGCTATAGGAACCTTGAGGTTACTGGAAGCCATTCGTCTTTTAGGTTTAGAAAAGAAAACAAAGTTTTACCAAGCCTCTACATCAGAGCTGTATGGCGAAGTTCAAGAAACACCGCAAAAAGAGACAACGCCTTTTTACCCTAGATCACCCTATGCGGTAGCTAAAATGTATGCTTATTGGATCGTTGTAAACTATCGTGAATCTTATGGAATGTACGCTTGTAATGGTATTTTATTCAACCATGAATCGCCTCGTCGGGGCGAAACCTTTGTTACTCGAAAAATAACCCGTGGTTTAGCCAATGTTGCACAAGGGCTAGAGTCCTGTTTGTATATGGGGAATATTGATGCATTACGTGATTGGGGACATGCAAAAGACTATGTTCGTATGCAATGGATGATGTTGCAACAAGACGTAGCCGATGATTTTGTCATTGCGACGGGGGTTCAATATTCGGTGCGTCAATTTATTGCTTGGTCCGCTCAAGAACTAGGTATTACATTAGCATTTAATGGCGAAGGTATTGATGAAACAGCAACCATTACCGCGATTGACGGAGATAAAGCGCCAGCCTTAAAAGTAGGCGATGTGATTATGCAAATTGATCCACGTTATTTTCGCCCTGCGGAGGTTGAAACCCTATTGGGCGACCCTTCAAAAGCAAAACAAAAACTGGGGTGGACACCTGAAATTACCGTGCAAGAGATGTGCTCAGAGATGGTTTCTGAAGATTTAAAAATAGCACAACGTCATGCGTTATTAAAAGAGCACGGTCATGATATTCCAGTGGCCGTGGAGTAAGTAAATGTCTTCAAGTCAAGCTAAAACAATTTTTGTAGCCGGCCATAAAGGAATGGTTGGATCAGCCATTGTTCGATTACTGCTTCAAGAACCAGGTAATCAGGTCATCACTGCAACACGTTCAGAGTTGGACTTAACAAACCAGCAGGTGGTTAATCATTTTTTTAAGAAAAACAATATTGATCAAGTATATCTTGCGGCGGCCAAAGTAGGAGGCATTCATGCAAATAATGAATACCCCGCTGAGTTTATTTATGAAAACTTAATGATTGAAGCCAATATTGTGCATTCTGCACATCTAAATGGGGTGCAACAGCTCCTGTTTTTAGGCTCCTCTTGTATTTACCCTAAGCAAGCCCCTCAGCCGATGAAGGAGAGTGCTCTTTTAACGGGAGAACTTGAACCAACAAATGAACCTTATGCCATTGCCAAAATAGCTGGAATTAAGTTGTGTGAAAGTTATAACCGTCAGTACGGTAGAGATTACCGAAGTGTGATGCCAACAAACCTGTATGGTGAAAATGATAACTTTCATCCTGAAAACTCCCATGTGATTCCCGCGCTATTAAGACGTTTTCATGAAGCAAAGTTAAATAATGATTCTGTTGTGACCGCTTGGGGATCAGGTAAGCCAATGCGTGAATTTTTATACGTTGATGAAATGGCAGAAGCCTCTATTTTTGTTATGAATTTAGAGAAAGATATTTATCAGCAAGAAACACAATCCATGCTCTCGCATATTAATGTAGGTACAGGCATAGATTGCACCATTAGAGAGTTAGTCGAAACCGTTGCGAAAGTGGTTGGCTTTAAAGGTCGTATTGAATTTGATGCCTCAAAGCCTGATGGCGCCCCCAGAAAGTTGATGAATGTTTCTCGTTTAGAGCGTTTAGGTTGGAAAGCGAATGTAAGCTTAGAAGATGGGTTAATGAAAACCTATGCTTGGTTTTTAGCGCATCAAAATGACTATCGAAAATAACCCTTTACCCTTAAGTAGCTTTAAACAGGTGGTGCAAAACTCACCTCTGTTTGCAATGGACTTAGTAGTTTTAAATCAACAAAATGAAGTTTTGGTGGGTGAGCGGTTAAATGCACCCGCAAAAGGGGTTTGGTTTGTGCCAGGTGGCAGAGTATATAAAAATGAAACCTTAGATCAAGCTTTGCAGCGTATCTCTAAAAGTGAACTAGGTCTAATGTTAACGGGATTAAATCAAGTAACGCTACTGGGTTTATACGAACATTTTTATAGTGATAGTTTTTTTAGTCAGAATGTTTCAACACACTATATTAATGCGACACACGTTTTTAGGGCTGAACGTCGTGAACTCAGTTTTCCAAAACAACAGCATGGAAGGTACCGTTGGTTAGAGATGGATTCCCTGAAAAAGGATGAGTCAGTACATGAATACAGTAAAGTTTTTTTACCTGAATTAGTTAAATGGCTAGCGCAAGAGAGTTTACAAAAGAAATGATCAATATTATTTTATGTGGCGGTTCTGGCACTCGATTATGGCCCTTAAGTCGCACGATGCTCCCTAAACAATTTGTACGATTATTTAATGATCGTTCACTGTTTCAAGAGACCGTGTTGCGTAACCAAGCGGTTTGCGAGCAGTTATTTATTGTCTCTAATCGTGAACAATACTTTTTAGCCATTGACCAGTTAGAGCAAGTTGCTTCACGCCCCTTAGAGTTTTTGCTTGAGCCAGTAGGGCGCAACACCGCACCTGCTATTGCGTTAGCTTGTTTGGCTATAGAGGCAGACGGTAAAGGTGATGAACTCGTGCTGGTAACCACCTCGGATCATTTAATAAAAGATCAACAAGCGTATGAGAAAGCCATTTTAAATGCCAAAGCATTAGCCGAAAAAAATAATCTAGTGACCTTTGGAATAAAACCAACGTATCCAGAAGTCGGTTTTGGCTACATTGAATCAAAAGGGCATGAGGTTCTTTCATTTAAAGAAAAACCCAATTTAGAAACCGCACAGTCTTATCTTAATAAAGGAAATTATTACTGGAATTCAGGAATGTTCTGCTTTAAGGCCAGTGTCTTTCTTGAAGAGCTTAAAAAATATGCACCAGAGATGTATCAGGCATGTTTAAGCGCGATGCCAAAAAATAAAAATGATTCAGAGTGGCATATTGATTTAGCCGCAATGAAAGCTATTCCAGAAGACAGCATTGATTACGCGGTCATGGAACGCTCAAGTCGAGTGAAAGTTGTTCCTTGTGATATAGGTTGGTCTGATTTAGGAAGCTTTGATGCACTGTTTGAAGAGGTAAAGCAAGCAAAAGACAATAATGCGGTTTTATCAAGATTAGAAAATTCTCCCCCCCCTATTTGTATTGATTCGAATAATAATTTACTTGTAACAAGAGAGCGTCAAATTGCGTTAATTGATGTCAATGACTTATTAATTGTAGATACTTCAGACGCCATTTTAATTTCAAGTAAAGCCAGCTCTCAAAAAGTAAAGCAGGTCGTGGCTGAAATTAAAAAAAATGCTCCAGAATTGGCAGAGATTCATCGCTTAGCACATCGTCCATGGGGAATCTATGAAGTTTTAGAGGCTTCAGAGCAGTATAAAGTAAAGCGTATTGTGGTTAAGCCTGGTAATAAGCTCTCTTTACAAAAACATTTTCACCGTAATGAGCACTGGATTGTTGTCTCTGGTACAGCAACAGTTACCGTTGATTCCAAAGAGTTTTTAGTACGCCCTAATGAATCGACTTACATACAAATGGGTCAGCTACACCGTTTAGAAAATCAAGGAAAAATAGATTTGGTTATGATTGAAGTGCAGGTAGGCGAGTACACGGGTGAAGATGATATTGTTCGTATCGAAGATGTTTATGGACGCTCAAAATAGTGTTTAACGGCAATACGGTATACGTAAATGTAAGCTTGAGTTTGGTTAAAAAAGGGTGGATGGTTTGAACTTAATAAACAATAAAGTTTTTAATAAAATGAATACGGTTGAAATAACAAAACTTTCAATTATTGTCCCTTTTTTAGCTGCTTTTGTACTGCTTTATTGGTCTATATATGCTCAATTATTCAATGAAGTATGGGTAACCGATGAACAAGCACATGGGCCAATTGTTTTTGCAATCGTTATTTTTTTATTTTGGAGTAATTGGAAGTCTTTAGACCCTAATGACAGTACATCATCTAGTAAAGTTATGGGTTATTTATGTATGTTAATGAGTGCATTTTTATACATTATCGGAAAATCACAAAGCCTACTAGAGTTTGCCGTTTTATCACAGTTTTTTTTACTATTTGGATTTTTTCTAGCTTTTTTTGGATATTCTAGTGTAAAAAGATTATGGTTCCCTATTTTATTTTTATTGTTTTTAGTTCCTATTCCTGGCGCTGTTTTAGCAATGATAACGTTACCGTTAAAAATAGCCGTTTCCTATGTATCTGAAAATATACTTCATTTTTTTGATTATCCAATCGCTCGAACAGGCGTGATATTACAAATTGGTTATTATAAATTGTTGGTAGCGGATGCATGTGCTGGAGTACACACGATTATCTCTTTAGAAGCGATGGGACTGCTTTATTTATATCTAATTAAAAGCACTTCCGCACTTAGAAATATAACATTAGCCATTCTTATTGTTCCAATCGCTTTTATTGCGAATGTGATAAGGGTTATTGTTTTGGTATTAATTACTTTTCACTATGGCGATGAGGCTGGGCAAGGTTTTTTACATGACTTTGCTGGTTTTGTACTGTTTTTTGTTGCTTTGGTCTTTATTATTTTTACGGATACTTTTTTAAGGTGGCTTTCTAAAAAAATGAAAAAAAGTGAGGGTCAAAATGAAAATGTTTAATCTGCCTGTAATAATAATTTCAATTTTGATGGTTTTTTCATACTTTACCGTAAATTATTTAAAGCCGACTGAGTATATGGCCAATTTAAAAAACCAAGAATCATTAAAGAGCATTGTTCCAAAACAACTAGGTGATTGGAAGGCCAGTAAAATAGAGCTGGCTTTAATTAAAGCACCTGATGTTGAAGAGAGTTTAAATGAAATTTATTCAGACATTCTGGAAAGGCACTATAAGAATAAAAACAGTGACGATGTTTTTTTATCTTTAGCCTATGGGACAGATCAAAGTAGTGACCAAAATCAGGTTCATCGTCCTGAGTTTTGTTATCCTGCTCAAGGGTTTCAAATTACTCATATTAGAGATGAAAAAATAAAGCTGGATGCAGAGAGAACGTTATTAGTTCGCAGGCTTTTAGCCACCGCACCAGGGAGAGTTGAGCCGATTACTTATTGGATAGTGATTGGAGATAAAGTTACTTTACCTGGCGTGAGTAGAAAATTAATTCAACTGAAATATGGTTTTTCAGGGAAGATTCCTGATGGATTACTATTTAGAGTTTCTTCGATAACAGAAGATGTTGAGCTTGCTTATCAAAATCAGGATGATTTTATTAAAGCCTTGTTTAATCAACTTGATGTTAAGCAAAAAGAGTTTGTTTTTGGCAGAGCTGTAGCGTTGTAAATAATAAAGAAGTTTTTTTATTCTCTTTTTTATACAAAAAGCATGAATATTTAGCTTAAATAACTTTTAAAAGGACACTGAATTGCATGTCGCAGGGTATAAAAAATAAATGTATTGAAATGTTTTATGAGTTTTGTAATGAGCTTGAAAAAAATCAAATTGACTATGTGCTTTTAGGAAATGTAAATGGCTACCCTGAGACAATTGATTCTGATGTTGGTTTTATGGTTTCAGAGGCTGACTTTTGCAAACTTGAGCTGTTATTTTCGAAAAAAAATGCATTAAGGAGAGCAAGGCTCTTGCAGGTTTTACGTTATGAAATATCTGCTACATATTATGTGTTTGGTATGCAGTTTGGAATGGAGCTTGCCTGTATTGCATTGGATGCATGCTATGACTACCGAACAGATGGACAGTTATGGTTAAAAAATAAAAAAGTTTTACACAATAAAGTTAAAAATTCTGATGGTTTATGGGTTCCCTGTATAAAAGACAATTTCAAATATTATTTAATAAAGAGACTGGCTAAAAGCTCTTTTGATGTCGCTCACTTGGAATATTTTCAGTTGTTGTTTGAATCGAATGAGAGCGTATGTCGATTGGCTTTGAAAGAGTTATTTAGTGTGGAACTCTCTCTGAATGTGGAGAAAGCAATACAGATAGGAAACCTCAATTGGTTTCAGAGTAACATTAGAGTATTGCAGGTAGATGCTTGTAATCATAACCATATGGAAAGTAAGATGGATGCTTGGGGGAGCAAAGTTAAAAACATGCAACGAAAATGGAGCAGAGCGTTCAATCCAACAGGGCTTGTTATTGCAGTTCTAGGCCCTGATGGTAGTGGTAAGTCGACCATTATCGATTTTGTGATGGATAGTATTCGGGATGCATTTAGAAAAACGCAATATTACCATTTACGCCCTCATTTTGGAAAGGTTAACGCAGGTACGAGTGTGGCAAACCCTCATGCACAGTCACCAAGATCTTTTTTCTTTGGTGTATTAAAATTAATCCTTTTTACTTTAGATTATTGGTTCGGTTGGTTACGGTTTATTTGGCCTAAAAAAATGTCTTCTACGTTGATCGTATTTGATCGATATTATCATGATATGTTAGTAGATTCCTATCGTTACAGGCTTCCTAATAGCTTTAGATTAACGTCAGTTTTTGAGTTGTTTATACCCAAGCCAGATATATGGTTGGTATTGACAGCTCCTGCTCAGGTACTTGTTGAGAGAAAAGGAGAGGTGTCACTTTCCATTGCTACAGAGCAGGTGAAAAAATATGAGGCATTACCTCGAAATTTAGAGAATGCTTACCTTATTGATACAAACGTTGAAATAGAAAAAACGTGTGAGCAAGTGTTGTCTGTACTTTTGTCAAAGTTAGAAAGAAATGCTCTTCGGCAAATTAAGGAGTAATTGAAGTGCCCCAAACAATATTACTTTCAGCCTATGCTTGTGAACCCAACAAAGGTTCCGAGCCAGGTGTGGGTTGGGCCTGGGTCTGTGAGCTTGCTAAATTGGGTCATGAATTACATGTCCTAACTAGAGCTAATAATAAAACGGCTATAGAGGGGGCACGTGATAGCATTCCCAATACTAAAAATGTACATTTTATCTATTATGATCTGCCTACCCCATTTTTGAAGGCTAAAAAGATACCTTTTGGGGTGCAGATGTATTATGGGCTATGGCAACTTGGTATTTACCGAGTGGCTAAACGATTAATAAAAAATATAGATATTGACTATGTACAACATATAACATTTGTAGGTGTAAGACAGCCAAGCTATTTGATTTTTTTAAATAAACCTTTTTTCTTTGGGCCTGTTGCAGGTGGAGAATCTGTGCCATTTAGACTCAGAAAGCATTACAGTTGGTCGCAATGGTTTGCAGACTTAGTTAGAGACTTCTTAAATTTGTTTATAAAGCTAGACCCAAGAATGTGGTTGATATTTTCACGCAGCACTCATGTTTTTGTTACTTCTGAGCAAACTAAAAATTTAATACCTAAGCGATTTCATAAAAAAGTATCAATTCAATTAGCTATTGCGTTAAGCCAAAGTGAATTACCTGATTCTAAACTTAAAAAATTTAATGTAGATAAGGGGGTTAAATTTTTATTTATTGGGCGCTTTCTTGAATGGAAAGGCATGGGGCTGGGGTTAAGGGCATTTTCAGAGTATAGTCATAAATTTCCAAATGCAACACTTACCATGGTCGGAACAGGTAAGGCTAAAAAATTATGGGAACAAATTGCTATAGATTTAGAAATTGAGGAAAAACTAACTTGGATCGATTGGGTTTCTAAAGAGCAGATAGATGACTTTTATATGGCGCATGATGTGTTGCTATTTCCTAGTTTACATGACTCTGGTGGAATGGTTGTTCTTGAGGCCATGTCTCATGGATTACCAATAATCTGCTTAGACATAGGAGGGCCAGGTCAAATTTTGGGGAGCGGGGAGGTAGGTAACGTTTCCGTTATTAATAAGAGTGAAGCGGATCTGGTTAAGGATTTAGAAGTTGCGATGGCTTATTATAGCAATATAACTGTTTTAAATGATGCCTCTAAACGGGTACAAAAACATGCTAAAACGCATACCTGGACAAAGTTAGTAAAAAAGATTGGTGAACAGAATAAACCGAGTGATTATAGTCCGAAGTGATTCTTGTTAAAAATAAAATGAAAAAACTAAACCTCCCCTCTAAAAATTCTAAGTTATGGTCTTTACTTGATCAAGGGCTTGTCTCTGCATCTAATTTTTGTATTGGTATTTTATTAGCAAGAGGTTTGGGTATTGAAGACTTTGGTATATATGTAGTAGGCTTAGCGTTACTGTTATATGCAAATACATTCCTACAATCTTTAGTTGTTGCTCAAATGATGTCCATTCTTCCTCCCGTAGAGAGAATAAGATATAAAAGTTTTTTGGTGCGAGGTTATTTTGGCTATGCATTATTGGTTTCTTTAGCGGCCAGTATATTGGTTTATCTTTTTACATTTTTGATTGGTTATTTTTCAGAAGAGCTTAGTTTACGATCTTTGCACCTAATTATAGGCGTTACGGTATTTGGGTTTATGATTCAAGACTGGTTAAGGCGGTACCTTTATGCAACTTCTAATCCAAGAGCGGTACTCATTATTGACATAGTGGCTTACGGAGGACAGTTTGTATGTTTATTTGTGTTGTTTTGGAATGAGCAACTCAGTGTTGAAAGAGCTTTTATGGTGTACTTTATTACATTTTTTTTAACGGCCGTTCTGACAATATATTTCCTTAGGCTAAGGCCTAATTTTGGATATTCGAGAAGGTTGTTAGTCAAATATTGGAGAGTTAATCGTGACTATCTTTATTCTTGGCAGCTACAGTGGTTAGGTGGCTCAGGGGTTATTCTTGTTGGAGCAGGAATGATTGGTGCTCAAGCTGCTGCGGCTATTAAGGCGATTCAAAATTTACTCGGCCCGATTAATGTTTTTTTTCAATGGATGGATAATGTGATTATTGTTCAAACATCCTTGAAATTTGAAAAATATGGCTATAAAAAGATGACTGTATACCTAAAGAAAATGGCGTTATTAGGCACATTGGCTCTTATGTTATTTATTGTCGTTCTTGTTTTTTTTAGTGAATGGCTTATCGTTTTCTTTTATGGTAGTGAATATCGTGTGTTTGCCTATTTGATTATATTTCAAGGAGTGTATTACCTATTTATGTATTTGTATAGAATAGGTTCTTTTTATTATAGGGTTTTGGGAAGCGTTGCTACGTTAGCAGTATCCAGCTTTTGGTGGGCTTTGGTCTCTATTATGGTAGCGATGGTTACAGTTTCTAGTTTACATGAAGCGGGGATTATGCTGGCATTAATTTCAGGCGTAGTGGCAGGTTTGATTGTACTTTTTATAAAACAGAAGAATTTAGCGAGGGCTCACTCTTGAATTACTTAGTATTAAGGCGAAAAAATGGCTCGATTCGTTTGTTGCTACCTACTGAAAATGGCAGAGTAATGCGCTCTGCATTGCAGATGTATTATCCGTCGAGACTATTAGGGCATATATATAAGTTTTTTAACTATATATTTTTACCTTTATTATCAAAATTTAATTATATAGAGAAGATTGACTGTATTAATCGCTTATGCCCGCATTTAAATGAGGTGTTAAAGAGTCTTGAGCTTTCTAATATTAAAGTGGTTGGAGTACTTGTTTCTGATGTGGGTCCTAGAAGTAAGTCAACCTTAAAAATAATGAATTTAGAAGGTGATGAGCTATCTTATGCACGAATTGCATTGTTACCAGCTGCGCGCAAGGTTGTTGAGCATGAAGTTGAAGTACTTAAGGTGCTTATGAGTCAAAATGTTGCCGGTGACTTTCCACAAATACTGTCCTCAGGGACGTTTGAAAATCCGAAAATGTCATATTCAATACAGTCTGTAGGCTCCAATAAAAGTTCAGGGGAATTGTTGTCTTTAGCGCACTTACATTATCTTGATTCGTTGGTAAAAAATGAGGTTACAAGTTTTTGGGATACTATTGAGTCATTGATGTTGAACTTGAAGCTTGTTGTGAGCGATCAACGACTGATGAAGGTTATTGACAGGGTGTATCAATCATTAGGGTCAATTGAAAATTTTCCGATCATGCAAGCCATTGAGCATGGGGATTTTGCTCCATGGAATATTCGAAAAAAACAAGGTGGAGAGCTTTTTGTTTTTGACTGGGAGCATGCAGATCTTTCTGGCTTGGTTTGGATGGATGTATTGCATTTTGTTTATCAAGTTGAGAGTTTAGTTAATCGAAAAACTCACTTGGATATTTATATGAGCCTTATTCGACAGTTTGATATGGAATATCAGGTAAAAAATTTAAATAAATTTTCAGAGTCTCAAAAAAAAATAATGATTGTTATATATTTGTTAAAATCGATCTTTATTTGTCATAAAGAGGGTAGTGTTGATTTTGATGATTATCACACTAAAATTACAGTAATCAATATAGCAATATCTGATGAAAATTTTGCATTGATTTGATTCAATATAAAAAAGTTCGCCATTTATATATCTGAGCAGAATTAGTTTTGTAGGTAAAATGTGATAATAATTTATTGCCTAGATACTTTTAAGCTAAAACATTAAAGGAACCTGCATTGTCTAGTTTAGTCGATAACAAGATTTTTCTTGTGCCCTTTTTCACTGAGTTAAACGCTCAACAAATACAGTATTGTGTTCTTAGAAATTACGATACTTTGCCAACTTCATTAGGGGGAAGTGATTTAGATATTCTTGTGAAAAGCAAGGACATTAATAGGTTCTATAAAGCTTTATATAGAGTCTTGCAAAGAACGGAAGGGGAAATTATTATACGATACGGGCAATTATCTCCTAGGATTTGCGTTACAGGTTTTAACGCTGCTTGCTGGTATGCATTGCAAATAGATGTTCATGAATCAATATTACCGTATAAAAGTAGCTCCATGTTCCCAGTTGATTTTCTTTTATCAAGAGTTCATACACACAATGGTATAAAGGTTGCAAATGATGAGGATTCAAATTTAATTGCATTTTTAAAAGAAGCTCTAAATAATAAGAAAATACAACTGAAATATTTTGAGCCAGCTAAAATAGCTTGGGGCAAAAATAAATATTTATATAGACAGGAACTTTCTAAAATATACTCAGTTGATTTTTTGGACGACCTATCGGAAGCGCTTCAAAGTAATTACAGTCCAAAAATTATAACAAAGCTAGCAATACTAGGTCAAAAACAACTTACTAAACACTTCAAAACCAAGGTGTTAAACTTAAAGTTAAAGCTATTCAAAGCTTACCGCTTCTTTTCCCCTCCTGGCTATACGATAGCTTTTCTTGGTGCTGATGGCACACGTAAAACGACAGTTATAAATAAGGTAATGGAGGTTCTCAACGAAGCATCACATAACGAATTATATTATGAGCACTCTCGTCCTAATCTAATACCAAGTATAGCCACATTATGGAGTAATAAAAAAAACAGACGATCTAGTAGCCCCCTCGATACACAAAAAAAATCGAGCTTTATTGTTTCAATGATGTTATTCCTCTACTATTTAGTTGATTATATAGTCGGTTATTGGATTAAAGTTTACCCTAAAAAAGTAAAGAAATCATGTATTTGGGTGTTTGATACATATTTTTATGACTATCTCACTGGCTCCAAAAGAGAACGCATCAAGTTACCCGTGTGGATAATTAAATTAGCGCAATTTTTTATACCAGAGCCTGATTTAGTTATATGTTTGGGAGAAAATCCAGAAGTAATTTGTAATAGGAACCTTAAGATGACACTAAAAGAAACCGAAGCTCAAGTTAATAATAACTTAAAGCTATTTTGTGATAGTAAGCCGAATGTGTTTTGGATTGATATTGATCAGTCTGAAGAAGTGCCTATAAATGAATGTTTGAGAGTAATAAGTAAACATATGTCATCAAGATACAAGTAATGTAGTTTATGCTTAAAAACGGAACTAAAACAAACCAAAATGGAACGTGACATCCTAAAAAAGGCAACAGCGTATTTCGCGAGTCTCGAGAACTGAAATACGCTTGGATAGCCAGCCATCTCGAAGAATACAGTTTAAACGTCATGCTTCACGTTTTAGAACTTCAAAAAAGTAGCTATTTTAGTTGGACAAAACTCAATAAAACCAAACAAGAAGCCCAACAGCAAAAAACCAATAAGCTAGTTGAAGATGCGTTCTACGCACTGAAAAGAAACGGAGGTACACGTCAAATAAAGCACCACCTTTTCAACAAAAAAAAGATTGTTCTCAGTCGTCGTAAGATTGGTTACATAATGAAAACACTCGAATTAATCGTAAAAACACAACGCAAGTTTAAAAAAGGAAGCACTGCCCCAGCAAATAGTTCAAGAATTCAACCTAACCTGCTTAATAGAGAGTTTGAGGTAAGCTACCCCAATCAAGTGTGGGTCGGAGACATCACCGAGATCAAAACAACACAAGGAAAGCTTTACCTTGCTTGCTACATAGACCTTTATTCACGCAAGGTCGTAGGTTGGTCACTTGAAAACAATATGCGCTCAGAACTTACGGAAACCGCGCTTAAGCGAGCCTTATGGAGTCGAAATCCACCGAAAGGTTTAATGGTACATACAGACCAAGGGAGTCAATTTATTAGTAATGACTACCGTACACTGCTAAATTCTTGGGGACTGAAACAAAGCATGAGTCGTCGCGGGAACTGTTGGGACAATGCCGTGATAGAAAGCTTCTTTAAAACATTGAAAACAGAAGTTATTTATCAACTTAAACGCTTAATAGAAGCCGATCATATGAAGCGTGTCGTAAGTGAGTATATCGGCTATTACAACCACGATAGACCTCATAGTACAAATGAGTATTTATCACCAATAGAGTTCGAGCAGCTTAGGTTAAATAAAATTGCTCAAATTGAAAATAATCTAGGTACGAAATAGTGTTGACACTCCATGGTATTAAAAATATTGGAAACAACAAGTTAACATATTTAACTGCAAATCAGGCATTTGGAGAACAGAGGGAAATAGAATTATGGCCTGAAGAAAAAGCTTTATAATTAAGGCGTTATGCGTAAAAATAGGAATGAGACTACTCAGGAGGTTTCAGATGAAAAAACTGGCTATAATCGTAATTGGGTTTGTCGCTATTGTATTTGCAGGTGCAACATTTGCTTATTCACATGTGTTTTGGCTTTCAACAATAGAAAACTCAGACTTTAATAATGTCTCAGAAAATATTTATATAGACTCAAATCTTGAAAAAAATGAATCTGAAAAAATACTTATTTTACTCAGTGAATCAAAAGAGAGAATTAGAAATAAATATGGTTCTTTTACCGCTATGCCAACAATCGTTATAACTGGAACACCAGATAATGCTAAAAAGTTTGGGCTGGGAAATTTTCCAGGTAAGGCTTTTAACGCACCTTGGAAAAATTATATCGTTATTAACCATCAAAAAATTAATGTTAGTTTATTTGCGCATGAATTAATGCATGCACAAATGAGGGAAATATTAGGTTACTGGACTTACCAAACCAAGATCCCAACTTGGTTTGATGAAGGTATCGCAATGCAGGTTGACCTGCGAGATCACTATAAGGTTGATTATAAGTTATTCAGCCAACAAGAGATCAATAGGGTAAAAACACTTAATAGTCCGAGTGAGTTTTGGACGAGTAGCAAAGAAGAAAATCTTAAAAATTACCGTTCAGCAAAGGCCGCAGTTCAAGAAATATTGGCTACATATCCAGCTAAAGAGTTGTATTCCATGTTGTCAAAAGTACGGCAGGGTAAAGAATTTAGTAGTGTCTTTAGCTTAAAAACTAAGGTGTAAATTAAGTCGCATAATTTAGGCGTTAGGAAAAACAGAAAACAGAGACGCTCCCCCTTAAACAAACTTTTCAAACTAAAAACAGTCTTTTTTTGTGGTGATATGGGGGGGGGGGATAAAATTTATCCCCCCCCCTCGCAATCAATTTGCTCTATCGTAGAACGATCATAATCAATTAATTAATGTAGACAAATAGGACTCATAATCACCTCTAAAATCAAAGTAATCGTTGTCGTTTAGTACCAATAAGCGTGTTGCTAGGGATGATACAAACTCTCTATCGTGTGAAACAAAGATAATGGTGCCTGGAAAATCAATCATTGCTTGGTTAAGCGATTCGATGGATTCCATGTCTAGGTGATTGGTGGGTTCATCCATGATGAGAATATTTGGTTTTTGCAGCATTAACTTACCAAATAACATGCGCCCTTGTTCGCCCCCTGACAGAACTTTAACGGATTTATCGATGTCTTTTTGTGAGAATAATAAACGCCCTAGCACGGCACGAAGGGATTGTTCGTCATCGCCTTTTTGCTTCCACTGCCCCATCCAGTCCATTAAGCTCATATCTTCTTCAAAATCGCTGGCGTGATCTTGTGCGTAATAGCCTAACTTTACATTTTCGGACCATTTAATGGTTCCCGAGGTGAGTTCTGTCTCGCCCATTAAACATTTAAGTAAGGTGGTTTTACCAACTCCGTTGGGACCTATCACGGCTAAACGTTCTTTTACTTCTAGCATTAGCTCTAGGTTGTTAAGCACTTCGTTGTTGTCCCCTTCGTTGTCCGAATAGGTTTTGTTGAGTTTTTTGATTTCTAATGCGGTACGAAATAGTTTTTTGTCTTGCTCAAAACGTATAAAGGGATTGACTCGACTGGAGGCTTTGATTTCGGTTAGCTCTATTTTATCCAGCAATTTGGCTCTTGACGTGGCCTGTTTTGCTTTGGAGGCATTGGCCGAAAAACGGCTTACAAAGCTTTTGAGATCATTAATTTGGGTTTGTTTTTTGGCGTTATCGGAGTGTAGTTGATCTTGAATCATGGCGGCAGCGGTCATGTATTGATCGTAGTTTCCTGGGTAAACACGCAGTTCACCATAGTCTAAATCGGCCATGTGGGTACACACGCTGTTTAGGAAGTGACGATCATGCGAGATAATGATCATGGTGCTTTTGCGTTCATTTAGCACGTTTTCTAACCAACGGATGGTGTTCATGTCTAAGTTGTTGGTTGGCTCATCGAGCAGTAAAATATCGGGATCTGCAAACAGTGCTTGCGCTAATAGCACGCGTAATTTCCAACCGGGTGCCACTTCACTCATGGGTCCAAAATGCTGTTCGACAGGAATTTCTAGGCCAAGTAATAGCTCTCCCGCACGCGATTCGGCGGTGTAACCGTCCATTTCACCAAATTGTATTTCTAGGTCTGCGACCAACATGCCTTCGGTTTCGCTCATGGCGGGTAAGCTGTAAATACGGTCACGCTCACGCTTTACTTCCCACAGCTCTTCTTGACCCATGATTACGGTGTCGATTACACTGTATTCTTCGTAAGCAAATTGATCTTGCTTTAACTTACCTACGCGCACGTTTTCATCAATGCTCACCACGCCATTGGTTTGTTCTAAATCGCCCCCTAGTATTTTCATAAAGGTTGATTTTCCACACCCATTAGCGCCAATTAGGCCGTAACGTTTGCCTTCTCCAAATTTAACAGAGATGTTTTCAAAAAGGGGTTTTTCACCAAATTGCATGGTAATGTTTGCGGTTGAAATCAAAATATTTTTCCTGCTCAATTATAATTATTATTAGGGGGACTGAATGGGCGCTATTGTGCCACATTTTGATGTAACGCGTTGCTCTAAAACGAAAAAACCCCAAATAACCTTACTTGGTTATTTGGGGTTTTAAATTTTAAAAACTATTTTTTATAGTGAGACCTTTGCACGTGAGGGGTGCGAGAGAAAAAAGTGATAAAATATGTCTGATTGAGGCGGGAACCACAGGGAATAGCTAGCTATTCACAAGGTTTTCAACGAAAATCAGGTATATTTTAGCCTTTTTTATCCGTACATCCTTTCGTGCAAAGGTCTCATAGTATTAAAGTGCTTCGCTTAATAACGCGTTCATACGCTTAATAAAGTCCGCTGGGTTTTCTAAGGTATCGCCTTCGGCCAATTTCGCTTGCTCTAACAAGAACAATGACCACTCTTTTAGCTTTTTATCGTCTTTAATATTTTCTAGCTTTTTAACCAGTGCATGGTCTGGGTTTAGCTCTAAAACGGGTTTTTGTTTTGGAATGGATTGTCCCATTTGCTCCATCATGCGAACCATGTGCGCGGACATATCGCCTTCGGCACTCACCACACACGCGGGTGAATCGGTTAAACGAGTGGTCATGCGTACATCGGAAACGGACTCTTCAATGGCACTTTTAATGCGACCGACTAAATCATCACGGGTTTTCTTTTCATCTTCGGACAGGTCTTTTTCGGCCTCGTCTTCAAACTCTTTTAAATCCGCAGAGGTGATGGATTTAAGTGCTTTGCCTTCAAAGTCAGTTAAGTGAGAGACAAGCCACTCATCAATACGATCGGACAACAAAATAACTTCAATGCCTTTTTTACGAAACATTTCAAGATGCGGGCTGCCTTTTGCGGCGGCATGAGTATCCGCAACAATGTAATAAATGCTTTCTTGATCCGCTTTCATGCGGTCAACGTACTGCTCAAACGATACACGTTGCTCTTGCGTGCTTTCATCGTGCGTTGAGGCAAAACGAACCAGTTTGGCGATTTTGTCTTTGTTGGCAAAATCTTCAACCAGCCCTTCTTTCATAACTTGACCAAACTGATCCCAAAAAAGATTGTAGTTTTCTTGGTCATCTTTGTTGTTTGCCATTTTGGTAAGTGCCGTTAAAATACGTTTAACGGAGGCGGAACGAATTTTATCGACGACTTTATTGCTCTGCAAAATTTCACGCGATACATTCAACGGTAAATCTGCTGAATCAATCACCCCTTTAATAAAGCGTAAGTAAGAGGGCATTAGCTGTTCGGTATCGTCCATAATGAAGACACGTTTTACATACAGTTTTAGGCCGTAACGACGATCACGCTCGTACAAATCAAACGGGGCTTTTTTAGGAATATACAGTAAAGAGGTGTATTCCAGCGTTCCTTCTACCTTGTTATGCAAATGCACCATTGGCTCTTCAAAATCATGCGTTAGGGTTTGATAAAAGTTTTTATAATCTTCTTCACTTAAATCCGACTTGGATTGTGTCCAAAGTGCCGTGGCTTTGTTAACCTGCTCAAACTTACCGATTGGTTTTTGCTCTTTGGCTTCTTCGTCCCACTCTGAGGCGGGCATTTTGATTGGAAAGCTAATGTGATCAGAATAGGTGGTAATGATGTTTTTTAAACGCGCTTCTTCTAAAAATTCGCTCATATCTTCTTTGATATGCAACGTGATTTCGGTTCCTTTTTGCGTTTTTTCTACGGTTTCTAACGTAAACTCGCCTTCACCTTGAGAGATCCATTTAGTGGCTTCACCAACAGGGCTACCCGCTTTACGAGTAATGAGGGTCACTTCGTCTGCAACAATAAAGGAGGAATAAAACCCTACTCCAAACTGACCAATCAAATGTGAATCTTTGGCTTGGTCGCCCGTCATATTCTCTAAAAACTTTTTGGTTCCTGAATTTGCAATGGTTCCAATATTGGCAATGACTTCATCGCGTGTCATCCCAATACCGTTATCTGAGATCGTGACCGTACCGCCCTCTTTGTCAAACTCAACCTGAATGTAAAGTTCTTCTTCACCTTCGGTTAACGCATCATTAGACACGGCTTCAAAACGTAATTTATCCAATGCATCAGACGCATTAGAAACTAACTCACGCAAAAATATTTCTTTGTTTGAATAGAGCGCATGAATCATTAATTTTAACAGTTGATTCACTTCGGTTTGAAACGCATGGGTTTCTGTTGTACTCATCAGGGATTCTCCATTTTGAAAAATTAAAATTATTAACTGCCTACTCAATAGGGGTTAGCCTTTTTTTTTCAAGGCTTTAAAACAAAAAAAGCACAGAAATTTCTGTGCTTTTTTATTCGTTAAAAACGTAAATCAATGATTAAAAGAAATCAATATCATCATCCGCATTATCTTCTTCATTCATTCGTTCTCGCATGCGCTCTTTCATGACGGCAATGGCTTCATTAACGGGCATGTTCATGTCAAAGATTAATTCAAAGAGTTCTTCCTCTTCTCGCATGGTGGTGCCTTTGCGAACGGTGGCTTTAAAACGCTCCCATTGCGCTTCGTCTTTAACGTGCATTTCATGTGAGACAATCTCTGCCAGCGCCGATAACCCGCGAGAGACGTGCTCTAAACGTTGACTTAATTTGTCGTAAAATTGAAAGGCAATCACGGCTTGTTGCATTTTGGCTGAAAGCTCTGAGGCTTCGTTAATTAACCGTGATTGTTGTTCATTTATACCCCCTTCACTTTCATCGTTTGCCAAGTCTGCAATCTGTTGACTGCTGGCTTGAATTTGCTGAATGTGCTCAGACATAAATGCAAACGAATCAATCAAGGTATTGACTGAATTATCACCATCTGAAATCGATAACTCAATTTGAGCAACGGATAAATTTAACATCAAAATGGTTTCTTGAACTTCTTTAGCCCCTAAGGCTAACTCATGACTGGCCATTATTTTACTGTCCTATAAATTTAAGCAACATTTAACGAAGCAGGTGCGGGTGCTTTATGGTTTGAAACCGTGTCCATCACATCTAAAATAAGCGAAACCGATCCATCACCTAATATCGTCGCGCCTGCCACGCCTGCAATTTTCATAAAGTTATTCTCTAAACTTTTAATGACAACTTGTTGTTGACCCAGTAGGTCGTCTACAAAAATCCCTGCTCGCTGTCCAGAGGATTCAACGACCACTAATAGGCCATCGGATAACTCTTTTTTGGAATCTTCCACACCCAATTTTTCATGCAGTCGAATAACAGGAATGTAGCTGTCTCGTAATTTATACAGTTCACTTTCTCCCGCAATTCCTTTTACTAAAGACTGATCGACCTGAATGGATTCAATAATAGACAACAGTGGGAATACAAAGGTTTGACTGCCAACGGTACACAACTGGCCGTCCAAAATGGCAAGCGTGAGTGGTAAGCTGATCGTGAAAACACTGCCTTCCCCTAACTTGGTTTTAACATCTACCGAGCCACCTAAGCCTTTAATATTACGGCGCACTACGTCCATGCCTACCCCACGACCCGATATATCACTCACAACATCGGCGGTTGAAAACCCTGCATTAAAGATTAAGTTAATAATTTCATCTTGGGTTAAATTATGATCTTCTTCAATTACGCCTTTTTCAATGGCTTTGGCTTCAATCACTTCATGATCAATGCCTGCGCCATCATCGGTAATTTGAATCATGATATTACCTCCCTGATGAAAGGCGGCCATTTTTACGGTTCCCATGGCGGGCTTGCCCGCTGCAATACGGACATCAGGTATTTCAATTCCATGATCGATTGAGTTTCGTACGATATGCACCAATGGATCGGTAAGTTGTTCCAACATGGTTTTATCTAGCTCGGTGCCTTCGCCTTCCATTACTAGGTCTATCTCTTTGCCTAGTTTTTGGCTCACATCATGCACGATTCTGGGCATACGGTTAAAGGCAAAACTCACGGGGAGCATTCGGATGTTCATCACACTCTCTTGCAACTCTCGGGTGTGACGTTCTAAATGCATTAATCCTTCTTTGAGTTTATCCACCCAACTAAAGTCCCCTTCGGCATTATTATCGCTGGCTTCTTCGGCGTATTCACCAAACTGACTCAACATGGATTGGGTAATAACCAGCTCGCCCACTAGGTTTACCATTTGATCTATTTTACTCAGATCAACACGAATAGACCCTTCTTGTTTTGGGGCTGCTTTAGCGGCAGGTTGGGCGGCCGATTTTTTTGCTTTTTTAGGTGCTTCTTTTGCTTTTATTGCCGTTTTTTCAGGCGGTTTATCCTCATCCTTGATCGGATCAGGCACGGTTTCCACTACGGGCTTTTTTGCCACAGCAGGTGCGGTAATAATAATTTCAGCGCCATCGCCATCAATCCATTCAAACACTTCTTTAATGGCATCTTCTGTAACCGAATCGCCAGACAGGGTTAATTCCCATTTAATGTATAACGATTCGGGGTCAAACGTGGCTAGGTCTGGTAAAGCGTCTAAGTCGACCTTAACGCTTAATTCACCCAAGGTTTCAAGTTCACGAAAAATACGAAGCGGCTCATTTCCTGTTTGCAGTAGCTCTTTTTCAGGCAATATTTGAATCGCCCATTCTCCGCCCGTTGCAACCACCACCTCTTCAGAATTTTCTCCCCCCCCTTCGGCTTCTGCACTGCCTAAAATAACTTCCATTTGATTTTGAACTTCTGCGGCACGCACTTCATCAATCGGCTCATGATTTTGCAGTTTGGTGAGCATGTCTCTTAATATATCGACCGCCGCCAACATGGCATCCGTGGACTCTTGCGTCACTTCACGGCGACCATCACGCATCTCATCCAGTAGCGTTTCTAGTACGTGGGTAAACCCTGCAATTTCGCTAAACCCAAACGTGCCACTCCCGCCTTTTATGGAGTGTGCGGCACGAAATATTTCATTAATTTTTTCATTATCGGGAACACCTTCTGGCAGATTTAACAAGCCTGTTTCCATCAAATCCAAGCCTTCAAAGCTCTCTTCAAGGTAAGTTTGGCGAAAAGTTTCCATCATATCCATAGCATTCATCCTTAAAAAAGTTCGACGTCGCCTCCAACAGGCTTCGATTCAATTTTATTAATATAAGTATTTTCTTGTTCGACAAGCGATTCATTATGCATTGCATTTAAACGCCTCACTCGCACCCGCCCGCTTAAAGGGTAATACAAGACCTTTCGCGGGTAAATATCGCCAATATCTTGCGATACAATTTTAAAGCCTTCGGTATAAATATAGTCAAACGCAAACCCAATGTTATACCAACCAATGTTTGTCATGGAGCTCATAATACGGCCGCCACCAAACAATTTAAACTCCAGCCGCTCTCGTTTAGCACCCTTTGATAATAAGGTATTTACAAGATTTTCCATTGCAAAGTTGCCGTATCGATTGGCATCGGACAGCTCTTGCGCATCCCGCGTGTTTTTATTGACGGGAAGCATAAAATGATTCATGCCCCCCACACCAGCCACAGGGTCTCTTACGCAAGCTGAGATGCAGGAACCTAATATGGTCTCAATGCGTTCATTTTTTTGAGAAACGTAAAACTCGCCCGGTAAAATTTTTATGGTGGTAATGCCTTCGGCAGGGTCAACGCTTATTTGCATAATTTTTTTTTTGCCTTAAACAGGTTTTTTTAACCAAGCTATATTCGCACTGTTTCAAACATGAGGCAATAAGCATTTACCCTACTGTTCACATTGAAGTTACGGATTTAGATGTTTTTAGACTGTTTTTTATGACGCTTATGCATTTGACGGCGTGCTTTAAAAAATGCACTTATTTGTTCACTGCACGGTTGTGCTAAGACACCTGAATGAATGTCGAGTTGATGGTTTAATTTGTTGTTATTTACAAGGTTAAAAACAGAACCTGCCGCACCGGTTTTTAAATCTAACGCGCCATAAACCAAGCGTTTGACACGCGCATGAACCATCGCCCCCGCGCACATAGGGCAAGGCTCTAAAGTGACATACAGCGTTGTGTCTATCAAGCGATAATTTCCAATTTTATCCCCCCCCCTCTTTAACGCCATAATTTCGGCATGTGCGGTGGGGTCATTATTTTGAATGGAACGGTTCCAGCCTTCTGCAATCAGTTGATTGTCTAGCACCAATACGGCGCCCACAGGCACTTCGCCTTGTTGGGCGGCTTTATCGGCAAGCGTATAAGCGTGCTGCATCCAATATTCGTCTATTTCAGAATCGGTTAATGTAGGGGGGGGAGAAATTTTTATCTCTTTCACGTCAGATTACTTAAATTCACTTGTTGCAACAAAAAAAGGCTTTCGTAATGAAAGCCTTTTGAACACTATTCCCACTCAATGGTCGCAGGCGGTTTGCTCGAAATATCGTAGGTTACTCGCGAAATTCGTGGAATTTCATTAATGATTCTACCTGAAACATGTTCTAAAAAATCATACGGTAGATGCGCCCAACGTGCGGTCATAAAATCGATGGTCTCTACGGCACGCAGTGCCACCACGTAATCGTAACGACGTGCATCGCCCACCACGCCCACAGATTTAACAGGCAAGAACACGGCAAATGCTTGAGACGTTTTATCGTACAAATCCCATGCTTCAAGTTCTTCCATGTAAATATGGTCAGCTAGTCGTAAAATATCTGCAAACTCTTTGGTGACTTCCCCTAAAATAC
>JAKISK010000012.1 GCA_021648625.1 Thiomicrorhabdus sp. | reverse complement strand
CGGCATAAAAACAGGAGAAGACTTATCAGAAATGTCATTGGAAACCCTGAAAACCTTCTGCGATAAAATCACCGACGATGTCTTTGATGTCTTAACACTGGAAGGTTCTGTGGCGGCTAGAGACCACCTAGGAGGCACTGCACCTAATCAAGTAAGAGCAGCAGTGGCACGGGCTAAGGTGTATTTGAAACAAGCCTAAAATTTTCTTCCCCCCCCTAAAACGACATTAGGAAACAACCATAAAACGAATGGTTATAATAATTAGCAACAATACCCCTCCCGCTACCCATAAGAACAGCGCCCTGCGAGGGGTTACTTGTTTCTGGGGTAATGAACATGTCTAAAATAATCTATCAAAAGCCTCATTTAACTTATGCCCAGCAAAAAGAAAAGCTTGTTACACAAGGCATGATTTTTGATATAAATGATAAACAAGCAGAACACTACCTAGCGCACTTTAACTATTACCGCTTAACTGGCTATTGGCATGAATACCGTCAAACCAATAATAGCTTTATAGCCAATACTTATTTTTCAAAAATTATCCAACTCTACAAGTTTGATAAAGAGTTAAGGCTATTACTACTAGATGCAATTGAACAAATAGAAGTCTCTGTTAGAGCAAAGCTCGCCTACCATCTTGGAGCATCTTATGGTTCGCACGTTTTACTAGATCCCAGCCACTTTAGTAACCCTACCATCTACAAGCGTACACTTAAAAAACTGAAAGAGGAGGTCTCTCGAAGCAAAGAAGAATTTATTCATCATCTATTGAATAAATATCAAGAACCACTACCCGCTATTTGGGCATCAGTAGAAGTTATGTCACTAGGGCAACTTTCAAATTGGTATGGCAATATTGAATTACGTAAAGATGCCCTAAATATCTCTCGGCAATTTAAATTAGACAGCACAACACTTAAAACTTTTTTACACCACCTTACCGTTTTAAGAAACCATTGCGCGCATCATGCAAGAGTTTGGAATAAAGTTTTCACAGTCACAATCAAAAAATCCAAAAATACACCTAGTCAAATTACAATGGCCTTTCAGGTTGATAACTACCAGCAAAAAAAAATTTATAACACCTTAGTCATGATGGCTTGGATGCTCAACATTATTCAACCTGACCATAGTTGGACGCATCAACTAAAAAAGTTACTCCTCGAATACCCAGAAATTAACACCAGCCAGATGGGATTTCCACCTGGCTGGCAAAGCCTTGAGATTTGGCAGGCATAAAATGCTATCGCTAAATTTATTGTAACTGCTCAGCTAGCTCCTGAGGATGGTCAAATCAAGGTGGAAAATGAGAGCTTGAAAGTAGCTTATGTATAATTATTTCCCTATTCTAATTAGCTTAATTGACAGAGCAGAAGGGCGAAAAGCATTGTAAAAACTTGTGGAGTCTCTGGACTACACAAAGAATCTTGTGGAGCATGTATTGCAAATTACACTCCACAAAAAAGTTAGCGGAGGATACAGGCTCCACAAAAACTGGAAATAATATACAAACCTAAAATTTCTTTCCCCCCCCCTAAAACAACATCTTGTAATGAATATAAGGGGGGGGAATTATATTGCTTGTTTTATACGCGTGTAAAACGCCATGGAAACTCACCCTCAAACTCATTTTAGAAACGCTGATACAGGAATATGACAAAGATTTGATGTGCGAAATCTACGCAATATTCACCATTTTAATCTCGTACTCCCAAAATAAGAGACACGGTCTCTCGAATTGAGTAAATCTCAATATAATCAAACATAGACACCATTGTATGCATCAAATAATATGTTGACAATATGGTATGTTAATATGCTTATTTTTTAAACACTTAAAAAGTTATTTGGTGGCTGAATAAATGCAGATAATAAAAAATTTCAAGTTGATCGCTTTATTACCGATACAGCAAAAAGCCATTTAAAATTTTCTAATTCATTACTCTTTCGATTTATTTCCCCTTCAAGATAACTAAGGAATCATTTTTCCAAACTTTAATAAGAAGCTGCTTTAATTCAAAGTTCGTGTAAAATGATTGGCTAGAAAAATTGCATTGAGGTTCAGTATGAAATTTAAACTTGGAGAGCTTTTTAGCGGCCCTGGCGGCATAGGCTATGCCGCCACAACAGCGCAATTAGTAGCTGATAATGGCGAAAAATTTAGTATAGAACATGCTTGGGCAACTGATTACGACAAAGATACATGTAACACTTTTGCACACAACATTTGTAACGGAAAAAGTGAGAGTGTTATTTGCAAGGATATAAGAAAATTAGACTTTGACAAGCTTCAAAATATCTCTGATATTGAAGGGCTTGCTTTTGGATTTCCTTGCAATGATTTTAGTATGGTCGGCGAGCAAAAAGGAATTAATGGAACATTTGGCCCTTTGTATAGCTATGGCGTTAAAGCTTTGAGAAAATTTAAACCAATGTGGTTTTTAGCAGAAAATGTTGGTGGTTTAAGAAATTCAAATGAAGGCAATGCTTTTAAAACAATACTAAAAGAACTAGAGGATTCAGGTTATAAAATTACCCCACATCTTTACAAATTTGAAGAATATGGAGTTCCACAGGCACGTCATAGAATAATAATCATTGGTATTCGTAATGATTTAAAAAAAACGTTTAAAGTACCTTCTCCAGCTCCCTATAAAGATATTGATAACACTTCACGTACAGCAATCGAAAACCCTCCAATCCCAGAAAATGCCCTAAATAATGAATACACTAAGCATGCTCCTCAAGTCATTGAACGCTTAAAACATATTAAGCCTGGAGAAAATGCCTTTAATGCCAATCTTCCTAAAGAGTTAGAGTTAAATGTTAAAGGTGCAAAAATAAGTCAAATTTATAAAAGGTTACACCCTGAAAAACCTTCATATACCGTAACAGGTAGCGGTGGCGGTGGAACTCATGTATATCATTGGTCAGAAAATCGTGCTTTAACAAATAGAGAAAGAGCAAGATTGCAAACATTTCCTGATGACTTTATGTTTCTTGGTTCTAAAGAAAGCGTAAGAAAACAAATAGGTATGGCAGTACCCTCTAAAGGAGTAAAAGTAATCTTTGACTCTATTCTAAAGACCTTTGCCGACATTAACTACGAGTCAATAGATAACAATATAAAACTGGAGTATCGAGATGCACGATGCCTTGCTTTCGGATGATTTATTTTCAGAAGTCCTTTTAAAGCCAGCAGAACAAGGAGCTGATGAGCTATTTATTGTTTCTGGTTATGCTTCAGCAGTTATGGCTTCGTATCATATGGAGCAACTAAAAAAACAACGAGTAAATGTAAAGATACACTTACTCGTTGGCATGACTAGTCGCGATGGTTTATCACTAACAAACCATCAAACATTTAAAAAGTTAATGGAAAATGAATTCTCAGACAAATTCACCTGTAGCTATTTAGCAGAATACCCACCAGTACATTCAAAAATTTATTCATGGTTTAAAAAAGGAAAGCCTGTAGATGCATACATAGGTTCTGCCAATTATTCTCAACAAGCATTCGTACTAAATTCACAAAAAGAAATCGCTAGTAAATGCAATCCTGAAAAAGCTTTTGAATACTATCAATCACTTATTGATCAATCGATTTACTGTACTCATCAAGAAGTTGAAGAACAAATTGCTTTTTACAATAATCAAAACGAAGTCCTTTCTAATAAAGATATTATTGATGAAGAAAATGCGGACTATAAAGCTCCAATTGGCTTAGATAAAATAACAGTTTCTTTGTTGCAAACAAACGGAGATATTCACCAATCAAGCGGCTTAAATTGGGGACAGCGAGAAGGAAGAAATAAAAATCAAGCTTACATTCCTCTACAAACAAAAGTATGGCGCTCAGATTTTTTTCCTGAAATTGGACAGCACTTCACTGTTAAAACTGATGATAAAAAAATACTACTATGCACTCGAGCTCAACAAAATGGGAAAGCATTGCAGACTCCATCAAATAATAGCCTAATGGGTGAATATTTTAGACACCGAATTGGAGTAGAAAGTGGAGAATTTGTTACTAAAAATGACCTTTTAAACTACGGCAGAACTACCATTGATTTTTATAAAACAGATGAAGAAGAGTATCAAATGGACTTCTCTGTATAAGAAAAAATAATATGAACTAGGATGCAAATACAGCAAGACCTTTTGCGGTTTCTTTATCTGAACTGTTTCAAGCGCTTATTTAGGCAACTACTAAAATTTCTCCCCCCCCCTACTCAACAAGATGAAATCACCATGCGTTTAGACCGTTTTTTATGCAAACAAGCTGACTACAGTCGTAAAACGGTGTTGGCGTTGCTGTCACAACAGCAGATTAGAGTGGATGGCGAGGTTGTTCTTCATCGTGATCACGCTGTAACGGATTTTTCTCACATTGAGGTTCAGGGTAAAACCATCCAGAATACCTCGGCACGTTATTACATGCTGAACAAGCCTGCGGGAATTTTAAGTGCCACAACCGATCCTGTGCACCCCACAGCCTTAAGCTTGTTAACCAGCATAGACACCACCGACTTACACATCGCAGGGCGACTTGATCGTGCCACGACAGGGTTATTGATTGTGACCAATGACGGTAAATGGTCTCGTAAATTAACCGCGCTTAAATCCATTGAGGAGCCAGCCATACCCAAAGTGTATTTAGTGGAGACGGCCTATGGCATATCTCCCACCACGGCACAGCGTTTTAAAGAAGGGATCTATTTTAAAACCGAAAACTTCACCACTCGCCCTGCACAACTGGAAATCATCACTGAAAAACTCTCTCGCTTGACCATTTACGAAGGGCGTTATCATCAAGTTAAACGAATGTTTGCAGCGGTGGGCAATCGAGTGGTCGATTTGCATCGAGAAAAAATTGGAAAGATCCTACTCGATCCTAATCTAAAGTTAGGGGCGTTTAGAGCGCTTACCTTGCACGAAATTTATTGGGTATAGATTTCGTATAGGGGGGGAGGAAATTTTAGTAAAAAAAAACCAGTCGCAATAAACGACTGGCTTTTTTAAGTCTTAACGCCTAAACGTTTTTATAGATTTCTTAAAAGTCTCCTGATGCATTATTGCTGTAGGTATTGCCTGATAAGGTAATATAACAGCCATCTGTTTCATCGCCAAACCTATAAACCCCCCAACCAAAACTGTCCTTGATGGTGCTGTTGGTAACGCTAAAACGTGTTGGGCTTTGAGGAAAGCAAACTGAACCAATATTTCCAGAGCTTGCTGGATTTCCAGAACCAGCGTACTCAACCGTAACATAGTCTAATTGGTTGTTACTGCTGCTACTAAAGTGAAACATAATGCCTTCCCAATAACCGGGTGACGGATCACGCCCCGTAAATAAGATAGGCTGAGCTTCCGTACCGATTGCTTTTAAAGAACCAGCCTCTAGTACGTTAAGCGTTGAGCCTGAGTTAAAGGTGAGTGAAACGCCTGCTTCTAACACCAAAGCCGCTTCCACATCATAGCGTGATTCACTGCTCATGTAGTAAGGAGCGTCCAGCTTTTTCCATGTTTGCGCGGTAACAATATCTTTATTAAATACATGAATACGATCATCTGTATTGCCTGAGTAGGTGCTGTCTGTGCCCAACTTTCTTACCATTTCTGCGGGTAAAGAAATGGGACGATCATTTAAGGTTAACGTGTTGTTTGTAAAATTATCCAACTGAACACTGTTATGAATATAAAACCCAAGATTACTCGCATAACGTGACGTGGTGTTTTTAACACTAAACCCTGCGGAGCCAAGAATGGATGAGTCAGAATATATGTTGTTTACGCCATACTCAACTGTAACGTACTCCAGTTGATTGTTGATATGACTACTGCGGTCAAACTTTATACCTTTCCAGTAGCCAGGCGTTGCTTGCTGGGCGGTAAACACGATTCCTTGAGTTGCTGTACCCACCGCGTAAAGAGAAGCGCCCGAACTTACTGTTAGCTGTGTGCCCGCTGCAAACTCTAATCTTACACCAGGGCTTATGGTCAGCTTGGCTGGGTTTTCAACGTTAATACCATTAGGTATTTTGTAACAAGGTTCACTTAATACCGTGTCTACAGTAATGTCTCTGCTTGTTAGCTCTACGGTACAGGCAACGATGGCAAAGTCTGTAATGGTAAGCATTGCCGTTGTGTTTGCACCAATACTGGTATTACCAGAAGGGTTAGACAGCGTTAAGTTAACGGTTTCTGCGGCTTCTGTTGCATTATCTGAGATGATTTGCACGGCAAATGTTTTAGCCGTACCGTCATTAGCCGCCCAGTTTAAGGTACCTGATGTGGCTGAAAAATCATCACCCTCTACAGCGGTTCCAGTACTGGCCGCGTAATCAACACTGATGGCTTGAGAAATGTCATCAGAACGATTTACGGTAACATTAATGCTGGTTGCATTTTCTGACACAGTGTAAGTAGCCGCTGAAAATGACACGCTGGATGGACCCGCTACGGACCCTTCTGTGGTTGCACAACTTTCGGCACTGGGCTCAGATTCATTTCCTGACGCATCGTAAGCAATTACACGATAGCAGTAGTTTGTTGCATTGGCTAAATTAAAATCGTTGTATACCGTTGAGGTAATATTGGAGATTTCTGTCGTTGCATTGCCTGATGCGCCGCGCAGTATACGAAAACCATACACGTCATTAATTTCTGCTTGATTCCAGTCAGTAGTAATGTCATTTTCAGTTGCAGATACTTGCACGTTAGTTGGCGTAGCTGGCGCTGTAGTATCTGGCGCATTAAGCGTAATTGGGTTGGTTGTAACGCTCATAATTGAGGTTTGAGCGCGTCCATCAATGGCTTCAATTTCGTAAGAATACTCTGTGTCTATGGTAAGCTCAGTATCGCGATAAACAGGATAAGCCGTGATTGCAATTAACGTTCCGTTTCTGTAAACGTTATAAGCAGCAACCCCTTTATCGTCTGT
This sequence comes from Thiomicrorhabdus sp., assembly GCA_021648625.1. GTDB lineage: Bacteria > Pseudomonadota > Gammaproteobacteria > Thiomicrospirales > Thiomicrospiraceae > Thiomicrorhabdus. The sequence continues at coordinate 25,848 of JAKISK010000012.1, read as the reverse complement.
TGACGCTTCCCAAACCACAATAATTTCAGTTGTGCTTGCAACCAGTGCGCGCACATCTTCTGGCGTGGTTGGATCACTGTCTAGTGCCGAGGTAAAGTCTGTATTTAAATCAATGGCATCCGTGGCTACAGATGTTATATTCAGATCAATATCGTTAACAACAATCGTGATTTGGTTATTGTTAATAATAACGGGGTTGTTGAGTATAAAAAGGTCAAAACCTGTTTCATCGGCATCAAAAGGCGTGGCAAAAAGATCCAAGGCCTCGTCTACACCATAGCTTTGTAAGCCTTGTGCAATAATGGCATGAATTTCAACTTTAATCGCATCCAGTTGCGTTAAAGTCGGCATTTGTGGTGCACTGCTACTTGTAAACACGCTGGTTATATCTAAACCTTGTGTTTGGTACCAGTTTCTTAAAATCAGATCGGTGTACGGGTGAATATTTCGAGTAATTGAACTCGTTCCATCACCGTAAGCCATGCTGTAAAGAAAGCTGCCGTTTTCTTGGGCAACTCGCATAAGAAAAGAACCCGAGGGTAAATCGGCAACTTCAAATTTTCCATTCGCATCGGTGGTTGCCGTGCTGGTTTCGCCCGTATTTGATTTTAAGGTAATCGTTGCATTTGGAATGGCATCTCCCGTGGCTGCTGTACCGTTAATAACGCCAGTACCAATAATGCCGCCTCCGCCACTTCCGCCGCTGTTTCCACCGCCACCTCCGCCACCACAGGCGGAGAGGAGCAGTACCGTACAGGTAACTAGCAAGTATTTCATATACCATGCTCTATTTTTGTTGGAATGGGATGTTTTTTTCATTGTTTTTTCCTCTTTTAATTTTAGTTTTTTTAATCTTTTTGTTCAAAATAATAAATACCAACACCAACACGACAAGTTGGTTCATCAACGTCTGTTAAAGGTTGTGTTGTCCTTTCTTCTAACCAGTGGTTATAGTCTCGTAAGAGTGCCAACGATTGTTTATCACTGTATTCTTTAAATTGGTTCACAAGATGTTCGGGTACTTTTTTATAAACGACTTGTCTTTGAAACCGAGTTGAGCAACCTTGCTCTATATTCCGCTCTTGCTCTAAGTTGTAGGTGGCACTGATTAATAAATCAGCGGCACAAATTGACATAATTCTAATTTGTTCTAACTCGTTATCTTTTGGTATGTACCCTTCACTATTAAGTTTGACAAATTTATTTTCTAATTTAGTCACAATGCCTATTCGCTCTAGCTCATCTACGATGGCTCCAAGCGTAATATCCCCACTGTAACGTGCAACCAATGCTGAAAAGCTCCCTTGCTCACCCTGAATGGGTAATATTTTTGCCTCATTGTTTGCTGCTAAAAATTCTGGATCGTTAAGCCAGCCATTAATCACACGTATTGCGCGGTTAGGTGTTCCTTTGGAGGCTTCTGTATTACTTTCTTCTTTTGTTAACGCCACCACTTCTTTTCTATTTAAACCTGTTAAAACAGCCACTCGGGCGTAAGTGGTTTTTTTTCCGGGAATTGAAAAGTGTTCATAAACAACCTCTACATAGGCACGTTTTGCAAGCGCAACAAATTCACCATGAGAAACCTCATTTCGAACTAATACTTTTATCAATGGCTTAAGTATTCTTAATGCCGCTGCCATTAACACTGACTTTACCTTGCTCATATATGCGTTTTTTATACTCGTGTAGATTATTTTACTGATATATCAAGCGGGATTATTATCCCGTTTTGATGTTTTGTCAATCAAATTATACCCTAATCCCCAGATAGAAATACGAATTAGAGTGCAAGTAATTGATGTGCATAGTGAATTCAAGAAAGGTAAAGCCACCTTATTGGTGATGCGCTCTTTTTTGGATTTGCTAGGTACGTCAAGGACTTGTGCTATAAACGTATTTCTATCTGGGGATTAGGGTTATACCTATACTGCATTTAATTTATTGATATAAGAGCCGTTGAACTCAAGTAAAATGGCTGTACACTCAAAAAATTAAGTACTAATGAAATTAAAATTAACGTTTAAATATGTCCTGTTTTCTTTATTTATATTATTAATAAACGGTTGTAAAAGCTTACCTGTTCAGAAAGAAACCGTTCAAAATCCATTGCATAATTACTTTATGGAAATTGCACTTGGCAGTGAATTTGGCTGCTGGCAGCCTAAAATAAGAAAATGGAACCAAGATATTTTTATAGCAGTAAAAGGTCAACCAACTTTGGTAGACATGCAAACGTTAAAACAAGTAATGGATGAATTAAGCGCACTCACTAAATTAAAAATTAAATTTACAGAAAAAGAAAAGACAAATATTGAAATTTATTTTGTACCAGAATCTGAATTTAAGCACATAGAATGGCGCTATAAGATGGGTAATACAGGTTTTTTTTGGACGTGGTGGAATCCATTCACAAGTAATATTTATCGAGCACGGATACTCATTTCAACAACCGCTATAACACAGCAAGAACGTAATCATGTAATTTACGAAGAATTAACACAAAGCTTAGGGCTTATGAACGATTCTAACCATTATGCCGACAGTATTTTTTATCAACCTTGGAGTTTGGTTGCAGGTTTTTCTGATATAGATAAAGCCATTATACAGCTCCTATACCATCACACTATACGCGCTGGTATGAACAATATAAAAGTGATTAAAGCGCTTAATTAAAGCCAAATTTTTCACCGAAAAAAGGCTTAAGGATCGTATAGGGGGGGGATTTTTACAACCATAAAAAATAAACCCCAAAATGGGGCTTATTTATTACTTTTATATTAATTTTGAGACCTTTGCACGAAAAGGGCGCGAGAGGAAAAAGTGATGAAATTTGATTGATTGAGGCGGAAATCGCAGAGAATAGCTAGCTATTCGCAAGGTTTTCAACGAAAATCAGACATATTTTAGCCTTTTTCATCCGTGCATTTTTCGTGCAAAGGTCTCATTTTATATATTACTGTCCAACGTTTAAACGGCCACCAGTACCTAATCCACCCTTAACTTGCTGAGCTTTATAGTTTTTTAAAGATTTAACCATTTGGTTGTAAGAGTCCGCAAAGGATGCTGTAATTATTTTTCCTTCTGGTGTTTTTGCATACCCACCAGCACCCACTCCAACCCCACCGCCAAACAGACCACCTAATAAGCCAAAGTCATAATTTTTAGCATTTCCTACTGCGGCAGAAATTTGTACGCCAGAACGATTATCAATTAAAAGCATCGTCGTTGCCGCTTCATTTTTTTGAAAAGTACCAATTACAATACCTACCAGTCCGCCTAACAAGCCTCCGCCACTCCCTGTTTTTTCTGTAAACTGCACAGAAGGGCTCATTGTATAGTCTGCGGCAACCATTTGACCTTTACCAAAATTACTACCTTGTCGAGACTCACCAGAGTTCATTAATGCACGTTCTGCCTGCATGGCTTTCATTGCTCCACCACGCTCAACAATTACAAAGCAGTTTGACTGCTGAATCATAAGGCGTATGACAGGGATTGTACTCCCTAAATTTGGAGCACGGCGTTTATAAATAGACCACCAAGGCAGTGAACGATCTTCAAAAACGGTTACCGTTCCGAGTGTTTCAGAACATGTAGCTAGCTTACTATTTTTATTTTGCGAAGATTCTCCACCCGCAGAACCTGTAATAGTACCCCCACCCTTTCCGCCACCTAACTTAGGGGCTGTTGATATACAACCAGACAACATTGAACAAGCTAATACTCCGCTAATTATTAATAGTTTTTTTGACATTGTAAAATAACCTCTTGCTCCCGTTTAGTTTTTCAAAAATTAATATATATATGGGAGAAGTATATATACCAACTCAACATGGCGACACTATGAAACCTTTACATTATCCCCGCCTTAGGAGCTCTTGCAAAACGCAAAAAACAAGCGCGTTTCTTAGCATTTAAGTCGCCAAAAAAATACCCAATTCATTTTGAAAAATGAAATTGTACACCACACACAAGCCAAAATCATTAGGATAGGCCTAAAATACCACATCAATCAGACACGATAAAAATTATCCCACACATGGCCGCGCTTCTTATTTTCTACTTACGCACCCCCATATATTCAGTATAATCATTTCTTTTATTTTTATAACTTTTGGATGGTTCGACCATGTCAGAGACATTACAAACGGCTCAAAACAACTCTCTTATACAACGTTTTCAAGCATTGCAAACGTATATTAACCAACATATTATTGGCCAACCGCATTTAACGCAACGTTTATTAGTTACCTTACTTTCTAGCGGGCATTTATTGGTGGAGGGCCCTCCAGGGTTAGCGAAAACCAAAGCCATTAAGGTGTTGTCCAGTTTGCTGGAAGGGCAATTTCATCGTATTCAATTTACCCCAGATTTACTGCCTTCTGATATTACAGGCACGGATATTTATCGCCCAGAAACGGGAGAATTTGAGTTTCAGGCGGGGCCCATTTTTAACAACTTGGTGTTGGCGGATGAGATTAACCGTGCGCCCGCTAAGGTGCAAGCCGCACTGTTAGAGGCGATGGGCGAAGGCCAAGTGAGTGTGGGCAAATGCACACTGCCGATGGAAAAATTCTTTATGGTCATGGCCACGCAAAACCCGTTAGAACAAGAGGGAACCTACCCTCTGCCCGAAGCGCAATTAGACCGCTTTATGATGCACGTTAACATTGACTACCCCAATGCAGAAAGCGAGCGCCAAATTTTAGATTTAGTGGAAGACGAGGCCAGAGCGGTTGTACCTCAACGGTTTGAGCCTTTAAGCCAAGCCGATCTTTTTAACGCTCGCCAAGCTATTTTAGACATTCACATGGCTGACGAAATGAAAACTTATCTGGTTGAACTGGTGATGGCAACCCGTAACCCGCAACAGTACAGCGATGAGTTAGCCAAATGGATTGCCGTAGGGGTCAGCCCGCGTGCCACGATTGCTCTCTCTCGCTGTGCACGTGCGCATGCTTGGTTGCAAGGCAAAGACTTTGTAAGCCCCGATGATATTCAAGCGGTGGTACACGATGTTTTTCGCCACCGTTTATTGTTAAGTTTTGAGGCCGAAGCTCAAAATATAACGCCTGACCAAGTGATTAATCAAATACTCAGCCTTGTACCAGCGGTGTAACACCTCTTTGAGTTAAGGAAAAACAGACATAATGTGGCCATTTTTTTCTAAAAAACGTACATTGGATCAAGAAACGAATATGCCTGATTCACACCCAAATTTCTCCCCCCCCTCAAATGAATTGTACTCAAATTTAGAAGATTTGGTGGCGTTTAGATTTCACGTGAAACAAAAAAAATTGGTGCATCAAAACCGTATTATGTCGAGCAGTTCGGGCAGTCATCACGCCTTACGAAAAGGCCAAGGCATGACGTTTAGTGAAGTACGTCAATACCAACCAGGCGATGACATTCGTCACATTGACTGGCGCGTGACAGCGCGTACTCAAAAACCTCATACCAAAGTATTTATTGAGGAGCATGAACGCCCCACCATTTTGGTCACAGAACAAACACCCGCTCTGTTTTTTGGCACTCAAGTTCGCTTAAAAACGGCTCAAGCACTCAATGTATCCGCCATTTTAGCATGGGTCGCTTTAAACCAAAGTGAGCGCGTAGGGGGCTTTACTTTTAACCATGAACAACAGGCGTGGATTCCGCCTAAAAGAAGCCAACATACCCTACTGTACTGCCTGCAAAAAAGTATTCAAATGCAGTCCAGCATTCAGCAACCCATGGCCGTCAACCCAATGCACTGGCAAAACAGCCTCAAACAACTCACGCAAATAGTTAAGCCTGGCAGTAAATTGTTTTTAATTGGAGACATGTTGCAATTGAGCCATACCAGCCGTGGGTATTTACAAAAGCTACGTCGCCATAATGACATTGTGGCACTGCACATTGTTGACCCACTGGAAAAATCGCTGCCCGAACTGGGCTGGTTGAACTTAACCCAAAATCGAACCGTCAACGCACCGTTGGCCTTAAACAGTACCAATAAAACAATACAACAATGGTACGCCCAAATGTATCAAAAACAGTGGCAAAACACCTTTGACCAGTTTATAAAGCTCAACATTCCATTGATCGAAATTAACAGCGATGAAAACCCAGTCAAAGCACTCTGTCGCCACAAGGTTATTTTATGAAACTGACAGAACAACAACAGCAACTGCTCAACCAACTTGAAGACATTCAATTGCCCGATCCCATTGGCTGGTGGCCGCTGTCGTATTCTTGGTGGTTGCTGATTTTTATGTTTGGAATGCTGTTAATTGGGGCAATTTGGTACTACTTTGATCAAAAAAAACGCAACGCTTACCGCACCGAAGCACTTGATTGCTTAAACCAACTTGAATCGTTGCCCAATAGCCCCAATCAACAACTGTTGGCGGTAAACGCCCTGCTCAAAAAAGTGGCCTTAACCTGCTACCCCCGAACCGAAGTTGCTTCGTTAAACTCAGAAGAGTGGCTTCGTTTTTTAGCCAAAACCGCCAAACACATTAAACAACCCAAAGCATTAACTGAGACATTACAGCGTTCCTATCAAGCACCAAGCCAAGACCCAATACAACAGCAAATGGATACCCATGCATTAAATCATTTTAAACACTATGCTGTACAGTGGATTAAAGGACATCATCAATAATGACGCTATTTTCTTTAAACCCAATCGACTGGATTACCCTCTTCAATGAAATTGAATTTTTGTGGCCGTGGGTGATCGCTTTTTTGCCCCTTCCTTGGTTAGTGCACCGCTTTGTAAAACCCGTATCGCAACAACAAACACCCCTCTTAGCGCCACACATTGTGCAACGCTTAGAACAACAATTGCCACCCGAACAGTTACTGGCTCCCAACAGCCAAGCTCGCCGTATACCCATACTGTTAATGATACTTTGGTGTTTACTTATTTTAGCCGCCACACGCCCCGTTTTATTTATGAGCCCCAACCCGTTTGAAGCCAGTGGCAAAGAGATGATGTTAGCGGTGGATTTATCGGGCAGTATGCAAAAAGAGGATATGTATTTAGGCGGTTACGACGTTGATCGACTCACCGCAGTTAAAGCCGTTGTCTCCACCTTTATTGAGCAACGACAAGGGGATCGAATGGGATTAATTGTGTTTGGTACACAAGCCTTTTTACAAAGCCCGCTCACCTACGATTTACACACCGTAAAAACCTTATTAAATGAAACCGCAATTGGCATGGCAGGCAACAACACCGCCATTGGCGATGCCATTGGGTTAACGCTAAAGCACCTCAAACCTAATCCAAAAACCGAAAAATACGATAATGCAGTGTTGATTTTATTAACCGATGGTTCCAATACCGCAGGCCAAGTAGACCCATTGCAAGCGGCCGAAAAAGCCAAAGAGATGGGGTTAAAAATTTACACCATCGCGGTCGGTCGTGTCACACACCGTACAGGGTTAGATCTCTTTTTAGCCAGCAAAAGCTACATTGATGTAGAGTCACTCAAACGCATTGCCAAACGAACCGATGGCCAATTTTTTCAAGCCAACGACACCCAACAGCTCAGTGAAATTTATCAATACATTAATCAATTAGAAAGTACCGAACACGAAGTATTTAACTACCGAAACCGTTCTGAGCTCTATATTTGGCCACTTGGACTGGCTTTTTTAATCAGTCTATTGTTCGCACAAGGCTATCTTACAAGACAAGGGGGGGGGGAATAATATGAACGAACTCACTGAATTACAATTTTTACGCCCTTACTGGTTACTCGCCCTACTTCCCGTGATTTGGTTACTCTGGAAAGCATGGCAAATCAAGCAAAAACAGGGCGCTTGGCATCAAGTCATCGCCCCCCAATTTCAATCACTTTTATTAGGTGAGAGTGCCCATAAACCTCATACACAAAACCATCAACTGGGCTTAATTGGATTGAGTTTTATTTGGTTAATTGCCATCCTTTCCTTGGCGGGCCCTTCGACCCAATCCGTAGAAATTCCTGCACACAAAAACCAGCAAGGCACGGTCATTGTTTTAGATTTATCGCTCTCCATGTTGGCGGATGATATTAGCCCCAATCGCTTAACACGGGTGAAATACAAACTCACCGATCTATTAACTCAACACCCCGAAATTGCCATTGGTTTGGTGGGCTACTCAGGGTCAGCACACACCATCTCCCCTATTTCTGAAGACAACAAAACCTTGCTCAGTATCTTGCCCGATTTAAACCCTGTCGTTATGCCACGCTATGGTTCCGAACCATTACTGGGTTTTCAAAAAGCCGACGAACTTTTTAAGGGAGCACACATCAATCACGGTCACATTATTTGGATCACCGATGACATTGAACCACATCAAGTGACAACACTAAAACCGTGGATAAAACAACACGGTTACAGTGTGAGTATCTTAGCCGTAGGCACGGCCATTGGTGGCGCGGTACAAATTCCAAACCACGGTTTGCTCAAAGATGACAATGGAAAAATAATTTCCCCCCCCCTCCCGTTTGAACGTTTTAATGCCTTTACAAAGCAAAATAACGTGACATTAAACCCTTTTAATATCAGTGACCAATCGTTAGAATCAATTTTACCCCCGATGTTGCCCGCCGCTCACTCAAAGAAAACGGCAAAAACAGACGATACTCGAATGGTACTGCCATTAGATCAGGGTGTTTACCTTTTGTTCTTACTCGTACCCCTTGTGGCATTGCTGTTTCGACGCGGCTGGGTACTTGGCCTATCTGCGATGAGTTTTCCTTTAGTCGGTCTGCTCGCTGCAAGCTTTATTTCTGTTGGATTATTTGCCCCCAATACCAGTTATGCCGAAACCGATTTACCCTCACTGAGTGACGCGTTTAAAACCCCTGATCAACTCGGCTATCAAGCGTGGCAAGAAAATAATCTACAAGCCGCTGAATCACTGTTTGAAAACCCACAATGGCGTGCCAGCAGTTTATACAAACAGGGAAAATACCAAGAAGCCGCAGAGTTATTTCGTCAAGACAACAGCGCAAAAGGATTTTACAACTTAGGCAATGCCTTAGCCAAAAATGGTGAATTGGAAGCGGCCAAAGAAGCCTACGAAACGGCTTTAAAAAAACAGCCTGAATTTTCTCAGGCACAACAAAATTTACCCCTTGTAAAACAACTTTTAGCACAACAAAAAGAACAAGAACAAAAAAATCAACCTTCAAATCAAAGCCAAGATAAAAATTCATCTGAGCCAAAAGAAGAAAAAAATGAAGAGGACTCACCTGATTCTGATCCAAGGAGACGAATAAGTCGGAAAATAGCTCGGACTCAAATCAAGAGGGGAAACAAAATTCCGAAGAAAATACTGATAAGCACAAAAATGACGATGAAAACCCCTCAAAAAATAATTTAGCGCCCGAATCGGAGACACAAGAAAATCAATCCGATGAACATCCTACAGGCGATTTAGAAAACGAAGCCGTACCGCAACCTTCTGAACAAGAGGGTTCGCAAGAGGAAGAAAAACTAGACAATGACAGCGTACAGGATTCTGAATCCACTGACGCGCATCAAGAACAAACCGAACGCAATGCTGGAAAATTAGACGACCAAACCGATGATGCAACACCAAACGATTTACAGAGTGCTAAAACCCAACTTAGCCCCAAAGAACAAGAGCAGAAACAAGCAATGAAAAACTGGTTAAAACAGATTCCCGATGAACCAGGCTTGTTTTTAAAACTGAAATTTGAGCACCAATATCAACAACAATCGAACCAACCTAAATCGGCTCAGGACAGTAAACAATGGTAAATACAATCAAAAACCGAACGCAAAAATTTTCTCCCCCCCCTACCCTCCATCCATCAACCAACACTTGGCGGTATAAGCCATACTGGTTAATGTTGATGATACTAATGATGTTGCCGATATTAGGGTTTACCAAAACGTTAACAGTATCAGCCGATCGTCAAACCATTGAGATGGGCGATATTATTACCCTCTCTATTCAAGCTGACTTTCAAACCCTTGGCAGTCAACTGGATTTAGACAGCCTTAAAGATCAATTTGAGCTACTCGGTCGCCAACAGAACAATCAAATTAGTATGATCAACGGTCAATTTAGCTCAAACACCCAATGGCAAATCACTCTACTTGCCAAGCAAATCGGCGAACTGATTGTGCCACCGTTGCGCATTGAGGGCGTAGAGAGCAAGCCTTACAAAATTAAAGTATTGCCCGAACAAAAAAAATCCGCCAGTGCGCGAGGCAATTATTTTTCAGAAACCAGCCTTAGCAAAGCACAAGTGTATTTACAAGAAGAGGTGCTTTACAGTTTAAAATTTTATTTTTTAGGCGCTTTTCAAGGCAATATTCGCCCCCCCATCTTTGAAAACAGCCTAACGGTTATGCTAAAAGAGCAAGATATTTACGGCAAACAAATCAACGGAAAAAACTACACCGTGTATGAATGGCAATACGCAGTGTACCCACAACAAAGTGGCTCATTCGTGATTAAGGGACCAATCATCTCGGGCATTCAGCAACTTATGAACCGCCAAAAAGGCATTCAAGAAATGGCTGAAATCCAAACCCTGACAATACTGCCCGAACCCACACAACTCAAAAAGCACCCCAATGATCCATGGCTACCAGCAAAGTCGTTAAGACTGTCTGAAATTCAGGAAAAACACCCAACCCCTTTACGAGTTGGCGATAGCTTAACGCGAACGCTTATTTTAGAAGTAACCGGATTACGAGCCAGTCAAATCCCCCTATTATCCGTTGAAAATAAAACTGGGTTTAAAGTCTATGACGAGCAACCCGTTACCCAAGAAAGTCAACTAAATAATGGGGTACACAGCCAACAAAAACTTAAACAAACCATCATTTTTACTCAATCAGGCAAAGTCACACTGCCTGAACAACGCATTGACTGGTTTAATACCCAAACCGAGACCATGGAAACGGCCACGCTCAAAGGCCACACCTTTACCGTACTGCCTGCTCTGAATGCGTCTCCCTCCAACCCAGCCACACCCAAGCCATCAACCTCTGAACAAGAGTCACCTTATAACCTAGCAACACCGTCCACCACCCATAATGTTTCACCTGAAACCTCATTACTGTGGCCCGTGATTAGTACCCTACTGAGTTTGGCGTGGCTGGCCACCCTTATTTTATGGCGCAGACAAGTGAAACAACTTAAAAACCAACCACAACCAGCAACTCAAAAAGCAAAAAAATCTGAACCAACTGCACCCAAACAACACACCTTATGCGACCCAAAATCGAACTTAACTCCTCACGCGTTTTACACCGAATTAAGACGTGTATTACAACAAGAACACCAGATTCAGTCGTTCAGTGAGTTAAGTGATAACACCTTAAAACACGCCATTAATCAACTGGAAAAACACCTGTTTTACCAAGAAACATTGGCTGACAATACCCTAGAAAGCATCTGTGAAGGGCTGAAAAAATTAACCGAAAAAATTTCTCCCCCCCCCTCTCATAAAGGAAAACTCGCTTCGCTTTATGGGGATTAAGGTTTAAAACCCTAGCGAGCAAATGGCTTTAAACATACAATGATGATCCACGTAATTACTTACAAAATAACAGAGCCTTATTACCATGGATTTAAACTCGTTAGAACACGCCATTCAGTCCTTAGTAGAGCCACTCGATCAAAACGAGTTTATCTATGATTTTTTGCGACTTTATGAGTTTCCAAAATCCTCGATTACACGCCTCAAAAAAGGCGACTACAACCAGTCTAAAAATAAAAATGAGCTTCTTTGGAAAAAAAATGTTTTTTTTAAGGTCGAAAAAGAACAAGACCTTCATCTCACCATTGATGATGCCAAAAAAGACCAAACCATTTTAAAACAAAACCCACGTTTTATGATTGTTACCGACTTTAATACGCTGTTAGCGATCGATACTAAAATAGGCGATACCCTTGATATTTCCTTCTCAAAACTCAGCGAAAATTACGCTTTTTTTCTACCGTGGGCGGGGATGGAAAAAACCCAAATTCAAAGCTTAAACCTTGCAGATGTTAAAGCCGCCGAAAAACTGGCGCAACTTTACGACATTATTATTCAAGAAAATCATATTGAGACTGAAAAAGAGCGCCACGCACTCAATATCTTTTTGTCACGACTGTTATTTTGCCTTTTTGCTGAAGACACTGGCATTTTTAAAGCAGGCCTATTTACCAATGCCATTGCATCACACACCCAAAAAGATGGCAGTGATTTACAGGATTATCTCATTGCCCTGTTTAAGATAATGAACATTGAAAAACGCACCAACGAACCCGCTCACATCAAAGCATTTCCTTATGTCAATGGCGGACTGTTTGCCGTTAACCACCCTGCCCCCAAACTCAATGCCAAAGCGCGAAAAATGATTATTGACGCAGGCAAGCTTAACTGGAAGCAGATCAACCCCGATATTTTTGGCTCCATGATGCAAGCGGTGGTGCACAGTGACCAACGCGGTAGTTTGGGAATGCACTACACCTCGGTTGCCAACATTATGAAGGTGATTGAACCACTGTTTTTAAATGACTTAAAAGAGCAATTAAAAAAGGCCGTTGAATCTGAAAAAAACAACGAGAAAAAACTCACCAAACTGCTCGACAGACTCTATCACCTACGCCTGTTTGACCCTGCCTGTGGCTCAGGTAATTTCCTGATTATTGCCTACAAAGAGCTGTGCCGACTGGAAATTGAAATTTTTAAACAGCTACAACCACTCGATACCAAATGGAATACTGCCACCTCAGGCATACGACTCACCCAGTTTTATGGTATTGAACTGGATGACTTTGCCCATGAAACCGCCAAACTCTCTTTGTGGCTGGCAGAGCATCAAATGAATCTGGCGTTTAAAGACGTTTTTGGCAGTGCTAAACCGACACTGCCCTTGCAGGACGGAGGGCATATTGTTTGTGGTAATGCGACACGGAAAAACTGGGGGGACGTTTGTCCGAAAGAGGATGGGGCTGAAATTTATATTTTGGGGAATCCGCCTTATTTGGGTGCGAGAAATCAAAGTAAAGAGCAAAAAGAAGATATGAAAATAGCTTTAGGAGATGTAAAAGGCTATAACAACCTTGATTATATCTCATGCTGGTTTATAAAAGCCTCAAAGTATATTCGGAACTCAACTGCCAAATATGCATTTGTATCCACTAACTCCATTTCTCAAGGCACTCAAGTTGCAATGCTTTGGCCGCATATCCTTGACACGTTAGAAATATTTTTTGCACATCAATCCTTCAAATGGACAAACAACGCGAAAGGGAATGCTGGTGTAACGTGTGTTGTAGTTGGGGTTAGAGCTTCAAGCTCTAAAGAAGCCAAGTATCTTTTTAATAATAACTTGGCTTCAGAAATACAACATATAAACGCATACCTTTCAAATGCTAGCGATATTTATATTCAAAATAGAAGAAAACAAGTTTCATCTTTAAATCCTATAAATTATGGAAGCTTTGCTTTAGATGATGGAAACTACACTATTTCAAAGCAAGAACGAGAATTAATAATAAGTAGATTCCCTAATTCTTCCCCCTTTTTGAAGAGATTTGCTGGCGCAAAAGAACTAATTCAAGGAGGAGATAGGTACTGTGTATGGATAGAAAACAGTCAATTAAAAGATGCTTTAAAAGTGCCTGTACTTCACGAAAAAATTGAAAAAGTAAGGAAATGGAGATTAGCTAGTAAAAGAGAGGCTACAAAAAAACTTGGAGCTAATCCACATAGGTTTGCAGAAAACCGTCAACCATCAGCAACATATCTTGCTTTTCCAACTATTTCATCTGAGAGAAGAACATATATACCAATAGCTTTTTTATCGGAAGATGTTATTGCATCTAATCAAATTTATGTAGTTGATAATGCTGAAACATACACATTCTCCATAATCTCCTCCCGCATCCACATGACATGGGTACGCGCCGTAGCCGGTCGCCTTAAAACCGATTACCGTTATTCATCCGCCCTGTGCTACAACACCTTCCCCTTCCCTGACATCACTAAGGCTCAAAAAACCAGCCTCGAAGACCATGTCTTCAACGTATTGGACGAACGCGAAAAACACCCCGAAAAAACCATGGCCGAACTTTATGATCCCGACAAAATGCCCAAAGGCTTGCGCCAAGCACATCACGATATGGATTTAGCCGTAGAGCAATGCTATCGCAAAACCCCTTTTAAAAACGATGAAGAGCGCCTTGAGTATTTGTTTAAGTTGTATGAAAAAATGATTGCGGCTGAGAAAATAAATACCGCAAACAAGAAGGTAAAGAACGATGCTAAATAATAATCAATCCAACCTTATTATTTATAACACGGTAGATGGCAAAGTATCCGTATCACTGTATGCACAAGATGGCATGGTTTGGATGACTCAAAACCAGTTAGCAACACTTTTTGACACCTCTAAGCAAAATATCTCTACCCATATAAACAATATCTTAAAAAACAAAGAGTTAATAGAGGGTTCAGTTGTCAAAGAATACTTGACAACTGCCGCAGATGGTAAAAATTATGCGACACAACATTATTCATTAGAAATGATTATTGCCATTGGTTTTAAGGTGAAAGGGGTACGGGGCACACAGTTCAGAATTTGGGCAAATAATAACTTAAAAGAGTACCTGTTAAAGGGCTTTGTCATGGATGATGTGCGTTTAAAAAACCCAGATGGTCGCCCAGATTATTTTGATGAATTTTTAGCGCGTATTCGTGACATTCGCGCTTCTGAAAAACGATTTTATCAAAAAATACGTGATTTATTTTCACTGTGCAGTGATTACGATAGCAGTGACAAAGCAACACATATGTTTTTTGCAGAAACACAAAATAAATTACTCTTTGCCGTCACTCAAAAAACAGCTACTGAAATTATTGATGATAGAGCAGATTCCAGCAAGGAGAATATGGGGCTAATGTCTTGGAAAGGCACAGTGGTGCGTAAACAAGACATTGTGATTGCCAAAAACTATCTCACAGAGGATGAAGTTGATACACTCAATCGCTTGGTCACTATATTTTTAGAAACCGCAGAGCTACGCGTAAAAGATCGCATTGATATAACTATGAAATTTTGGCAAGAAAATGTAGATAAAGTATTAATATTTAATGATAAATCGGTTCTGAGCAGCGCAGGCAGTATAAGCAATGCACGGATGAAACAAACGGTTGAAAAAACTTACTTAGACTTTGATCAAAAACGCAAAAAATTTGAAGCAAAACAAGCTGACTTAACGGATTTAGAAGAGATAAAAGCACTTGAACACGCTGTAAAAAACAGGACATAAGAACCATGCCAAATTTTGTAGACGTAACCTACGCCCAAACAGGCGACAGCCTAAATACCAACCCCATGGGTATGCGTGATATGCAGGCAAAAGCTTTTGTTGCCAAAAATGCACAATACCTATTATTAAAAGCTCCGCCTGCCTCGGGTAAATCTCGCGCTTTGATGTTTTTGGCATTGGATAAATTATATAACCAAAACATTAAAAAGGTGATTGTGGCAGTGCCTGAACGCTCTATTGGCAGCTCTTTTGCCAGTACCGATTTAACCGATCACGGTTTTTTTGCAGACTGGAAGGTGGAAAACAAATATAACTTGTGCACTGCTGGTGGGGATGGTGCTTCCAGTAAAGTGGGTTCTTTTGTGGCGTTTATGAAAGATAAATCTGCCACTATTTTAGTGTGTACTCATGCAACCTTACGTTTTGCGTTTGATGCAGTGAAAGAGAGTGATTTTAATCATTGCCTGATTTCCATTGATGAGTTTCATCATATTTCTGCTGATGCAGAAAATCGTTTAGGGGAGGTAATGCGCTCCATTATGCGTAATACATCGGCGCATATTATTGCTATGACGGGCTCGTACTTTAGGGGTGACAGCGTGCCGGTTTTATTGCCTGAGGAGGAGGCCAAATTTACTAAGGTGGTCTATAACTATTATCAGCAGTTAAATGGCTATAAATATTTAAAAACCTTGGGGATTGGTTATCACTTTTATCAACGCAGCTATTTAACGGCGATTGATGAGGTGCTGGATACCGATAAAAAAACTATTTTGCATATTCCAAATGTAAATGCGGGTGAATCGACCAAGGACAAATATAAAGAGGTGGATCAAATTCTCGATATTATCGGGGACGTTGAATATCAAGATGAAAATACTGGTTTGCTTCATGTAAAACGCCATAAAGATGGCAAGGTTATTAAAGTCGCAGATTTGGTTAATGATAATCCTAAGGATAGAGATAAAGTCAGTGCCTTTTTACAAGGGATGAGCACGGTGGATGATTTGGATTTAATCATTGCACTTGGTATGGCAAAAGAGGGCTTTGATTGGCCTTATTGTGAACACGCTTTAACGGTGGGTTATCGTGGCTCTTTAACGGAAATTATTCAAATTATTGGTCGTGCCACGCGCGATAGTGAGAATAAAACTCACTCACAGTTTACAAACTTGATTGCCCAGCCAGATGCGGAGAATGATGCGGTTAAGTTGTCTGTAAACAATATGCTAAAGGCCATTAGTGCATCCCTATTAATGGAGCAAGTATTAGCCCCTAATTTTATTTTTAAAACCCGAAAATTTCCGGATGAAGAAAATGAAGCTGGAACGATTAAAGTCACTGGCTTTAAAGAGCCAAGTACAGAGCGTGTAAAGCAGATCGTTGAAAATGATTTAAATGATTTAAAAGCCAAAATTTTACAAGATGAACAGTTATTAAAAGCACTGCCCAGTGATGTAATTGACCCAGAGGTCATTAATAAGGTGTTAATTCCTAAAATCATTCAAAAAGCCTATCCTGATTTATCAAATGAAGAGCTTGAGGTTATTCGACAGCATGTTGTGGTGGATTCGGCTATCAAAAATGGTGAAGTAAAAGAAGTTGGGAATAAAAAATTTATTAGAATGGCGGATAAGTTTGTCAATATTGATGAGTTGCACATTGATTTAATTGACAAGATAAACCCATTTCAAAAGGCCTTTGAGGTATTGTCTAAAAATGTGACGGCGAACTTGCTAAAAACCATTCAGGATACAATTGATGCAGGCCGTATTGAAATGACGGATGAAGAGGCGGTTATTCTTTATCGGGATAAAATCCCCGCTTTTATGGAAAAAGTGAAACGAGAACCCAATATTCATTCCAGTGATCCACAAGAAAAACGCATGGCTGAAGCAATTGTGTATCTTAGAAATAAACGACGCAGACAATAGACATTTCTATGATTGATTTTAAAAAAGAACTAAAAGATATTCTTGAAAATGATCCTTTGGATATTCTAAAGGCTAAGCCTAATGTATCGTCTATTATTAGCCCAGATAACCGCCTTAAAGCCTCCTTTAAAGAGATTAATCAGTTTATTGATGATAATGGATATGAACCACAAAAAAGTCGTGATATTAACGAACGTAGGCTCTTTAGTCGTTTAGAAGGCCTTAAAGAAAGTCCTGAAAAAGCCTCTCTGTTATTAGACCTAGATAAACACGGATTATTAAACGATGTAGAAATACCCGAACCACTGACTATTGAAACGGTTGAGGATGTACTAGAGACTGATCCGTTGGGCTTGTTAGGCGGAACAGAGGAAGGTGACACAACAGATATTTTTAACTTAAAAAACTTACCCTCAAAATCAAGGGTCTTAACGGACTATATGGCGAAGCGTAAGCCTTGTAAGCATTTTAAAGAGTATGAAAATCAGTTTATTAATGTTCAAAAAGAGCTTAAAGAAAATAAGCGAAAATTGATTTCTTTTACCGATAAGGGTGAAGCATTGGTTGAGAAAAATTATTATATTTTAGGTGGCGTTCTTTTATATTTAGAACGCATTGATATCAGCTCTCCTGAAAAAACCATTGAAGGTAAACGATTTAGAAAAGATGGGCGAACCCGCTGTATTTTTGAAAATGGAACCGAATCCAATATGTTATATCGGTCTTTGGCAAAGTCGTTATATAAGGGGGGGAAAATTGTTACCCAAACAGCCGATCAAATTAATGCCGAATTTCAGGAAAACTTAGGTCTTATTAAAAAAGAGGACGAATTATCAGGGCATATTTATATACTTAACTCATTGAGTACAAATATTGAAATTCAACACCTTGAGCATTTATATAAGGTGGGGTTTTCAACCACAACCGTAAAAAAACGAATTGCCAATGCAGAAAATGAGCCGACCTATTTAATGGCTCCCGTAAGCATAGTCGCTGAATATGAAGCTTACAATATGAATACCCAAAAGTTTGAAAATTTACTTCATCGGTTTTTTATAGAGGTTTGTTTGGACTTAGAAGTCACTGACAACAAAGGAAGAATACACCAACCCCGTGAGTGGTTTGTTGCACCGCTTAATGTGATTAACCAAGCCATCGAATTAATTGTTAATAAGCAAATTCAACACTATCGGTATGATGCGCTATTTAAAAAAATTGTTCCTGTCTAAAAAACCCCTTAATGCCAGATTTCACTACGTTTCACGTGAAACGTTTTGACTCTTAATCAAGTCTATTCAATATTACCCCCCCCCCATAATAACCCCCAGAATAATAAACATTAAAAAACAATAATGTCAAAAAATAGTCAAAAATTGACATTATGTAGTTTTTATCACTGGTTTTTGACATAATAAGTCAACAAGGTTTTTAAACATAACAATGAACATCAATGACTATATTTCAGGAAAGTATGTCGAACAATATCAATATAAAAGCTTCTCTCCTACGCTGATAAATCATGCATGGGAAATAACTGATGGTGAATTATTAACCCTATTAAGTGAAGCTGATCGTGCTGTGGGGGAGTAAATGCTTATTCCCAGTTAGTTCCTGATGTGGATTTTTTTATTCGTATGCACATAACTAAAGAGGCAACTGAATCCACTCGCTTGGAAGGAACACAAACTAATATGCAGGAGGCATTCCTTAATGTTGAAGTATTGAACCTGAAAAACGAAATGACTGGGTAAAGGTACAAAATTATATTCAGGCTATCAATACAGCAATTGAACAACTGGAGGCTTTACCACTGTCCAACCGCTTCACCCATAAAACCCTAATGCAAGGAGTACGTGGTGATACCAAATTGCCAGGTGAGTTTAGGCAAAGCCAAAACTGGATTGGGATGAGTTTACAACATGCCATTTTTATCCCCCCCCACTGCAATGATTTGCCTCATCTTATGAGTGATTTAGAGCAGTTTATTCATAATGAAGATTGTCACGTACCGCATTTAATTAAAATTGCACTGTTGCATTATCAGTTTGAAACAATTCACCCTTTTTTAGATGGTAATGGTCGTTTGGGACGACTCATGATCGCTTTATATTTTGCCAATTTTAATTTATTGCTCAATGTTAAAACCAATACCGCATCAGCACTGATTAAAGACCTTGTTAAACTCAAGATTTTAGAAGAAATGACAGGGAAGCAACGCAATCGTTTGTTTGTATTTAAACCCTATTTAATGATTTTTAATCGAGAACACTCTTAGATAATAAGCTCCTAAAATCAAAAAAGGCATTCAATTGAACGCCTTTTTTGGTTGGTTTCAGTCTAAAATTAAATCGTTTTAAACAGCTGATAAAACCGTTCACTTATTCGTTGTTGTTCAAGGCTTGAATCACTCTCTAATAAACGCTTGGTTAATTGATAAGCGGCGGTTGTAAGTTCTTCCATTTTTTGAATCAACGCTTGGTGTTGTGTTTTAGACAGCCTGTTTTGTACCGCATATTTGTCTAACGATGCTTGCAATAACTGACGGTCATTCACGGCCATCATCTCAAATGTTTTGGAACTCAGCTCTACGTTTTTAAGTTTTAATAAATCGGGGCTGTTTATTCGTGCTTCTAGGTATTGTTGATACTGATTTATCAATTCGCTATCGTCCTCAATCACCAGTGCATTATTGGTGTCCATAAAATAACTACGTACATCTAAATTTGCCGACCCAATCACCAATGCGTCATTAAATAAAGTCACTTTACTGTGCAGTGACAATGGCTTATCTTCTGTTTTTTGGTATTCAAAATAACGAATGGTTGCACTTCTATTTTTATTAAACTGTTTTGTGTAAAAATCGGCAAACGCTTTTAAGCTGTGGCTGGCCAAAATATTAACGGGCACTAAATCGGTGCTGTCTACCGAGTTGGTAATGATATTTAAGGTCACATGACGACAATCATTGGAACCATCAATCAAGGCTTTAAATGCCAACATCATATTAGGGGGGGGGAAAAAATAGGCGTTGTAAAAATAGACCTCTCTGGGGGATTTATCCTTAACAGAGCACTGCTCTTTTAACTTTTTTAACCAGTAAGCATGAATGTTTTTATTGCTTCGCAACGTTTGATGATTCCTTGCTCCAAACTGCCGTTGTTGGTTTGCATCGGTTGCACGGTAGGCTAAATTTTCAAGGTACGTTCCAATCGCCATTGGCGCAACAGAAAAAGATGGAAAACCCTTAGCAAACGTACTGGAGGGTTGGTACTCTGCTTGATAGGTTTCTTGGTTTTCTTCTAATTTTGTTTTTTCAAGATCAATGCGTGCTTGTAAGCTTAAATTTACTCGGTGTAACCAATTTGTACGACACCCTTTCAACTGAAAGGCTTCTAAACATGCATCATTTGCCCAGTACCAATTGGCAATAAAATCATTGGGCGCATGTTGTCGAACGTCTGATAACGAGGCCGTGCGAACAAAAGACCATAACGCTTCAAAACGGTGCTGCATTTTACGGTTTGGTTCAGATAAATGAATGGTTAAATCGGTGTCCATAAAGGTGTATTTTGCACTCAGTGAATTTGGGTGCATGTGGTAGGCGTCTTCAATGTTTCGACCGCCTAAAATAAAAGACTGGTTATCTACCAATAACAATTTATGGTGTGCGTAATCGGTAAAAAAGTCCCAATCTCTTGCGGCTTCACCTATATTTTGTCGTTCAATAGGTAAAAATTGCGAAAAAGAGGCGTACACAGGGTTTAATGCATCGCCATAATGTTGAAATGCAAGCGCGGTTTTAATGCGATTAAACACCCGTTTGTAAGCTGGTCCTGTGCGCGATTTCCAATAAAGTTTACCAAGATGTTTAAACTGTTTTGCTTGACTAAACCTTCCCTCATTGCCCTTTAAGCTCATGCGATCAATGAATATTTTTTGCCCTTGTTCAATGGCAAGCGTCATAGCATCGGTATTTTTGCCATAAAATCCCGATAAAAACAGTCCCGATTCGGCTAAATTTATATTCGATATATTAAGCGATTCAGCAGAAACACCCTCTATTTTTTCGGATTGAAAAATTCGTTCAATCTTGGCCAGTTTTTCTTTACTGCACGCACTTTTGTCCGCTCTGGGTGCCGAATCGTTGCAACCTAAGGTCATGTAAACGGCATCTTTAATCATATTGTAGGTTGGGCGACCGTAAAAACGCACACTTAAATTCCCCCCCCCTTCTGCTTCCAACATCGAAAACCAGTCTAAGCGACTGTAGTTTGTTACATAGTCAACCAATAAACGAACCTTTACCCCACGTTGACTGGCGGCAATTAAATGACTCGCCAATACCGATGAACTGTAGTCATCTGAAAAGATAAAATACACCAAATCTATGGATTTTGTGGCTTGATTAATCAGCGCAAGTTTTTCTTCAAACGCCTGTTGATTGTCGGTAATGACGGTACCCGAATCAATCACAAGTGGACTGACTTCACCCGTGCCGTCACTTAACGCAGAGTTACTCTGTTTTACATTAGAAAACTGACACCCGCTTAACAAAGAAAGCGATAAGAAAACGGAAGCTATTTGAATTATTTTTTGCATGATGAAGCCTTTACTGTATTTTATACGTAATGGATCATATCAAAAAAGCGCTCTATTGAGTGGCTTTTAAAACTTACTCTGTTTGATGCGATTACTTCACCGAAGTAAAATTCTGCTCTGCCAATTTTTGAACCTCTGGATAGTTGGTTTTTCCAGTTCCTAATACGGGAACTTTCTCAACTAATATCGTCGTTTTAGGAATCATGATTTCAGAGAGCTGTCTCTTTTTGGCCGCCTCAATAATCGTGCTTCTGGATAAGCTTGGATCATCCGTCACTAACACTAAACGCTCTCCTTTACGCTCATCTGCCACAGAGACCACAACATGATGCCCTTCTGGGCTGGCTTGATTAATATAGGCTTCCACTGCGGTTAGAGAGACCATCTCACCGCCTATTTTGGCAAATCGTTTGGCGCGGCCTTTAATCCAAACAAAGCCGTCTTCATCCACGTCCACAATATCACCTGTATCATGCCAGCCATCCTTTGGAGGGAGAAGAACGCCTGAATTATCTGGCATTAAATAGCCCTTCATAATATTGGGGCCTTTTACAAATAAACGCCCTCCTTCACTAATGCCATCGACAGGCTCTAAACGATAAGAGATATCTGGAACAAATTGCCCAACGGATCCATTTTTAAAGGCTAAAGGCGTATTAAGCGATAAAACGGGTGTGGTTTCTGTCACCCCATATCCTTCAAAAATCGGTTTATGATACTTATCGGCATACAGCGTTCGGGTTTCAGGACGTAAACGCTCTGCCCCTGCAATTAGCCCCTTTACACTGTAAAAGTCATACGGATTCGCTTTACGTGCGTAGCCAGAATAAAAGGTATCGGTTCCAAACATCAGTTTTACATTTTTTTGATAAGCCATTTCTGGCACAATCGCATAATGAATGGGGGAGGGATACAAATACACTTTTGCACCGCTTAAAATTGGCCATAGCATACCTGCGGTTAAGCCAAAACAGTGAAAAGTAGGCAGTGCGTTTAATATGGTTTCGCCCGGTAATAACGTCACTAAGGAACGAATTTGAGCGATGTTACTGTTTAAGTTATCGTGCGATAACACCACCCCTTTGGGTGTGCCTTCAGAACCCGAAGTAAACAGAATAACCGCCGACTCTTTAGGATCAACACGAAATCCAGGTAATTTTCTTGGGCAGGTTAACAGCCCTGAAATTTTCTTCCCCCCCCCTATCTTCTCTTTAATATCTTCTAAGTAAATAAAACGAATGTCATTGGATAAGGACTCAATCAAAGGTTGCAGTTCAAAGACCTCTACAAACTTTTTAGAGGTAATAATGCTGTTAAGGCTCGCGGTATCGCACGCCGATTTAATGGAGGCAATGCCAGAGGTAAAGTTAATCATAGCTGGCACATAACCATAGGCTTGCAGAGCAAAAAAACTGGCGGGCATTCCTGCCACATTGGGCAACATTAAACCAACATGGGTTTCATCCTTCAGCACTTTTTGCAGTTGTTTTCCTAAAATAATCGACGCTAACGTCAATTTTTTTAAACTGAGTTCTTGGCCATTCACATCTTCAACACAGACCTCTTTTGCTCTAAAGGTCGATTTTGTTTCAATTAGGCTTGCAAAAATAGACTGTTTTTTCACATTTCCGTAATAAATACCTTCCCGTAATAAACGGGATATTTGACTGGTCAGTACCTTGTGTTTTTTATGCCCTTTTAACCCGCGGGCATCCGTCATTTTTTTAGCGGGTCGAAGGGTTAAGGTAATTTTAGGAAACCAAAACTGCTTAATGTAGGCAAACTTACTGCCGTCTAAATAGGAAAACTTACTGTAAACCGCCCCACTGATGTGAATAGGCAGTACCATCGCGCCTGTTTTATCGGCCACCAACCCTGTGCCATCATATACCTTCATTAAGCTGCCCGTGGTGGTCACACGGCCTTCTGGAAAAATCATGCACTGACTGCCCTTTTTCAACTCTTTAATCATGTGTTTGGCGGCATAAGGGCTTTGTAAATCGACTTTAAAGTAGTGGGTCATGCTTAAAATAAAGCGTTCGTGCCACTTTTTGGTGTGGCCTGCGTCCACCATAAATGAGGTTTCACCGGGAATAAAAAGATCGATGATTGGACCATCTAAACTGGAGACATGGTTGGCGATAATCAATAACGGTTGTTGGGTTTGATCCACCGCGTGGTAGTGCTCTAACCCTTTGACTTCAACGCGATACAACACCTTAAACAATTGTTTGGCAAAAAATTTAAATAACCCTTTCATTACTCTTTCCTATCTTATTTTTAATAAAAACTCAGCCGCTGAATCGTTACTTTTTGGTAACACATGAATACACAATGCAACCAATGTATTAAATATCGCCAGCCAGACAAACATCGTCATCAAGCTCAATGACAGCGCATACCCTATCATAATGAATATGGACGACAACACCATAAACAGTGCATTCATTATATTGTTTACGGCAATCATTCTAGCACGCAGCGGTTCTGGGGTTTGTTTTTGCAATAACGTATACAGTGGCACAATGTATGCACCGCCCAACATGGCCAGTATTAACAGTAACAGCAATAAACTGCTTAAAGCGCCCTGCTCTAAAAAAGATCCTAAGTTCATTAAACTGTCTGTTGAGGCACTTAAGGGGGGGGAATAATGTGTTATAACCCAAACCATCAAGCCAAAACAGAGTGAGATACCCAGTAAAAACACCCCATGCCACTTTAAATGCACGTTGCCTTTAAATTGCTGTGTTACCCATGCGGCACCTAACCCAATTCCAATAGAGAACACGGATAAAAAAGTCACCACCACCGTGTCATCTGCCTGCAAATCGTATTTAACCAAGGCCGGTATTTGGCTCAACAACGTCGCGCCTAAAAACCAAAACCAAGAGATCGCCAGCAGGGCAAAAAAAGGCATTTTATAGTGACGGCACTGTGCCACCATCTGCCAAGTGCTTTTAATGATATTCTTTTCAATCACCAAGTCTGGCTGATAAACAACCGTGGGCTTCATCCATAAACTGACCGCATAACCCAATATAGCAACCAAAATAACAGACACGGCCATAACCTCTGTACCGCCTTCAACCAGCACGCCAATACCACCCAAAATAGAGCCTAATAAAATGGCA
The DNA here is from genome assembly GCA_021648625.1 of Thiomicrorhabdus sp. Classification (GTDB taxonomy): domain Bacteria; phylum Pseudomonadota; class Gammaproteobacteria; order Thiomicrospirales; family Thiomicrospiraceae; genus Thiomicrorhabdus. The sequence continues at coordinate 892 of JAKISK010000012.1, read as the reverse complement.
ATAAAGGTAGAACTGCTCAATAACGCATTGCCTTTCATTAAGGCTTTATCGTCCAATAACTCTGGCAAAACCGAGTATTTTAACGGGCCAAAAAAGGCCGACTGCGTGCCCATTAAAAACAGCGTAAAAAATAACAGCTCTAACTGTTGGCTGACTAACGCCAGCGCACCCACTAACATCACCAAAATTTCAGCAAGTTTGATTTTTTGAATGAGCATAGATTTTGGGTAACGATCGGCCAGTTGACCGGCAAAAGAGGAGAACAAAAAGAAAGGTAAAATAAACAGACCCGCCGCCAACGTAATCAACAAACCCGTCTGTTCTGTGGAGTGACTTAATTTAAATGTGATGAACATAATCATCGCATTTTTATACAAGTTATCGTTAAAAGCGCCTAAAAACTGACAAATAAACAGGCTAAAAAAGGAGGGGTTGGCGCGTAAAAAATGCATCATAAAATTTTCTCCCCCCCCTACTCTTTTAAATTGCAATACCACTGTGCCTTAATAACGCATCAATATTAGGTTCTCTGCCCCTAAACGCTTTAAACAATACCATTAGATCCACCGACCCTCCTGCCGCTAAAATGGTATTTTTAAACTTAGCACCCGTCTCGGCATTTAAAATTCCCGTCTCTTCAAACAGGCTAAAGGCATCGGCCGATAATACCTCTGCCCACTTATAACTAAAATAGCCTGCGGCATAGCCGCCTGCAAAAATATGGCTAAAGCTGTGCATGGTTCGGGTGTATTCGGGAGGCAGAATCACCGCGACCTCTTTTCGAATTCGAGCCAATAACTGCTCAATGGGCTCCACTGATTTTTCATCATAAAAGGCGTGCATTTCAAAATCGACCAACGCAAATTCCACTTGGCGCAACATCATCATCGCC